>CAXMPK010000046.1:0-31174 GCA_964195405.1 uncultured Acidimicrobiia bacterium
GGCACGATGGCGCGGCCAAATCCCGATTGAGTAGAGACTTCGGCCTCGACAGTCGGGTTACCCCGGGAGTCGAGCACCTGACGGGCATGCACCCGCTCGATAGTAGAGCTGCTCATTGAACTTTCTGACGGCTGCTAGCGGCGCCAAACTACCACCACGGTCATGTTGAGCCTGTGCACTCAGGCCGCGGCCAGAAGATCCTCTTCCACTCGAATCAGTATTCGATCCGCCCACCGAGGAGAGAAAGCCGCCGGCAGCGATTTCAGCATCATCATTGTCACCCGGCGAGGGCGAATGAGTCTGGGAGCTTCTGCGATCTCCGAGTATGCGCCGTAGTGGCGTTCGGTGAACAACATCATCAAAACCGCTGCGACACGTGCCGCACTGAGACGAGGAAGGTCAACTGCCTCGAGGAGACGGCGAAATGATCTAACACGCTTTATGGCGAGACTCATCAGATCGCGTCTGGCACTGGCGACCACCACTGCGACCTCACCGTCACCATCAGAGCCAAGATGGGGCTTGAGCGCAGGATGGTAAGCGACACCACGCTGGAGATCCTTTTCCACGTCCCGGGTGATATTGGCGAGCTGGATGAGCTCGGACACCTCGAGGGCGTCCGAAGCGTGTTCGCCTGATCCATTGTCGACCAACAGATCCATTGCGAACAGCGCCGGGAGCCCGATCACTCCTCGGCAATAGTCAAGGACCTGTTGTTGGTTGTCCAACACCCCGCCCTGGCGTTCGAAAATCGTGGAGGCATCGCTCATCGCCGAAGCCATGTCCTGGACGAGACGAGTGACTCGCTGCTGGTCTTCGATGCTCAACTCCAAGAACACCTCGTCCACAACTTGGTAACGCTCGAGCAGCAGCAGATGGACCCGGTCACGAGCATCCGGATCCGCAGGCGTGGGGGCAGGCGGTGCCGCCCCGGGACGGCCAGCTCCATAACGGTCCGCGAACCCAGCTAGAGAGGTTCGCGCCTCGGCCCACGACAAGGAAAGATCTTCATAGGTGTCAAGCATCCGAGCGTACAGGTATCCGACAGCGGCAACCCGGGCAGACTTCTCTGGCAACAGAAGGATGCTGACGGAGAACGAACGCGCCGCGTGAGGAAGAATCGCCCAGACAAATTCCTCAGGGTCCTCAATCGAGCTCAGATGAGCGAAGGGAGGATGGTCGCGATCGACCAAAACCCCTCGAACGAGCAGCCGGATCCGCCGAATCAAAAAAGACAGGTGAGACACAGGACCTGAAAGCTAGTCCCTCCAGTGGATTTCCCCACAATATTTGGGTTGCCAGGGAGGTGGATCGATCCAACAGACATGCTGTTGTGACCAGGTCACTCACCCGAACGCCGATGTCGTCCGTACTTCTGAGGAACTCGAGTTTGGGTCGGTTTGAAATGGCGGCAGCCCTTCATCTCACCCGGAGAAGCGCCGAGCGGACCGTGGCTCTGGCGTTGAGTCCCCGTGAGCGTCTCCCCCAGGTCTGGGACTCTCCAAACCGGGTTGATAGATGTTGCCCGGACCAGAGTGATCGACGACGAGACATTCGGTGTCGAGCGGTCCAACCCAGGTCAGCTTCCTCTCTTAGCTGTCTCCCACCGCTCATCGAGCTGGTCCAAGTCCAATCCAGCCAACGGTCCTTCAGCCTCCATACGACGGAAGCGCTGTTCAAATCTGCCTGTCGCCGACCGCAGGGCTAACTCGGTGTCGATCCCAAGATGTCGCGCCACGTTGACGACCGAAAACATCACATCACCCAGCTCGGCCTCGATATCGCCATCGCCCTTCATCGCCGCAGTCAGCTCATCCAATTCCTCTTGAATCTTGGGGAGCACCTCGGCGGCCTGACCCCAGTCGAAGCCGACCTTGGCGGCACGATTCTGGATTTCCGAGGCACGATGAAGGGCTGGCATCCCCGACGGAACACCGTCCAGGGCCGACTCGAGTACGACCGAACCCCGCTCCTCCTGTTTGATTCGATCCCAATTCGCTTTGACATCTTCCGGTGTTTTGGCATCGACGTCACCAAAGACATGCGGGTGACGGCGGACCAACTTCTGACGCATCACCTCGGCGACATCGTCGATGTCGAAGACGCCCGTCTGACGGGCGATCACCGAGTGGAACAACACCTGCAATAAAACATCCCCCAGCTCGTCCTCGACTGCGGCGTATGCAACCAAGTCGTCACCAGCGTCATCAAGCGCCTCGATGGCGTCGATCAGTTCGTATGACTCCTCGACGAGATTCTTGACCAGGGTGGCGTGGGTCTGCTCTCGATCCCACGGACACTCCTCGCGAAGCAGCCGCATGGTCTGGATCGCCCCAACAACACCACCCGGCTCGGTATCCACGAATAACGAGGTCCTGTAGCCGGCGAGAGACGAGTCGACGTTCTCAGGGAATGTCTCAACAATGGTGGCGTCGGAGGCGCCAATTGCCGCAAGGACAATGACGGCTGTTTCGTCAGGGGTGACGCGGTCGATCTGAGCGCACACATCAGCCAGGATCTCAGCACGGTCGACCTGGGCGATGATCGTTGGCTTGTCCAACACCAGAGGGTCAGGAAGAGAATGGCCGTTGAGGATCTGTAGGCCCCGATCCAGCGGGTCATAAGCCATCTCGGCGAGGATGGCGTCAACAAAAGACTCCCCCGGCATCACTTCGACGGGTTGCCCGGAGTCGATCAAACGACGGACAGCGAATTCGCCCACCAACGGGCTTCCCGGGACCGCATAGACAACCTCACCCTTTTTGGCGGCAGCGAGGACCCGGGCACAGATGGCGTCGTAGACATCTTCGAAGGTCTCCGAGCTCTCGTAGAGATCATCACAGAAGACGACCGCCCGAGTCTTGGCGAGCTGAGCAGCTGCTGGATGATGCTCGGTGCGAGTGATCACCGTTCGATTCGAGTCTTCGAGAAGAGACAACACCGGCCCCGAAACTCGGTCGATATCGCCGGGGCCTAGACCGATGATCGTGATCATGCGGCGGGTGGCGTCACTCCGATGGGATCCGTGGTCCAGGTTCCGTAGTCCTCATCGACCACTACGACAGCGGTCACGACCAGATCGCCGAACCAGATATTGACCAGGTCGCCGGCTGCGGCTGTTGTCAAACGCTCAATCACACTGGCCTCGGTCGGCAGCTCTTCGGGATCGGGCTCGGTGCGGTCAGTGACCATCATGACGTGGAACCCAAACTGGCTCTCGACAACTTCGGAGTAGACCTCACCCACCGGGGCCACCACAGCTGCATCCCGGAATTCTGGGACGTATTGGCCGGCGGAGCCACATGGAAGTACGCCGCCTTCGGCACCACTACCCGGATCCTGCGAAACCTCGGCGGCTATCTCACCGAAGTCCTCACCGGCATCGAGACGGTCGACCACGTCTTGTGACTCCTCGGCGGTAGGCACGAGAATATGTGATACGCACACATCTGTCAGCGACGCCACTGCAACGGCCATTTCGGCGTCGATTGTTTCCTGACTGGGAGGGGCTGCCTCGGCACTGAGTTCGGCCCCGATGGCAGCATCCAGGAGACTCTGCAGTGCGAAGCTGCGCAAGAACTGCTCGGTGAAACCTCGACTCGACGTGAATTCTTCACGAGACTCCCCATTTGCCTGCGCCTCATAGATCCGATCGGCTTCGGCGTCGACCTCTCCGTCGGTGATTTCAATCCCGTACTGCTCGGCGGCAGCGTTCTCGATGATGTCCCACTGAATTTGGAATGCCAGGAACCGGGCGAATTGCTCTTTGGGGATGGTCGAGTCCTCGCTCACGAACAGAGCTTCGACCTGGGAAAGCGTGATGTCTTCACCATCGACAGTCGCGACGGAGGTGGTAGAGCCGCTGCCGCAAGCGGCAAGAACAAGTGCGGCCGCGGCCGCGAGTGACAGAAGTTTCTTCAAGAGGAGGTCCTTTAAGAGGGCAAGAAGTTCAAATGCTAGATATTGGACGTCACTAAGACGAAGAACGGTTCCCCTCGGAGGGCCACATCTCCTTGAGGAAGCTGACCAGATTCTCCAGAAGCGGCTCTGCCGAAGGTATGAACACGATCCCTTCGCCGGCTTGAAGCACCGACTCCGGTCGCAGCCGCTTCAAACGCACCTCCTGAGACGGCTTCAGATCGACCGGGCCCATCCGGATCTCGTTTCGAAGCCTGACGATCTCGACGAGACCTACCCGTATCGCCTCCACCCGAAGTCGCGCAAGGTCGATCAACGCCACCGCGGCAGCTGGAAGTGGGCCATATCGGTCGGCCCACTCGGTGGCCACGTCATCGACACCGTAGTTGGTCAACGTGCCAGCAAGTCGTCGGTAAGCCTCGAGGCGCAGCTCTTGATCGGTCACGTAGCTCGACGGGAGATGGGCGTCGACCGGAAGATCGATCCTGATCTCAGGCGGCCCGGTGTCCTCGACAGGTCGTCCCTGCATCTCGGAGACTGCTTCGGCAACCAGTTCTGAGTAGAGGTCAAAGCCCACGGCCGCGATGTGGCCGCTCTGCACCTCGCCGAGAATTGAGCCTGCGCCACGAATCTCCAGATCACGCAGCGCCAGTTGGAACCCCGAACCAAGGTCGGTGGCTTCGCCAATTGCCTCGAGTCGGCGGTGGGCTTCCTCGGTGAGTGACTGATCGGCAGGATGGAACAGATAGGCGTAGGCGCGCTGACTGGATCGCCCCACCCGACCCCTCAGCTGATAGAGCTGGGCGAGACCGAGTAGATCAGCTCGCTCGACTATCAGTGTGTTTACCTTGGGGAGGTCGAGACCCGATTCGATGATCGTGGTGGCCACCAAGACGTCGTACTCGTGGTTCCAGAAATCGATCATCACTTGTTCGAGCTGACCCTCCGACATCTGGCCGTGGGCGACCACATATCGGGCATGGGGTACCAGATGCTCTAGCCGCGTCACGGCACGGTCGATCGACTGAACCCGGTTGTGGACGTAGAACACTTGCCCTTCGCGAAGCAACTCCCGCCGTATGGCGGCCGAGACTGCTTGCTCGTCAGAATGCCCGACATAGGTGAGGATCGGGTGCCGATCCTCCGGCGGAGTGCGGATGTGAGAGACATCGCGAATCCCGGTGAGTGCCAATTCCAGAGTCCGCGGAATCGGTGTCGCAGTCAGAGTGAGCACGTCCACTCCCACTCTCAGCCGTTTGATCGCGTCTTTGGCGCCTACACCGAATCTCTGTTCCTCATCGATGACCAGGAGACCCAAGCTCTTGAAGTGGATGTCTTCCGATAACAATCGGTGGGTGCCGATGACAACGTCGATTTCACCGGTGGCCAGCTGGGCGACCACAGCCTTTTGTTGTTTGGTGGTGAGGAACCTGGACAACACCTCAACTCTCACCGGATAAGGCGCAAACCGATCAGAGAATGTCTGTTGATGCTGCTGGGCGAGCAGAGTCGTAGGACACAGGATCGCCACCTGCCTTCCGTCTTGAACGGCCTTGAAAGCTGCTCGAATCGCAACTTCGGTCTTACCGAAACCGACGTCACCGAAAATAAGCCGGTCCATCGGCTGATCTTTCTCCATGTCGGCTTTGACCTCACCGATGGCCCTCAACTGATCGAGTGTCTCCTCAAACGGAAAAGCGGCTTCTACCTCGCGCTGCCAGGGGGTGTCTGGGTCATAAGCATGACCGGTCGCCAGGGCTCGCTGTCTGTGAAGCTCGACTACGTGGGCAGCCACGGCAGCGACCTCTTTGCGAACTTTCGCCTTCTGCTCAGACCAGTCTTTCCCCCCCATGCGCGAGACGCGTGGCGCCTCGCCACCGGTGTATCGCTTGACAGCGGCAAGCTGGTCAACGGGGACATAGAGTTTGTCCTCACCCGCATAGGCGATGATCAGATAGTCACGCTCGATCCCAACCATGGTTCGGGACACAAGGCCTTCGAATCGCCCGATCCCGTGCTGATAGTGCACGACGTAGTCACCCTCGGTTAGGTCCTGATACTGCTGACGAGCATCGGACCGGGTGCGCCCGACCTTGCGATGCGCTCTCCGCCTGCCGGCTATCTCCTGCTCGCCGAGCACAGCCGCTCCGAGGTCTGCGGCTACGAAACCCTTGTGGATTCCAATTGGTACCACTGCTGAACGTGGGTTGGTGAGTCGGTCCAGGCGATCAAGGGCGAGACCCTGCTCACCGAGCGTCAACGCGACCCGATCGGCAGCCGTCTCACCGTCCATGGCAACCACCGTGGCGATCTCACGTTTCAGCAATCGGTTGAGCCCCTTGGCCACAGACTCAGCATCACCCGGAATGGCGTCGAGGCTTGTGATGTTCAGAACGTCATCGGCCGGCCTCGTGGGAGTGGCGGGCATTCGTAGATACCGCCGATTCTCCAGCGCCGACTCCAAGTCGAGGAACAACGCGGGATGATCACCGGCCTCGGGTGCCGACTCTCCCCAAGTGGGTGCGAGAGCAGCCGCCAACTCTGCCTCCTCTGTCATCAGGTCACGGCATCTGTCAAAGGCCCGGGTGGGATCGACCAGAAGAAGATGGGCTGTTGGGGGTATCTCGTCCATGAGGGACCGCTCATCTGCTATCCAAGGCAGCCACGACTCGATGCCCGGAAAGAGTTGACCCTCCGCCATTCGATCCCACGTTGATGCAGCCCATGGCTCCGAGACGAGCAAATGAGCTGCGCGGGACCGTATGTCCTGATCGGGACGAACCTCCCGGGCGGCATAGGCAACCAGTCGAGACACCGGTTCCATAGAACGTTGGGTCGCCACCGAAAAGCCACGGATCTCGTCAAGCTGATCACCCCAAAAATCGAGACGCACCGGTTGATCGCTTTGGGCCGGGAAGATGTCAACTATTCCACCGCGGATGGCGAACTCGCCTCTGGCCTCCACCCGGTCGGTGCGGTGATAGCCCAGGACAGCAAGTTTCCGCGCCAATTCGTCCAGATCCACCTCGTCCCCGGGCACCATCGTCAGCGGGTCGACCGGGGATGGACCCAGCCGCTGCACTGCTCCCCTGACACTGGCCACCACAATCACGGGGTCATCGGCCGTCAGAAGATGACGTGCCTCGGATCTCAACGCCATCGTGGCCGTGTTTGGGGATACATGCTCGAATGGCAGGGTCTCCCATGCCGGGGCGAATACCACGTTGTCCGTAAAAAGCCTGAGGTCGTCGACGAGTTCCTCGGCGTCCCCTTCGCCGGGAATCACGACCAACATCGTCTCCCCGAGACTGTCGAACACACCGGCGATCGCAAAAGCCCGGCCTCCAGGCGCCACCGCCCAGACCGACTCGAAATCGGGCAGCGGCGCAGAACGCCAACCGACGAGAAGTGGTGCGAGAGGTGCGGTCACGAAGACCGGCGATCATACCGGGCTAGGTCTTCGGTGCCATTCCCGGCATCCTCTCCCGAACAGGAGATCGGACGCTACTCAGGTGGTGAGCAGACCTTCCAATCGGAACCATTCGACGGTCTCCTCCAAGGTTCGTCTGATGGGGGTGTACTCGAGACCCAGGGCTTGGACTGCTCTTGATCCATCATATTTGTGGCTCTGTGACATGACTCTCGCCGTCTCGCGGCATACCGGAGGGGTGAATCGCAGCACTTTCGCAGCCAACTCGCCGATCAGGCCAAACACGCTCAACAGCCAAACCGATAGGTATCGGGGGTTCAGAGAGCCACCTCCGATTTCATTGAGAAGCTCGACAGCCTCGGACATGGTGAGTGTGGCCCCGCTGAGAACGTAGCGTTGACCTGGCTCACCGCGCTCTGCGGCGAGAAGATGGCCACGGGCGCAATCATTGATGTCCACCAGTGAGATGGTGGTGTCGACGAGGTAGCGCAGCTTGCCGCGGGCCGCATTCAGAATCAGGGCGGCGCTTCCCGTTGCCCGGCCCGGGCCCTGGACAGAAGATGGGTTGACTGCCACCACTTCGAGACCGCGGGCCTCGGCGAACGCCAGTTTCTCAGCCTCGGTTTTGGTGCGCTCGTATTCGGACAGATATGGGTCGTGGTCGCCTACGGTCACCGCGGATGACGTGAGCACCATTCGCTGCACACCCGAGCGGCGACACGCGTTGACGACAAGCCGAGTCCCTTCGACGTTCACATCCCACATCCGTTTTGGTGAACGAGTGCACAACTCGTTGATGCCGGCGACATGGAAGACTCGAGAGCACCCTCCCACCAAGTCGGAAAGACTTTCAGGGTCAAGGATGTCACCGGGGACCGGAATCGCCCCGAGGGCAGCAACCGCAGAGCCGGACGTGGTAGATCGAGCAAGCGCCCTGACTTCGTGTCCTGCGTTGACGAGGTGTCGGATCACCGCCGCCCCAACAATCCCGCTGCCGCCGGTGACGGCGACGGACACGGCGCGACCTTCGGACACGGCGCGACCTTCGGACACGGCGCGACCTTCGGACACGGCGCGACCTTCGGACACGGCGCGACCTTCGGTCACGTACTGACCTCGCTTGGTTCGGTCGAAACGACCTCCCAAAACGCGGTGAGATAGCCCCACATCGACCCGACCGTGGCCACCACTGCTACCAGCATCGCCCACTGGTCGAGATACCAAGGGCCCCACGGCTCGGAGAGACGGACAAAGGCGAGGAAGATGGCCGCAAACTGGGTTGCTGCCTTGATTTTGCCCCAGGTCGACGGTCGGATCAGCCCACCACGCTGCGCCACAACACCTCTCAGTGCCATAACCGTGAATTCCCGAAAGATGATGATCGCGGCAGGCCAGATCGACACCCGATCCACAGATACCAGGGCCAGGAGCGAGCCTGTAACCAGGATCTTGTCCGCAGTGGTATCGAGGAACGCCCCGAGAACGGTGCCACCCGTCGTCCTGCGAGCTATGAAGCCGTCGAGAAAGTCCGTGAACGCGGCAAGGGCAAACAACCCAGCGGCAATGGCGAGGTGATTCTCGATCTGATCGGCGCGGGTGAACGCCATGATCGGCAATACCATGACGATTCGAAACAGCGCGAGCGCATGCGGGACCGAGATGTCGCCTCCTCGACTAATGCCTGCGGATCATAAGCACCCGCCGAGGACTCTTGGGTTACTCCACCCAGCCGAGACTGCGGTCGATCGCCTTCCGCCAACGTGAGGACAATCGTTCCCGCTCGGCGCCATCCATCGACGGCTCCCACCGCTTGGATTCAGACCACATCGACCTGATTTCCCCAACGCTCCCCCAGAAGTCGGCTGCGAGACCGGCGGCGTACGCGGCGCCAAGAGCCGTGGTTTCGGCAACGACCGGCCGCACCACATCGACATCCAAGAGATCGGCCTGAAACTGCATCAGCAACTCATTTCCGGTCATGCCGCCGTCGACCCTCAACTCGGCCAGGGCAACGCCGGAGTCGAGAGTCATCGCGTCGAGAACATCTTTGGACTGGAACGCTGTCGACTCCAAAACCGCCCTCGCAATGTGGCCCTTGTTGACGAATCCGGTCAATCCGGTGATTACTCCCCGTGCGTCCGGTCTCCAATGTGGTGCGAAAAGCCCGGAAAAGGCAGGAACAAAGTAAACATCACCGTTGTCTCCCACCGACAGCGCAAGCTCTTCGACCTGCTCGGCGTCATCGATCAACCCAAGATTGTCGCGAAGCCACTGCACCAACGACCCGGAAACAGCGACCGACCCCTCCAATGCGTAGACGGTGGCCTCCTTTCCAATCTTGTAGGCAACCGTCGTCAACAAGCCCGCTTCAGAAGGGACCGGGACGGTGCCGGTGTTCATCAACATGAAGTTGCCGGTACCGTAAGTGTTCTTGGCGTCCCCTGGGTCAAAACAGGCCTGGCCGAAAAGGGCAGCCTGCTGATCGCCGAGAATCGCAGTGAGTGGGACACCCTCCAACACGCCCGAACACACGGCAATGTGACCGACCGAGGGAACAATCTCGGGGAGTGCATGGGTGGGTATGCCCATTTCGATAGCGAGATCTGAATCCCACGACGTCGTGACCAGATCCATCAGCAGTGTCCGAGAGGCGTTGGTGACATCGGTGACGTGGTGAGATCCTTCTGTCAGGTTCCAAGCTGACCAGGAGTCCATTGTTCCGATCGCGAGATCTCCGCGAGCAGCTGGCGTGTGGAGGTCGTAATGGTCCAATAGCCACCTTGCTTTGGGGCCGGCGAAGTAGGTGGCCAGGGGGAGGCCCGTCCTAGCCCGAAACCGGTCTGGACCCTCATCCCCACCCAGCTCGGCGCAGAGTTCAGCAGTCCGGGTGTCTTGCCACACGATGGCGTTTGCAATCGGCTCACCGGTTTCTCGGTCCCAGACAACCGTCGTCTCACGCTGGTTGGTGATTCCTACGGCGACCAGATCGGATGGCTTGATCCCGGCTGTTGCAAGCGCTCCTTCGATCACAGACTGCGTTTTGGCCCAAATCTCCACCGGATCGTGCTCCACCCATCCGGGTCGGGGAAATATCTGGTTGTGCTCTTCTTGAGAGATCGAGACGACGGAGCCGTCATGATCGAAGACCATGAAGCGAGTCGATGTCGTCCCCTGATCCAACGCGCCAACGTACTCAGCCATCGCGCCCCCTCAGTGCTGCGACTTCTTGAGCTTTCGCACGATCAGTCAACCAAAGGTCGACGATGTCGGCTGCGTCTTCAACAACCACCTCGATCTCGGGACGCTCAACTTTGGTGAACGCCCTCAGCACATAGTCGGCGGGGTCCATCGATCCAGGGGGGCGCCCGACACCAACCTTGAGCCGAGAAAACTCTTTGGTCCCCACTGACTTCTCTACCGACCGTATCCCGTTGTGACCACCGCTTCCGCCGGCCACCTGCACACGTAGCCGGCCGAACGAGAGGTCAATGTCGTCGTGAATAACGAGAACCTCTCCAGGCTCGATCTTGTAATAAGCAAGGGCCGCACTCACCGCGCCACCGGATTCGTTCATGAAAGTGTTTGGGACCAGAAAGAGCGTTCTGTCGTCCCCAATACCAGTTTGAGAGACCATGGCCCTGATACGAGCCGGGGCCTTTCGCAGCAACTCTCCAGAGTGACTGAGGACGCGATCGACCACTTCCAGGCCGATGTTGTGCCTGGTACCGGTGTAGTCGGAACCCGAGTTGCGGAGTCCGACGACGACACGCACCGGACTACTCGCTGTCTTCGCCCTCTTCTTCTTCGCCTTCCGCGCCTTCCTCAGCTTCACCCTCTCCAAGCTCCTCCAACTCAGCCAGCTCCTCTTCAGTGAGCTCGGGTTCTTCTTCGACGATCTCGGCTGCGGGAACGGTGACGGACATGATCACGGCCTCGGGATCTTCGGTGTAGACAATCCCTTCTAGTTCGGGAAGGTCCTCGATTCGAAGCGAACCGTTGAGTTCAACATCAGAAACATCGAGTTCGATGAAGGAGGGGATTTCGGTGGGCAGAGCCTCGAGCGCGACAGTTGTGCGTCGAGGGCTAAAGACGCCACCCTCGCGTACACCCACAGGAGTGCCCTCAAACTGGATCGTGACCTCGGCGGTGACGGTCTGGGTCAGGTCGACGGTGACGAAGTCGATATGTCGGTACTCGCTTCGAAATGGATGACGCTCGATGACACGAGCCATGGTGGTCAGCGTGTCACCACCTTCGATCTCGAGACTGATGATTGCGTTTGACCCGGCCTCAGTGTGCAGGGCGGTGTGGAGCTCACGGGCGTCGACGGCAACAGGGACTGCCACAGGTACACCCTCGCCATAGACAACGGCGGGAACTTGGCCCTGCCGGCGGATACGCCTTGACTCACGGGAGCCGGGTGTTCTACCTGCCTTGACCAGCAGGTTTACTTCAGACATCAAAGGACTCCTTGAGAAACGCAGAGGGTGGACCCCAATTATGGCCCCTTCTGGATGCTTCTGCCAGACGAGATCGCCCCAATCCAGACAGTTGTGTCCGCCACGAGACGTTCGACCATTGTCTCCGCAGTCCAACCACCGCCTTTGCCGCCATGGGTGGCGCCTTCGAGGATCTCGACGGTTGTGTTGGGTAACGACGAGATATGCGTCTCGAACAACTCCATACGCGAAAGGGCATCCCTTGTTCCCTGAAAGAAGAGCATCGGAATGCCGATCTCGGAGAATTGCCTGACACGAAGCTTCTCTGGCTTGCCGGCCGGATGTAGCGGATAGGCGTAGAGGATGAGACCAGCAACATCTCCCCCTTCGGCGACAACATATGTGCCAACGCGGCCACCCATCGACCGTCCCGCCAGATATAGATGATCGACGGTTGGTCGGAGAAAGTCGGCCGCGGCCCGATGACAGGCGAGCAGCTTCTCGGGTCGATCGGGTGCCTTCGAGCCACGCTCGGTGTAGGGGTAGTTGAAGCTCATCACGATATGGCCGGCCTCTGCAAGCCCGTCGCGAAGCATCACCATCAGCGGATGGTCCTGATTGGTCCCGGCCCCGTGAGCTAGGAGGATCCCATCCGACCCATGTCCGCTGACACGTCCTGTTACTTGGCCGCCATCCCAATCGATGGTCACAGTTTTGGGCATGCCTCAAATGTAGGAGTTGGCGTTACCGTTCGCGTGATGGAATTGGTGATTCACGAAAATGCCTCGGTAGTGGCCGCCGTCGCTGCCGAGAGGATCGCCAACTTTGTGAAAGCAACCCAGTTGGACCGATTTAGCCTTGGACTAGCCGGAGGGTCGACTCCTGTCGCCACATTTCGGACACTTCGCCAACAGCCAGTTGACTGGTCGAAGGTGGACGCCTGGTTGTCCGACGAACGTTGGGTCGCTCACGATGACGACCGTTCCAACGGTCACCAGGTAGCCGAAGCGCTCCTGGATCACGTGTCGGCGACATTTCACAGGCCGATCTGGAACCAACACGATCCGCGGGGGTCTGCTCTTTCTTATGAAGCGAAGATCCGATCGATACACGCCGGCCGACAACCGGACCTGATACTTCTCGGCATGGGACCCGACGGACACACCGCTTCACTTTTTCCAGGAACAGCAGCTTTGGGTGAGAGTGACCGATGGATCGTCGCCAACGAAGTGCCTCAGCACGATGAGACACGGATCACGGCCACCTACCCACTGCTCTGGGCAACGAACCACATCATGTTCCTGGTCGTTGGCAGTGACAAGGCCGAGGCCTTGCGCGACTCTTTCGCGGGAAACACACCGGCTGGTCGAGTCGGAGAAGGTGATGGAGAGGTTGAATGGCACGTAGACGCCACAGCAGCTTCGCTTCTCTCCTAGCGGTTGCAGCGCTGGTGCTCTCGGCCTGCGCTGCCGGCAACGCAGACCTGACAACCATGTCCTCAACGATTTCCACAACGCTCCCACCCACGACAACGCTTGCTGCAACGACAACCAGCACCACGACAACGCTTGCTTCAACGACAACCAGCACCACACTCCCGCCAACCACCACCACAACGTTGGTTGAGCTCCCCCCCCTCGACGCCGAAATCAAAATTCCCAATGGAGTTGGCCCATTTCCCGCCGTGGTGCTGGTCCATGGCGGTGGATGGGTGACGGGAGACACCGGCCTCATGCGTGGCCTGGCCAACCATCTGACTGATGCGGGTTTTCTCACCGTCAACATCAGGTACACGCTCTCCAACGAATCTCCTGGATTTCCCGATGCGGTCGAAGACGTGGCTTGCGCCGTGAATCATGCTCGTGCCCTTCCCGACTCTGACGGCACCGTGGCGGTGATCGGCCATTCCGCGGGGGCCCATATCTCGGCTGTGACAGCCCTCACCGGCGATCAATACGCCCAGGAGTGTCCGGTGCCCGGTTCCGGCGTTCCCGACAGATTTGTCGGGTTGGCCGGTCCCTACGACGTAGCCCGATTGGGTCTGCTGATGCTCCCCTTCTTCGGCGCTGGCCCCAACGCGGCTCCCGACGAGTGGCTAGCCGGTAATCCTCAGCAACTCACCGATGAGAACACTGATCTCGTCTCACTGATCATGTACGGGGATCGGGACGGAATCGTCGACGACAGCTTTGCGTCCGAATTCCATCAGGCACTGGTGAACTCGGGGTCAGAGAGTGTCATCGAACGTGTCGAAGGGGCCAGACACATGAATGTGCGTCAGCCGGAATGGGTGGGGGATCTCATCGTGGTTTGGCTGGAGAGATAGCCCGGGAGCCCGCTACATCCGAGTGATGTCTCGCGGTGTCATTCGCGGGCCGAAGTTGGGCTCATGACCCAGCATGTGAAGCAATCGAGCAACCCGTCCCCGATTCGGGCGGAATGGCTCGAGGAGCTCCAACATCTCCTCGTCGGTTCCACGGTCCCTGCCGGTCATGTGGTGCACGACGATGTGCTTGAGATGGAAGTCACCCACCGATACTTGGTCGGTGTCACCGTGCGAACTCACCAGAGTCTCAGCAACAGACCAAGCTCCGAGCCCTGGCGATTCAAGGAGAGCGCTCGCTGCTTTGGCCGGTGTCTCCCGACGCAAGCTTTCGATTCTCTCGGCCGACCTTGCCACCGCCCGCACGACGTCGGCCCGCCGCTTCTCCAAATGAAGTTCGTGGTATGCCCAATATGGCGCATCAGCCATGCGCTGCGGGTCGGGTGGGAGTCTGAGTTTGGGGTTGGGCCCAGGGGCCGGATCAGAAAAGGTCCGATACAGGCCGCGAATCGCCCGTGCGGCTTCTTGGTTGGTGACCTTCTGTCTGCAGATCGCGACAACCAGGGAGTCAAAGACCAGATCCGTCCGTCCGAAGCGAAGACCCATATTTCGACGATGGAGTTCGGCAATCAGTTCATGGTCAGTACCAAAGGTCGTCGGATCATCGTCGAGCCCGGAAAGGCCACCGAGCCGGTTGAGCAGCCACGGGGCGCCATCGCCCCAGGCTTCACCGATCACATCGGCGCGGGTTCTTCGAATGCGAATCGAGCCCGGCCCGTCTGGGGTTCGGGCCGATAGCCACCACCCATCATCGGCGAACTGCCCGTGAAGGGGTCGGAGGGTTTTTCTCAGGTCGAGGCGACCCTCGATTGGCAGTGCTCGCTCATCCACAACCCCATCCTGGCTCGTCAGTCTGTTCATGGCGGCTTTCTTTGCGGGATCGGAGAGACTCGAGAGTCAATGTCGAGTAGCCGGCAACCCGATCTGCATCGACTACGGGATGGAGGGATTCGCTCTTGTCGGGATCGGCTGGGTCGGTGCCACGTGGACCGTGGCAGGCATGATCAATCGTGAGTAGATCGGTCCGGTCGATGACTAGTCATGTCAGACATCCGCGAGTTGACTCCCAATTAGTGCCCAACGAATGCCGATACCACCTTGCACAAGAGAAAGCCTCCCAGGGGAGGTCATGCAACATGAGAAGAAACCGCAGCCAGCGCCGTCAAACCCACTGCCACCGCGAGAAGACGGTGAGCACCGTTTCGGCGGGGATCGTGCGCATTGTCTGTGAGCGATGTGGCCACGTAAGCGTCGCCCACCATCATGATCTTGCCAACTGGCAGCCCATCGCCCGCTAAGCTTGTTCCGGGCATATTTCCTCGGTTCGTCAAGTTATATCGGTCTCAACCAGAGGAGATCGAATGACAAGTGTGATCATCGTCGGAGACGGTCCGGGAGGACTATCGGCCGCATTGTTCCTGGCCAAGAACGGACACCAAGTCTCGGTGTTCGGCACCGACAAGACAGCAATGAACTATGCCTATCTTTACAACTATCTGGGAATCCCCGAAATGGCCGGCACCGACTTTCAAACCGTTGCCAAACGCCAGGTTGCATCCGCCGGCGCAAAGCTGATCTCGGAAGAAGTGAATTCAGTCGAGATCAACGGGGTTTTCAAAGCACATAGCGAGTCTGGCGACATCAGCGGCGACTATCTGATTCTCACCGAGGGCAAAAACGCGAAGCTGGCTCTGAGCCTCGGCGCCGATACCGACGATGAGGGCGCGATCATGGTGGATAGAGACAACCGATCATCAGTCGATCGGGTTTACGTGGTTGGTCGATCGGCCCGACCCAGTCGGAGTCAGGCGATCATCTCAGCAGGTGCCGGGGCAGTCGCAGCTCTCGACATCCTCGCCCGTGAAAAAGGCAAAGACGTCCAGGATTGGGATACCCCTGCGAAAGAGGAATAGTAGAAGGTAGACAACCCGACGGGATCGCTAACCGACGTATTGCGACGAGCCGTCGATGACAATCTCGTCGACGATGCCGACAACAACAGCACGAATCGCTCCCCATTCTTCGCCGAAGATCTGTCGGGCCGAAGTCCCCTCATCCAGGATCAGCACGGTGTCCCCCGTCCCGGCGTCGACCGCATCGACGGCGATCGTGTACCCGTCTGGTTTCCCGGCGGCATCTGCGGTGTCACACACGAGCAGTCGTAGACCGTCGAGGACGGGGATATTGATCGTGGACACCACAGTGCCGACGACCTTGCCGACCTTCATTCTTCTTCTTCCAGGTGGACCTGGTCGACTATCCCAACAACAGCGTGGTCGACCGGCACAAACCTCTCGGGAAGAGACTCGGCGGCCTCCCGAGAACTGACGAAATAGACCAACTCACCGTGACCGGCCATACCTACCGCATCGGCCGCGACGACAGTCCCACCCGCCGGGCGTTGCTGCTTGGTGAGAGGCTGAATCATGAGAAGGCTGACGCCGTCCAGACCTTCGGCCTTTTCGGTGGCCACCACCCTCCCCAATACTCGAGCCAGTTGCATCAAGGCGACCCTTCGACACGTTTCATGAATTGAAGATGGGAAACGAGGTTTTCGGCCATTTCTTCGTGTAGCTGGGCGATGATGTCCGACCTCACCAGCGAGCCATGCGGTTCCGTACGGGACACGGCGGCCTCCACCGACGCCTCCACCTCTGAAATCGGACCGGAGAAGAGCACGTAGCCTTTACCGCCCAATCCATCTGCAAGCTGAACCGCGGAAACGTTGACATCAGCGGCCTTCACACCCGCGTCGGCGGCATCGATGGCAGAAGAAACACTCAAAGTCTCGACGATGCCCAAGGCCTCATCACGCAATAACGCTGCCGATTCTGCGCCGACCATGGCTTTGGTCACGTCGGGATGAATGTCGGGGAGAAAGACGGTGTCAGAAAGGTGGTCGGCTCCGATTTCCAACCCGGTATCGAGTGCCAATGCGACACTGGCGGTGTCGCCACTCACCAGCACCAGGTACTTGCCCGGATGCACGGTCCCCGCGTATATCGAACCAACGGGCGAGTTTTTTATCATGGCGTCACCCGCCACGATCCCGGCACTGATCGAGTCGAACTCGAGTATTGCAATCGCTGGGTCAGACAATGCGAAGCGCTCCCACAACACTGACTCTGCGGGCGCGTGCAAAGTGGCGGGGCCGGGTGAGGCCCTCCCCTGTGGGGCTGGCGATCGAAAAAGATGTAAATCCCTCACCACCCTCGCCCAGGCCGCTGAAATTGGGCCCGTTGGCAACAAAGATCGAACAGTTCATCGCCCGAGCCATCCTGGTGATGGTGTCCACGTTGGTGCTGTGAATCGAAGCGGTGTGCCGAAATCCATGCTCGGATCTCACCGCCAGTTCGATCGCCTCATCGATGCTCTGGACACGCACGACTGGCATGACCGGCATCATCTGCTCGGTCCAAACGAGGCTATGGGCTTGGGGGACCTCTGCGATGGCAAGACGCACATCGTCGCCGACGTTGATACCGATCTCCGAGAGTATCCGACCGGCGTTCTTGCCGATGAACTCTGGGTTGATCACCCCCGGCTTGTTTGGCGGGCCCATTTCTTTGAAGATCACCCGCTCGAGACGCTTCAGTTCGTGCTCTTTGAGTCGATACGCCCCATTGGCCGTCATCGACTGCGCCAAGGCGTCAGCCACTGAGTCGATCACGATTGTCGTTTTCTCATCGGTGCAAATCACGTTGTTGTCGAACGAGGCGCCTCGAACGATGTCTCGTCCGGCCGCTCTGACGTCGGCGGTCTGATCGACGACCGACGGTGGATTGCCCGGACCCGCCGCTATCACCTTCTTGTTGGTTTTGAGAGCTTCTTTCACCACACCGGGCCCACCCGTGACGAGGAGCACGCGAATGTCGGGATGATGCATCAAGTCACGCGCCGACTCCAATGTTGGATGAGGAGTTGCCGTGATCAGGTCGCTTGGCCCGCCGGCACCGACTATCGCCCGATTGAGCAACTTGACGTTCTCGACCGAAACCTGGCTGGCATTTGGATGGACATTGAAAACGACCGCGTTACCAGCGGAGATCATCGAGATCGCGTTGTTGATGATGGTCGACGTCGGGTTGGTCGTTGGGGTGATCGAACCAATTACGCCATATGGGGCATATTCGGTGATCATCATTCCGGCATCACCAGTAACCACGTGGGGCTCGAGGTCCTCAGGACCTGGCGTTTTTGTGGTGACGAGCCGGTTCTTCACCACTTTGTCCTCGGCCCGCCCGATTCCTGTCTCTTCGGCTGCCATATATGCCAGGTGCTCGCCCTCGCGAAGCATGGCCGACCTCACGGCCTCCACGATCGTCTTGCGTTTCTCCAAACCCATTTCTCGGTAGATGGCGAAGGCTGTGACAGCACCGCCGACGGCCTCATCGATGGTGGCGTGGATACCGTCGACCAGCTCAACATCGGAAACGGCCAACTCATCGCCGGCGCGAAGCGCCGAGCCGGTGTGTTCGGCGAACTCGGCAGCTGCGATACGACCCTTGACCCTGTCGATGATCGATCGAATCTCGATCTCGCTGGGAGACGAGCTATCCAGAGCGTTCCTCCTCCCCTTTGTGATACCTGACCTCACCTGCAATATCCCATGTGTCGACGATCGCCATGACCACGGCATCGCATGGACGGTCCTTCGTCAACTGGGTCTGACGTGCCGAACTGCCAGACGCATAAAGGACAATTTCACCCTCTCCAGCGCCGACCGCATTAACGGCGACGACGTATGAGCCGGTTTCCTGATTCGATTCGTCGATCTGTTTCACCACAAGAAACGTCATGCCCTCCAAGAGGGGTTCCTTGTTGCTCGAAACCAGGGTTCCGGCGACCCTGCCTAATTGCATGGGTCTCTCCTGTCTGCTGGATCAGCCGAGGTCGTCTTCAGTCTGGTTCTGGCGACCAAGAGGCAACGCGAGATCCACGTTGACATGGGGCCGCGCGATGACATGAGTGCCTGTGATTTCGCCGACCTTCTCGGCGCCGCGAACACCGGCATCCACCGCGGCTTTGACAGCGGCGACATCACCGCGAACCACAGCCGTGACGTAACCGCCACCTGTCTTTTCCATACTCACCAGCTCGACCTTCGCGGCCTTGACCATGGCGTCGGCTGCCTCCACCATCGCCGGAAAGCTGCGCGCTTCGATCATTCCCAGAGCTTCAGCCATGAAGCTCCTCCTTTCCTTCGTCCGTCATTTGACTCCTCACAAAAACTAACCAGCGTCTCGACCGGTTAGACCTTCCAGGGCAGACACTGCGGCCTGCCACCCAACATCGATGTCCTGCTCTTCGCCACCAAGATACAACCGTCCCATCGAACCGAAGCTGCGCACCTCGAGCACGTTGATCTCAGCAGCCTTTTCTGCCTCATTGGCAGCGAGAGAGGCGTAGGCGGCCGGCTCACATTCGAGGACGTAGAGAGTTTGTCCGGGGATGATCATCTCACCGTGCCGGGTGCGGTTGATGAGCTGAGCATGATGATCGGTGATTCTCCTGATGATCTGCGAGCTGATGATCCTCGGCTTGATCCGATCATCCTCAGTATGTTCGATGACATCGAGAATCGCCGCGCCCGCAGCGCGTGTCTCGGCCTGATCCTCGGAGTGAACCTCGAGAACGCCGTAGTAACGCTCGATTATCTGCAACCCGGGCGTCACCGACGTTGATTTGAGAGCTATGTCGGTTAGTCGGTTGATTTCAATGCCTGGAGCAACCTCTACCCACAGCGAAGCATCCCCCGCTAACGGGAGAAACCCTTGCGCGACGGTTCCCAAGAAGGCCGCGTACTGCGGTTGCAGACTGTCCAGGAACGCATACGACCTGAGTTCAATACCTGTCGACATCGTCTCCTCCGTCCGATCCACCAACTATTTGCACACCCGCGGAAGCGCCGATTCTCGTAGCACCCGCAGCAATCAAGTCTTCGGCGTCATCGGCGGTCCGGACACCACCCGATGCTTTGACTCCCATATCAGGCCCCACAGTCTCTCGCATAAGCGCCACGTCATAGACAGTGGCGCCCCCAGGACCGAAGCCCGTGGAGGTCTTGACGAAATCGGCTTTCGCCCTCTTGGCCAGCGCCGACGCGATCACCTTCTCCTCGTCGGTGAGGAGGGCAGTCTCGAGAATCACTTTGCACACCGCTCCCACTTCATGCGCGGCGTCAACCACCCGGGCGATGTCGTTGAGCACCACGTCGTTCTGTCCTGATTTGAGGGCACCGATGTTGATCACCATGTCGACCTCACGGGCGCCGTCCCGTAGTGCCTTCCGGGCCTCCATGGCCTTCACGTCGGTGGTGGTCGCCCCCAATGGAAAGCCGATAACAGTACAGACCGGGACACCGGTTCCTCGAAGATGATCGGCCGCCCGCTTTACCCATGTTGGATTGATGCAGACAGAAGCGAATCCGAATTGCTCCGCTTCAGTGCACAACTGATCGATTTCGGTCGCGGTCGTGTCGGCCGCCAGAAGCGTGTGATCGATGTATTTGGCCAGGTCAAGCGGAACGTCAGCCGCCTCGCCATGGAAAGCCACCCGATCGGCACCGTTGGCGACGACCTCGCGGACCGTTTCGCCGGTCGCCGCCATGTCGAAACGCGTGGAGAGAGCCACAAGGACTTCACGAGTGATGGTCTCAACAAGAGTGTCGCGATTCATCGTGTGCGAACTTTGCGTGGTCTCATTCCTGCCCGGAGTATTGCCGATCAAGCGCGTCGATCTTGGCAACGCGGCGGGCATGTCTGCCCCCAGCCCATTCCGTTGAGAGCCATGCCTCGACGATCTGCCACGCCAATGCCTCCCCGATCAACCCGGAGCCGAGGGTGAGGACGTTGGCGTGATTGTGCTCACGCGCATTTCGAGCCGACGAGATGTCGTAACAGAGCGAGGCGCGGACTCCGGGGACTTTATTGGCGACCATGGCCGATCCGATGCCGGCGCCGTCAATCATGATGCCCCAGCGACACTCCTCCGTTGCCACCTTCACCGCAACGGCGTGGGCAAAATCGGGATAGTCAACAGCCTCATGCGAATCGGTACCACAATCGACAACCTCCCAACCGGCCTCTTTGAGGCGAAACGCCAGTCTCTCCTTCAGTGGATAACCGCCGTGATCGGCACCGATGGCGATTGTCGCTTCGGGCGCTGAGGTATCCGATGGAGCCGGGTCAGAATTGCTCGCGACGGACATCGCATCTACGTCGCCATGTTGAACAACACCTTCGACGATCCTCTCGACAAGTGATCGCACCTCCTCTTCGGATGGGGCGCCTTTCGTTGCGACTTGCGTTGCGTGATGCGTTACGCCTGGTTTTGTGGGAGATATCATCGGAGCCTGTCGCCTTTGGGCGGCCATCCTAGGGACGCGGCCTTAAGATCCGATTCATGGCAGACAACGATGCCGCTTTCCTCTGGGAGACCGAAGCCCTCCGATCGTCCGCGTCGCAGGCTTCGCCCGAATCTGTCGAGTCAAACGGCAAAATCGCCGAGTCCGACTGGGTGACGCTGCGTCGAGCGAACGAGGCTACGGGCATCCCGCTGAAGACTCTTCGTAAGTGGGCCCGTCACGAACACGTCGCTTCTTACCTCGAGGACTCCTCTGGAGGCCAACTTCGGATGGTCTCGCTCAGCGACGTACGCGACCGGGCTCGCCAAATGGGGCGACAGGACGACCCGTCTCAACAATCATCCAAAGCGAAGCCGATTCAGAAGTCATCCCCCAGCGTGGAGCCAACTTTGCAGGAGTCCCGAGAGTCGGAGCAGCCTCCGGGGACGATGCTCGTTCCCATCGATGCCTGGGACAAGATGCTGCTCCAATTAGGCAACCTTCATCAGGCCGGTCAGCAGTTGGCCGAGGCCCGTGAGCGAGCCGGCAAGGCCGAGACCGAGTCCAAGTTCCTCAAAGAGCGGATCGCCGAAATGCGAACACAGCTGGCAGAGGCTCGAAGCCAACCCCTGGACCCGTCTAAATCGCTAGACGAGGAACCAAAGCGTGAGCCGGAGCGTCAGCCGGAGCCGGCGTCATCTACCAATGAGACCATCGAGGACGACGACGAAATTTTCGTGAAGGAACTTGCTCCCGTCTTCGAGCCCAACGACGAGGGCCAGTCCGTCGCGACCTACTCCCTCGAAATGATGAAGCACATCTATTCGACTTGGCGAGGTCGACCGCGACGCTGAAGGGTTAAGCAGTTGGGGCGTCAGTGAGGTGGTAGGTGATGTCTTGGGTGATGCTCATGTCCATCACGAATCCAATCATTTCGCCGGTCTCGTCGTCGGGCATGTTGAGATCCATGACGAAGTGAGTCGAGGAACTCAACTCGGCCATACGGGCGTAACCAGCCTCGGCATCAAACCATGTGGTCATGTTGGAAACGGTTTCGTCGATGATGAATAGGAAACGCAGGTCCTCCATCAGAGCATCGAGTTCCGCGGTTTCGTCATCAGAGGCCTCCTCGGGGACAAAGGCAGTGAGGAAACCGATTAGGAACTGGGCAAGGTCGAACTCGATCATCGACGTCACCGACTCGGTTTCGATCACGAGAACATCGTGACCGTCGACAGCGTCGGCGCGGACGACTTCGGAGTTGATTTCAGTCGTAATGGGATCATCAGTCAGGAGACCGGGAAGCTCAACAGTTTCAGACCACGTATCGCCTACCGTGACATCGTCTTCAGGGAACGGCGGACCAACGAATTGACCGGGCGACATGCCGGTGCCGGCGAAGTCGCCCAGACCGCCAAGACCGCCCAACTCCCCGCCGAAGAGATCTCCGAGCTCATCGTCCTGGGGAATGATGTTTCCCTGCTCATCCACAATGATCGTGATATCGACTGGCTCCAATTCAGCAAACTCCGGAATATCAGTGTCCCCGATCGGCTCGCCGTCCACAGTTCCAGTGATGACTAGATCGGTGAAGTCACCGGTGATCGTCACCTCGAAGGTGCCTGGTTCGGAGCCCTCCTCTATTGAGTGACTGAAAGTGGTCGTGCCAGTGAGGTCGATCGCGATATCGCCCGGAATTTCCTCGTCACCAAGGGCCTCCGAATCACCTTCGGCCATCATCTCGATCCGCTGATCGATACCTACCTCGTAGGTGTAGGTCTCGCCCTCAACGAGCCTGTAAGAGAGGAACATCGCCTCGGGGGCCTGGGTCTCCTGGAGGGCAGCCTCCGAGGTCGAGGTTGTTCCCTCAAATGAACCGTCGGTTGTAGAAGGATCTGATGCGCTGGTCGATGGGCTGCAAGAAGCCGCAACCAGTGCCAAAACTGCAACAAGAGTGAAAGTTCGCAAACTCATAAGCACAGGTTATCGGCAAGCTCATCTTGTACATTGAGGCATCGGTTAGGTTGCGCGGCTCGTGAGCCCGTGGACCCCTCTCGTTGCCGCCACCCTCGGGTGGGGTACCTCAGCTGTTCTGAGCCGCGCCGCGATTCTCCGTGGGGTGGACACCTTCACACTGGTGCCCCTGCGGATGATTTTCGCAATGATCACGCTGGCTCTGGTGATCGCGGTAACAAGTCGGTTCGGCACACCAAGTCGCGAGGCATGGAAGAGAGGTCTGCTACTGGGGACGGTGGCAATGGCCATTCCGATGATATTGATGACGCTGGCGTTGGAGGATCTCCCGGTGAGCCTCAGCGGAGTGTTGATCGCCTTGATCCCGCTGACAACTATCGGAGCAGCCCATTTCTTCGTCCCCGGTGAGAGGTTTCAGGCGCGATCGCTCCCTGGTCTGCTGCTCGCTCTGGTCGGTTCGGCGGTCCTCGTCGGAGTCGGTGGCGAGACGGTCGATGGGGTGGGAAATCTGTGGCGTGGCGTTGGTTGGATGATCGGCGGCATACTGATGGCGGGGGTCGGAGGAGCCCTGAGCAGACGTTTCGCCCTCGAAGTGCCCAGTGACCAACTCGTGCTTCCCCAGTTCACGGTCAACACCGTCGTCCTCATTGTGGCGATCCCTTTGTTCTTCGGTATTGACTTGGCTTCAGTGGACAATGTCAGCTGGTTGCTCATCGCCGGGGTTGGCGGGCTCGGCACGACCCTGGCCTTCGCCTCATTCCTGATAGCAGCAGGGATGAACCCGGCCTCACGCCTGGCTCTAACCGGCTACTCGGTACCGGTGGTGGCCGTCACCTTTGCGGTTCTATTCTTGGGCGAGAGCATCACCTTGGCCATCTTTGGTGGAGCCACCCTCATCCTGACCGGAGTCATCCTCGCCGAGCGAGCCACCGACCATGTCCCCGTGCCCGGAGTCACCACCTCTCGCTAGATAGCGAACCTGTGACGCCTCGGTACCAGGCGCGCCCACTCCCGACGCCTCGGAACGAGGCGCGCCCGCTTCGGCTTTGACTGACAGGACCGATACGCTCCCGGCGCAATGAGCCGTCATATCCTCGTCGCCGTTGCATGGCCGTACGCGTCGGGGCCGCGGCACCTCGGTCATCTCGCCGGTGCCTACCTGCCACCCGATATCTTTGCCAGGTATCACCGTCTGGTCGGCAACAAGGTCCTGATGGTCTCGGGGTCGGACGCAAACGGCACCCCTATCACGGTGAAGGCTGACGAGATGGGCCTGACACCGCGCGAGGTGGTCGACATCTTCCATCCCGAATTCCTCGGCTACTGGGAGACACTCGGTATCTCTTTTGATCTCTTCACAACCACGATGACCGAGAATCACCGCACGGTCACCCAGCAGTTCTTCTTGGAGTTACTCGAACACGGCTATCTCCACAAGAAGATCTCCGAGCAATTCTACGATCCTGAAGCCGAGCGCTACCTGCCTGATCGCTATGTCGAAGGGACCTGCCCACACTGTGGCTACGAACACGCCCGTGGCGATCAGTGCGACAACTGTGGCCGAACGCTGGACGCTATCGACTTGATCGACCCCCGATCCACTCTGAGTGGTGCTACCCCCGTGCTTCGTGAAACCGAGCACTATTTTCTCGACCTGCCCGCCTTCGCCGACCGGCTTCAGGAGTGGCTCGAGGGCAAATCGTCTTGGCGCAAACACGTCAAGAACTGGGCTCTGGGAATGGTGGCAGACATGCCTGAACGAGCAATCACCCGCGACATCGACTGGGGTGTCGACGTACCGGTCGACGATCTGGGCCCAGGCAAGAAGATCTATGTGTGGTTCGATGCGGTGATCGGCTATCTCTCGGCGGCGATCGAGTGGGCTTCGTACACCGATGACCCCGACCAGTGGAAGAAATGGTGGAAGAACCCTGAGGCGGAGTCCTACTACTTCGTCGGCAAAGACAACATTCCGTTCCATGCGGTGATCTGGCCGGCGATGCTGATGGGTCACGGCGACCTCAACCTGCCCACAAACGTCCCCGCCAACCAGTACCTGACTTTCCGTGGTGACAAAGCATCGGCGAGCCGGGGAATCGGACGGTCGATTGCCTGGTACAACGAGCGTCTCCAGCCGGACGCTCTGCGCTATTCGATCGCGGCAGTTTTCCCTGAGCAAAACGACACCGACTTCAGCGACGACGAGATCCTCCGCAGAGTCAATGAGGAGTTGGTCGCAACCTGGGGAAATCTGGTCAATCGAGTCCTTTCGATGAGCTCTCGCAACTTTGATGGACTTGTCCCAGAACCCTCGGAACTGGCCGAAGAGGATCGTCTGATCCTCGCTTTGGGTCAAACCACCCTGGATGCGGTGGCCGCCCACATCGAGCGGGTCGAGCTCCGAGCCGGCCTGCGATCAGCAATGGATGCCGCCACCGAGGTCAATGCCTATTTGAACGCAACAGAACCCTGGAATGTTCTCAAAGAGGACAAGGACCGTTCCGGGACCATCCTCTGGACGGCCATCCAGACGATTGCTGTAATCCGGGTGGCTCTGTCGCCATATCTGCCGTTCTCCACAGAGACGATCGGATTGATGCTCGGCGTCGGGCCGGCAGTCGAAGGCTGGGACGCTCCGCGGATTCCTGGAGGGACCGCCTTGGGTGTGATCGAGCCAGTATTCATCAAGCTCGAAGAAGACGCGCTAGACGAAGCGCTGGAAGTTGAAAGCCAATCCGAGGCGTCGGGGTCCAACAAGGGGCAACCCTGATCGCAGGGTCCACCAGAGTCAGATAGGTTTCCCTCCATGGCACGGATCGGACGAATCGGCGCAGGTTTTGGCCTGATCATCGCCGGCATCTTCATGCTTGTGCTGCCCGGCCCTGGGATCGTCACCATCGTTGGAGGTCTCGCCCTCCTCTCCAAAGACCTGGCCTGGGCCGGTCGGCTTTCGGAATGGGCGAAAGAGAAGTTCAGTTCGTTCTTTGATAGCGAGAAAAAGGGCGCCGGCGAGGACCAGATCTAACTGGGTGGGTAGACCCCCATGCCCTTGGCTTTCTCGGTC
This sequence comes from uncultured Acidimicrobiia bacterium, assembly GCA_964195405.1. GTDB lineage: Bacteria > Actinomycetota > Acidimicrobiia > Spongiisociales > ZC4RG35 > CAXMPK01. The sequence goes on from CAXMPK010000046.1 coordinate 26,554, forward strand.
TGCCAAAAGATGTCGCTGATCTCATCAATCAGATCAAGCAGTTTCTGACCCTCGGCAGGATCCGCTGACTTTTTGGCCTCACCAGCCTGATGAATGGCTTTCCAGAAGAGGCCATCGAGGTCGAGAAACTCGGTTCGGTGGTCTGCCGTGAAGAAGTCGGCCCAGAGAACCATCAGATGGTGTTTTACCTCTTCGGCCTGCTTCTCTTTCAACGCGAGAGCGCGAGCCCGGAAGACGTCGTCGTCTGACTCCTGATACTTCTGAGCGATCTTCATCACGGACAATGCCTCGATCTTCGCCTGTGCCGGGTCGTAGACGCCGCAGTAGAGATCGCAGTGGGCGTGAGCGATAGTTACCTGACGCATTTTTCTCCTCCTTGTGTGATCGGACACGGGACCATACTCCTGACCCACGATGACGATGAAGCGCTTCCGAATTGCCGAGGACTCAATGCGGCCGACGCTGGCACCGGGTGACGAGATCGTCGCCACCGAGTCGCGCCGACCGTTGGTCGACGACATCGTGGTTTTCCCTCATCCCGAGCGCGACGACTTCTGGATGGTGAAACGCGTTGCGGAGCCTCCCAAGGATGTCGGACCGGGCCATGTGTGGGTTCTGTCGGACAACCCAGATGCCGCGCTCGCCGACTCTAGGACGCTGGGGCCCATCGACCAGAACCGAATTCTGACCAGGGTTGAGCGTCTCGATGGCACCACGTTTCGGGAGGGGTGTGATTTGCTGGCTCTTGAAGATCGGGCATTGGCCGCGGCGATCGAACGGCATGGAATCCCGGAGTTCTGGTATCGACACCAAGGATTTCCGGTGCTTGTCCTGCTGATCCTCGAACAGCAGGTGTCACTGGAGTCGGGAGCCGCGATGTATCACCGTCTCGTCGGGGCGACAGGGGTGATCACGCCGGAGCGGATTGTTGCACTGGGACCAGACACGATGCGTTCCCTCGGTGTTACCCGACAGAAGACGGAGTACCTTCTGGGGTTGGCTGAACTCGTGGCCGAGGGGAGCTTCGACATCGAAGGTCTCGCCGAGGCGTCCGTCTCAGATGCCAGAGCCAGTCTGATCGCGATCAAGGGCATCGGCCTCTGGACAGCTGATGCATATCTCTTGTCGGCACTGCGCCACATCGACATGTGGCCGATCGGGGACCGCGCTCTCCAGGTTGGCGCCGGAGAGTTGCTTGGGATGGAGGCGGCGCCAAGCGAAGACGAACTCGAGATCCTGGGTGAGTCATTTCGGCCACTCCGAGCCGTCGCTGCCCGCATCATCTGGCACGCTTACCTGAAGGAGCGGGGCAGAGTCGAACCTCCTGACCCAACTATTGCGCGCGGAGCCCGCAACGACGCGTAGAGTCGAAATTGTAATGACAGAGTTTGTCGTCGCGATGGAGAATCAACCGGGACGACTCGCATCGCTGACCGAGGCCCTCGCCGCGTACGGTGTCAATATCGAGGCGCTGACGGCATACGGTCATGACAGCGATGGGACCGTCCGTCTCATCGTTGACGATGCACCCACTACCAGACGTGTTCTCGACGAAGCTGCCCTCAGAAACGTGGAGAACACTGTGCTCACAGCTGTGCTACCTCACCGTCCAGGTGAGTTGGCGCGTCTCACCCGATCGCTCGCTGACGCTGGAGTGAACATCGACGCGATCTATGTTCTACGGGCCAACTCTGACGGGATCGAATTCGCCTTTTCCGTGGACCAGCCCGAAACGGCGCTTCCTCATCTCCAGGTAACCGGCGGAACTCTCGTCGATTAAGACCTGGGGTAGCGTCCACCCCTTTCTAGGATTCCCTCATCATGCGCACCACAACTGCCAGGTTGGTCGCGCTCGGATTGATCTTGTCGGCCTGTAGTTCCAGTGCGGCCGAGCTGATCGCCACCACGACCTCAACCACCGAGCCGACAACAACCAGCACGACTTCTACAACAACGCCGACGGCTCCAGCAACAACCCTGGACGATCCTGCGACCTCTCTCGTCAACGGTCTCCCCGTCGAGGACGAGGTGTTGCTCCAGCGCCGGCTCATGGTCGTCAAAATCGACAACCACCCAATAGCGAACCCCCAATCCGGCATCGAAGATGCCGATATGGTGCTTGAGCTGAGAGTGGAGGGGATTACCCGATTCATGACCTTCTGGCATGAGTCCGACTCCGAATACCTCGGTCCAAACCGCTCAGGGCGACCAACGGATGCAGCCATTCTCGCCGCATTCGAAGAGCCGACCTTTGTTATTTCAGGCGCTCAAGCATGGGTGCAGAGCTTGATCCGCTCCAAAGATGTGAATCTCATAAAAGAACTGTCTGGAGGCACCTTCCGAATCCCGGAGCGGAGGTCTCCACACAACCTCTACGTCGATACCAATAGTTTGCGCAATACGGCCGACGACCGGGGATTCTCCGACGCTCCACCGCTAGGCCCATTCTGGGAATTCGGGCCCCTTTCCGCCCAGGCCGACCCGGCCACTTCGGTCACGATCGACTTTGGCAGCTCCGATGTAGTTTGGGATTGGGATCCATTGACCAAGACCTGGCTGCGAACCGCGTACGGCAAAGAAGGCACCTACCTGGATCCCGACGGGGAGGAACAGCGGGTGGGCGTCCCCGTACTCATCGCCCTCTACACGGAGCCCTACACGGCCCACCCGCCATCGGGGGTCTCTGGCAAGTCTCTGCCGAGTTCTCGCGTCACCGGATCGGGTAAGGCTTTTGTGTTTGCCGACGGTCGGGTGACGGAAGGGACATGGGAGCGTGAGAGGGAGGAAGATTGGTTCACACTTGTTGATAGCAATGGGGAGATGCTGCTGGTTCCACCGGGTAAGTCGTGGATGTCTTTGGTGCCAACCCAACGGGGTTTGACCATCGAACCGTAGGGACCTCGTGAGCGTCGCTACCGTCCCAAGCCGTGTCTGGCCCCACCACATTTGATCGAGTCGCACATGCCCTCGAGGCGGCTCACGCATCTCAGAACACCCTCAACGCATTCACATCGATCGACGATGAGGGGGCCCTCGAACGTGCTTCGGCATTGGATCAGAGGATCGGTCGCGACGAGGACATCGGGCCACTTGCCGGCTCACCCGTGGCGATCAAGGATCTGATCGATCAGGCCAACCGAGTCACGACAAACGGGTCTTCTTTCTACCGGATAACGCCTGAAACATCAGCGTCTTGTGTCACCGCAGTGGAACGAGCGGGTGGTGTGGTCATCGGTAGGACAGGACTTCATGAGTTTGCTTTTGGCTTCTCATCAGAAAACCCGTTTTGGGGAGCCGTGAGAAATCCGTGGGACCTTTCAACCTCGCCAGGCGGGTCGTCCGGGGGATCAGCCGCCGCGGTAGCGGCCGGAATCGTTCCGTTTGCCCTAGGAACCGACACCGGAGGATCGGTCAGGGTTCCGGCGGCTCTTTGCGGCACATATGGCCTGAAAGTGACTCATGGCCGCATCCCCCTCGACGGTGTATTCCCCCTCGTCCCTTCAATCGACACCGTGGGACCCCTGGCGAGTTCGATCGACCAGATCGAGAGTTGCTATCAGGCGATGTCCGGGGATATTGCCCCTGACCCTCTATCGGGCCATCTCCGCTTCGGGGTGCCCGAGCCTTGGTTCGAACGCTCACCTATTAGCACTGACATCGCTTCCGCCTTCCGAAATGCCGTCGAGAACCTCCGCTCAGCCGGCCACGCTGTCCATCCGATCGAAATGCCGGACGTGTTTCCCTCGGACCAACTCTGGAACGCTATCGCGGAAGAGGTGCGCGATGTGCATCGAGAGTTCCGACTGGCCGGGGCTGAATACGGCCCAGATGTGAGACAGCGTCTTGACTCGGCCGACATGATCACCACCTCCGATGTCATGAATGCCCGTGAGTGGCAACAGACGATTCGCGACCGGTTCTCTGACGCCTTTGCAACGGTTGATTTCTTGATCACGCCGACTGTCCCCGTTCGTCGCAAGTTGATAGGCGACGATCTGATCGAAGGCCGGCATTACCGGACAGTTCTCTCCTATTTCTCCGCCATCGTCAACCACTCCCTCCATCCTGCGATTGCCCTTCCGCTGGCTGATAGTGGGGCGCCACCGGCCTCGCTCCAGGTCATCGGGCCAAGGCGTGCCGAGATGGCGTTGATCGGTCTTGGCCGACATCTCGACGCCATCGATTTAACCGGGTTCACAACCGCTCGCCCAAGTTCCCGTACACCTGAGTCTCGATAGACTTGGATAGCTGGCTACATCTATAAGGAAGTGAACAAGTGGCCGACGAGATTGCCACATCCGACCCTTCATCGACCCCAACTGAAGTCGCCGACAAGCTAGTGGTTCGTTTCGCCGGTGATTCCGGTGACGGGATGCAGCTTGCGGGGAATCGATTCACTGACGCCTCTGCATTGTTCGGGAACGATCTGGCCACTTTGCCAAACTTCCCCGCAGAGATTCGAGCACCGGCGGGCACTCTTCCCGGCGTGTCCTCCTTCCAGGTTCAAATTGCCGACTTTGACATCCTCACCGCTGGGGATTCGCCCGACTGCCTGGTGGCGATGAACCCTGCGGCTCTCCAAACCAACATCAAGGATCTTCGCCAGGGCGGAACCCTGGTA
>CAXMPK010000047.1:0-25050 GCA_964195405.1 uncultured Acidimicrobiia bacterium
ACGGCCTTGGGATGTTTGGAGCCTTCGTGTATTTCTGGCAGCAGGCCGACTCGTTCTGGTTGTACGTAGGTTCGTTTTTCCAGGCTCTGGTCTGGCCTGCGTTCATGGTCTACGAGGTATTCGCAGCACTAGGCGGCTAGCGCGCACACAACGGCACTTATGAGCGGCGACTGCGACTGACGTTGGCCGCAAATAATGCCGGTGATGGGCGGGTTTAGAAATGTTGTTCAGTCGGGGTGGTTGTGGTTGAGGCGGAGGATGGCTTCGTCGATTGTTGTGGTTTCAACAGCGACCGACATTCGGTGTATCCCCTCAACATTGGCCGTCGCTGGGAGGGACGCTCGAACTTTTGCCCCGTTGTCATCCGGCGAACACCGCACGACCGGTGGAAACCACCAAAACCATTCTCCCCCAGCCGGATATGAGCGGTTGTTAGCCGAGTGCCCTGTGTAGAAAAGCCGCCATCTGTCCTCTGGTGACGAAGTCGTCGGGGCAGAACTTGTCGTTGACCGGTGGGTTACATCCTTTGGCGACTCCTGCTGTGGCGAGACGGTCAATATCGTTCTCGAAAGTCGACCCGTCGTCGTCAATGAACAGATTCCCACCACCGTTGTCGGTGTATCCCAACGCACGAACCAAAAAGGCGGCCATTGCTCCCCTGGTTACTCGATCGTCAGGACAGAACCGGTCGTTATCTGGCGGGTTACAACCTTTGGTGACACCAGCCGTTCCCAACTTGTCGATATCGTTCTCGAAAGTGTGACCGTCATCATCAATGAACAGGTCACCGCCACCATTATCGGTATAGCCAAGAGCGCGGACCAAGAAGGCTGCCATCTGCCCGCGAGTGACAAAATCGTCTGGGCAGAACAATCTCTCGGCGGCGTACAGGAGTAGGGCTGCGATCAGGGCGCCACTGATACGTGCGTTGGCCCGTTCAAGCTGATCACGTTGCACCAGTGAGGGAGTGATGCTCATCGATGCTGTGTCGAAAATGGTTTCGAGCACACCGACGGCGAACACGGATAGGTAGAGAATCATCAGAGTCATCTGCTCGGTGGCTACGACAACCGTGATCCAGGCGAACGCCACCGCCCTGCCCAGGTCGGTGCTGATCATCAGTCTCAGTCGATCAGCCCGGTCGACGATGACGCCGGCGAACAGGCCAAACAACAGTCACGGCAACCGCACCGCGACGGTTGTCATCGCGACACTCAGCGGCTCCCGCGTCAGGCTCGCCGCAAGCAGCGGAAGAGCGGCCAGAACGATGCCGTCACCGATGCTCGACGATGTAGCGGCAGTCCAGACAGTCCAGAAACGTCGCCCCAACGGGCTGTGCTGTTCTGAGCTCACCAAATAATTACGCCGCTGCCTGCCGAGCCCTCATCGCCGCAAGGCTGGTGCCGGCGAAGAGATCTTGGACGGATGCTTGTTGGTGTAGGTCAGCAGATTCCGAACAGCTCTATCGATCGGGTGGTTGGTGGGGATTCTCCTGGCTCGATTCACCAGGACAGCTTGGTGCTGCTGTTGTCTGCGTTGTCCGTGCACAGCGGTGCGATTTCCGCACCGTGTTGCTATAGCAACGTGAGAACGTCAGAGGCTCTTCAGGGCGATCTGTGTTTCTTCCAGCCCCGCTTTGGCGTCGGTGAAGAACATCAGTGTCTTCTCGTCGTAGAACAGTGGGTTGTCGATGCCGGCGAAACCGGGTGAGAGACTCCGTTTTACCACGATCACCTTTTTGGCTCGGTCCACATTGAGTGTCGGCATCCCGTATATCGGCGAATCGGAGTCGTCCCGAGCCGACGGGTTTACCACGTCGTTGGCCCCCACGATGAGAACTACGTCGGTCTGGGCGAACAGCGGATCGGCCTGTTCCAAGTCGAGCAACTGCTCGTAAGGCACGTCTGCCTCGGCGAGCAGCACGTTCATGTGTCCGGGCATCCGGCCGGCCACCGGGTGGATCGCATAGTGAACGGTGATGTCCATTTCCTCGAGAGAGTCTGCGAGCTCACGCACGGCATGCTGTGCCTGCGCCACAGCCAGGCCGTAGCCGGGGACGATCATCACCGACTCGGCATACGCCATAGCGATCGCTACGTCATCAGCAGTTGCCCGAGTGACCGGTTGATCGCTCATCGTCCCCGCCACCGAGCTGCCGCCGTCTGACCCAAACCCGGCGAAGAGGACGTTGGCGAGTGAGCGGTTCATCGCCTCCGTCATTTGGATGGTGAGGATCAGACCGGCCGCACCCACCAGGGCTCCACCGATGATCAGTGCGTTGCTCTCAATGGCGAAACCGGCCGCCGCTGCGGCGAGACCAGAGAAGGAGTTGAGTAGAGAGATCACCACTGGCATGTCGGCGCCGCCGATTGGGATCACCGCCATGATGCCGATCGCAAGAGCGATCCCCCCGACAGCCCAATAGCCAGCCACCTCGCCAGCTACGCCAGCCCAGATAGCGAGACCGATCAGGCTGATTGCCAGCGTTGCGTTGACGATCTTCTGTCCTGGGAAAACGAGCGGTCGACCGGGGAGGATGCCCTGGAGTTTCCCGAAGGCGATGAAGCTTCCTGAGAACGTCACCGCTCCGATAACTGTGGACAAGATGAGGGTGATCACCGTCTCGGGTGCCAAGTCGGCCAACCCTCCTTCGATGACCACAACCGAGGCGACCAGAGCGGAGGCGATGCCGCCAAACCCGTTGAAAGCTGCGACTAACTGGGGCATCGAGGTCATTTGCACCCTGATGGCAAACCAGGCTCCGAGCGCGGACCCAACTGTCAAGCCCGCAGCGAGGATTCCCCAGTTGATGATGTCTTGGGCGACGAGAGTGACCGCTATTGCCACCAACATCCCGAGGGCAGCAACTCGATTTCCCGATCGCGCCGTTCTGGGCCCTCCGAGTTGTTTCAGCCCGACGATGAAGGCGATCCCCGCACCGAGATAGAGAACCTCGGTCATTTGCTGGCTCGATCTCTGTCGCGTCGGCTCTTGAACATCTCCAGCATGCGATCTGTCACCAGGAATCCGCCGACCACATTGATGGTGGCGGTGACCACCGCAAGGAAGCCGAGTATCTGGGCCAGCGATGTCGCACTCAGCCCCGCGGCGGCAATGGCACCGATGATGGTGATACCCGAAATGGCATTGGCACCAGACATCAGTGGGGTGTGAAGTGTTGGGGGGACCTTGCTGATGATCTCGAACCCCACGAAGGCTGCAAGCACGAACACCGTGATCCCAACGAGCAGCACGCTCATGTCTGGCGCTCCAACCCGAGTTGACGACGTGTCACCGGATGGGTGACATGACCGTCGAAGGTTATGCAAGCCTCCTTGACGATCTGGTCATCCCAGTCGAAGGCAATCGAGCCGTCCTCGGCGGTGATCCGTCCCAGAAATGCAGCGACATTTCTTGAATACATGTGACTGGCGTCGACAGCCACCCGACTGGGGAGGTCGGTTGGGCCGATGATGGTGACCCCCTGGTGCACGATGGTTTCTCCAGGCCGAGTCAGCTCACAATTGCCACCGGTAGGGGCTGCCACATCGACGATCACCGAACCCGGCTCCATCGCCTCCACCATTTCTCGTGAGACTAAGAGGGGCGCCGGTCGTCCCGGGACCTGCGCGGTGGTGATCACAACATCGGAATCTGCCACCGCTGGTGCCAAGGTGTCCTGCTGGCGACGTTGGGTTTCGTCGGCAACCTCTTTGGCGTACCCGGATGACGAGGCCACAGACTCGTCCATGGGAGCAGCGACGAATCGGGCCCCGAGACTCTCAATTTGTTCTTTGACCTCTGGCCTGATGTCGTAGGCAGAAACCACGGCCCCGAGTCGCTTGGCCGTGGCGATAGCCTGAAGACCGGCGACACCCGCCCCCAGGATCAAAGCCTTAACCGGGGGAACGGTTCCGGCGGCGGTCGTGAGCATTGGGAAGATCCTCGGGGTTGCGACGGCAGCGACCAGTACCGCGTGGTAACCGGCGGCGGTGGCCTGGGACGACAAGGCATCCATGCTCTGGGCCAGCGTGGTGCGAGGGATCGCCTCCATCGAGAAGGCTGTGATGCGTCGTTTTGTCAGGACCCGCACCAACTCCTCAGAGGAGAAAGGGTCGAGAAAACCAACGAGGGCCGCCCCTTGGGGGATGCGCGCTGCCAGTTTCGGCTCGGGCGGGCCCACCACCAGAACCACGTCAGCGTCTGGGTACGGGTCTGAAGAGACGGCGGCCCCGGCATCCCTGTATTGATCGTCGGAAAACCCGGCTCTTTCGCCGAGACCGCTCTCGACAGCAACGGTGTGGCGATCTTCGACGAGACGCAGCACAACGGGCGGTGTCAACGCCACCCGTCGTTCTCCTGGGGCTTCGACGGGTACCGCTATGCGCATATAGATGAAAAACTTAGGCTCCGACCATGGCCGAGGCAAAGCTCGAAGTCGCGGAGGCACTCGAACGTGAAGAGGCGTTTCGTGTGCTCACCGAATATTCGGTGGCTCATCCCCGGACTCTCGCCGGCCTGTCGCGTTCCATGCTCAATGATCCGGGTGAGACCGTTGCGGAGCAGATCGAGGATGTTTCCGCTGTCGTACCGTTTGTCAGACTGCCCAAACCGTCGGGCTAGCCGTTACGACCGATGACAATCTTGCCTACCTGCTCTGCTGAATCGAGATAGCGGAGAGCGTCAGGCAGTTCGTCGAACGGGAAGACTCGGCTCACCGGTGATTTCGACCTGCCGAGCCGGATCCAGTTGAGGGCTCGGGCAAACTGGGCATGGTTTCCCATGGAAGATCCGATCAACTCCAACTGACGGAAGAACAGAAAAGGAACCGTCAGTTCGAATTTCGCTCCGCTGGTCGACCCACAGATGGCTATTCGGCCTCCGGCTTTCGCGGCTCGCATCGACTGATTCAATGTTGCCGGCCCGACATTGTCGATCACCAGGTCGGCGCCACCAAGAGCAGCCATCTCGTTGCCGAACTCCGCTGAGGAGTCAAAGCCAGCGACCGCTCCCTCACTGATGGCCCAGTCGAGTTTGTCCTGAGAGCGCGAGGTGACATATACGTTGGCGCCGAGGGCCTGGGCCAGGAACATCGCCGCCGCCGACACACCGCCTCCGACCCCCACTACGAGGACGGTTTCGCCTCTCTTGAGCCGTGCCTTTTCCAACATGCGGAGAGCTGTGACCGAGGCAAGGCCAAATGAACCAGCGACGTCCCAATCGACCGCGGCAGGCTTTCTCACGGCATTGATGGTGGGAATGACGATCTTCTCGGTGAGGGTGCCCGGGTGGTGTTCGCCGAGAATTCCGAACTGTGAGCAATAGACAATCTCGTCGTTGCGGCAGTGCTCGCACTTTCCACAGGAGAAGGACGGGTCGATGACGACCTCGTCGCCGATCTCGAATCCGGCGACACCTTCGCCGATGGCGTCAACAATACCGGCGGCGTCTGACCCACCGGTATGGGGCAATTGTTTGGGAGCAGGAAGGCTTTTTGCAACCCATAGGTCGAGATGGTTGAGACCCGACGCCTTGATATCGACTCGAACCTCTCCGGGGCCCGGCTCCGGTTCCGGCAGGTCGTTGAGGACGTAGGCATCGATTCCGGTGGTCGCTGTCAACTGCCAGGCCTCCATGGCGGCAAGGGTAGCGTTGGCACCAATCGTTTCGAGGAGAGAGATTGCCGCTCGACCTTCCCACTGATAGGGATGTTCACACCACGTCGCTCAAGGTTCGCTTCTACGAGCTTGACCCCTACAACCACGTGAACCACACCAACTACTTCTCTTATTTCGAGACCGCGCGCCGAATATCTGACGGACATGGGTTGGGGGATGGACGTGATGAAGGAGCAGGGAACCCAGATTGTCGTTGTAGACATGCAGGCCAGGTTCCAGGCGGCGGCGCTGTTTGGCGAGAAACTGACCGTTTATACGTGGGTTGCCGAGGTGGCTCGGGTCCGGTCGACCTGGAGCCAGATCATCACCCGCGGAGACGACGAGGTTGTGGCCAAGCTGACAATCACCGCCGCCTTTACCGACCTGACCGGACGCCCCCGCCGGGTGCCCGACGAATTCGCCGCGCTAGCGCAGTCGCTCCGACACTGAGCGTGTGCAGCGGTGGCCCTCACAGGGCCATGGCTGCACACGCATGAAGCCTCACGTGACCTTCACGGCTCTCTTACAAGTGGGTTGGAAACTTGGTCCCACATTGCCAAACACAGAAGGAGTAGCAAATGAGAAATAAAGTGATTGCGGCACTGGTAGCTGGAGGTCTTTTGGTAGGGGCCGGTTTTGTCACCTCGATCGTCTCGGCACCAGGCACGGCTTTCGCCCAGGAAGAAACCACCACCGATGGCGAAGAGAAGGGCTTCTTCCACCGGGGTTTTGATTTCCTCGGCGGAGTGCTCGACGACATGGTGGGCGGCGGCGACCTCAGCCAGGAGGACGCCAACGCAGTGCTGGCTGCGGTCGAATCAGCTGCAGAAGAGGCCAAAGCCGAACGTGAGGCGATCCACGAGGCGATCAGATCAGCCCTCGAGGATGGGGTTCTCACCAAGGCTGAAGCAGAAGCTGCCGGTCTCCCCGACGACCACTGGCTCTACAGCGACGCTCTCGATGAGGCTTGGGCCGACGGTGAGCTGACCACCGAGGAGATCCGGGAAGCGCGTCCCCATCCGGGACGTGACCGCTTCAGGAAAGGTGCTCGCTTTGGAGCCCTCCTCGACGACGGTGGAATCGATCAGGCCGAGTACGACGCACTGTCCGACGACCACCCGCTGAAGCAGATCGATGTCTCCGAATACTTGTCCGACGGTGTGATCACCTTCGACGAGTTGCGAGAGATCCGAAACGCCCAACATGCGAGCGATTCGGACACCAGCGCCTGAGCGACTCCTCCTCCCTTTACGCCCAGGTAGAGAAGACCCCCAGCAAAGGGGGTCTTCTCGCGTCAGCTCGTCGCGTTTTCGATAAGGCTTCTGAAGAACCCAACCGCCCGCCCGGCGTCACCCACCCGCACCCTTTCACCGGTGCCGTGGAAACGTTCGGCGTCGTCGAAGGAGATCGTGAACGGTGAGAATCCGTAGATATCGCCGGCGATGTCGGAGAAGTAGCGGGAGTCCGTTGCCGCGATGAGGGTCCAGGGGGCGACAAGCGCCTCGGGGAATGTCTCGGTGATAGTGAGGGTCAGGGTTTGCCACGCTTCTGACTTGATCGATGAAACGGGGCTCGGCTCTTCATAGTGGTCTGCACTGATCTCGATTTCGATGTCTCGTCCAACGACACGGCGCACGTGAGCCATCACCGACTGGACGGTGTCCCCGGGGAGGATCCGGAAGTTGACCGTGGCCGTTGCCTCCTGAGGAATCACGTTTGACTTCACCCCGCCAGAAATGATGGTGATCGCTGTGGTGGTCCGGATCCAGGCGTCGGTAAACGGGTTTCTGGCAAGGATCTTCGCAACGAGGGGTCCGGTGAATCTCAGGTTGCTGAACAAGAGTCTCAGTGGTGCTCCCAAGCGGGGCATCAATGCCTGAAATGTCGGCTCGACCATCTTGACCCGAGCACGCATTGGGTGGTCCTCGAGAGCCTTGAGAGCGATGGCCAACTTGCCGACGGTGGTTGGACGTCGAGGTGCTGAGCTGTGGCCCCCTTCGCCACGTGCCGTCAACTTGAGATTGACATGCCCCTTCTCCGCGGTTCTCACGAGAGCAACCGGTTCTGCCGACAACTTGGGGATTTCGTCGGCGACTGCGCCGCCTTCGTCAACAACAAACCATGGGGTGACTTCTCGCTCTCTCAAGGTCTCGGCGACGTGCTTGGCGCCTTCCCGGCCTCCGAGTTCCTCGTCGTGACCGGAGACAATGAGAACGGTTCTGACTGGTGCATGGCCGGCTTCGAGGAGACCTTCGACAGCTTCCAATATGGCGATCAGCGGGCCTTTATCGTCCAACGCACCCCGTCCCCAGAGATACTCCTCAGAGATCTCACCGCTGAAGGGCTCGACCGGCCAATCGGTTTCGGTACCAGGCTCGATCGGCACGACGTCCTGATGAGCCATGAGAACGATCGGATCCAGCTCTGAATCTGAGCCCTGCCAGGTGATGAGGAGTGAGAGTTCGTTGATGGTCTCGATCTGACAACGCTCATGAATCAATGGGTAGGTGTCTCCGAGGTACTGGTGAAAAGCCAGTAGCTGCTGGCGATGGTCTGTCTCTAGACCTTCATGACTGACCGTTGGTATTTGGATGGCCGCCGCCAGATTCTTCAGGAATCTCTCAGCGGTGTTGTCACTCGAGGAACTCACGTACCCACTCATCTGCCGGATCGCCGAGTATCTCAGCAAGAGATCCCGATTGCACGATTTGCCCATTTCGCATCAGAACGAGCCGGTCACTCAATGCCACCGCCTCGTCGCGGTCATGGGTCACCACGATCCCGGTGACCTTCCGCTCCCTCAGGACCCGGTGAGTGTCCTCGACCAGACGCTGGCGAAGGTTGCGATCCAAAGCGCCGAGAGGTTCGTCGAGCATCACCAGGCTCGGGTGGGGAGCAAGGGTTCGGGCCAACGCAACCCGCTGTCGTTCGCCACCGGAAAGCGAGTCAATGGTTCTCTCTCCGAATCCGGCCAACCCCACCAACTCCAAGGCTGTTGCCACCTCTGAAAATGGATCGGACTGGCCTTTCATTCGAAGACCAAAACCGATGTTGTCGGCAACGCTCATGTGGGGGAAGAGGGCATAACCCTGGAACATCAGACCGAAGCCTCGCAGGTGTGGTGCCACGCCAGACAGCGTTGCTCCCTCCCACAGGATGTCACCAGCCGAGATGTCTACCAGACCGGCTATGGCACGAAGCAATGTCGACTTGCCCGATCCCGACGGTCCGAGGACCGCCACGATCTCTCCCTCGCTGACAGCGAGACTGGCCTGGTAGAGAATCTGGGTGTCGTCGAATCGCACGTCGATGGTTTTGACTTCCAACATCAGAACCGTCCGATATCGCCGGCCTGAGCCCGATCGATCCACATCACGATCCCGGCTGTCATGGCGGCGAGGACGACAGACAACGCCATCGCCGTTCCGAACGATGTCTCACCCGGTCGGGATAGGAGTCGGAAGATCATGGTGGGAATGGTCGGGGTGGTAGGCCGGGCGATGAACGATGTCGCACCAAACTCGCCGAGAGAGATAACAAAAGCGAATGCTGCACCGACCAGGGCTGCTCGACTCACGATCGGGAGGTCGACATGTCTCCACACCTGCCACGGCCTGGCACCCAGGGTCGACGCTGCACCACGGAGATCCTCGGGAATCGCTCGCAGGGTGGGAACGGTGGAGCGCACGACGAATGGCACTGCGACGAGTGCGTGGGCAATCGGGATCAGCCAAAGGGTTGCCCTCAGGTCGAACGGCCAGTCGAGGGCCACGATGAAGCCAAATCCGATGGTGACCGCAGACGTGCCCAGCGGGAGCATCAGCACCATGTCGAACCAACGCGACAGCTGACCCTTGCGACGTGTGATGATCGCCGCCGCCATCAGACCGACAATCATGGCCAGACCCATGGCAACGGTGGCGAACAGCAAACTGTTTCTCACCGCCACAGCGGGTGTTCCCACCACGGGGTCGGTTACCAGCAACGCCCGGTAGAAGGCGCCATTAAAAGAGCGAGAGACAAGCACCATCAAGGGGACAGCAAGCAGTCCGACCGTCAGCACAGTTGCGGCGTAGACCATCCAGACCGCTCCACCCGTTGGTTTCCTCCGATTGGAACCACGCTGCAAGGTCCAGCTGACAGTCTTGCGCTCCTGATAGGTCGAATAGAGATAGAGGGCGAGGCTCACACCAACCAGCTGCACCACCGCCAACGCCGCAGCAAGCGGCAAATCGAAGAGGGTCACGGCCTGCCGGTAGATCTCCACTTCGAGCGTGGCGAAACGGAACCCTCCCAGCACCAACACCACCCCGAAGGAGGTGAAGGTGAAGAGGAAGATGATTGATGAGGCGGCGGCGATCGCAGGTCTGAGCAGGGGCAGCGTGATACGTCGAAACACCTGCCATTCTTTGGCGCCAAGGATATGGGCGGCCTCTTGTAGCGAGGGGTCGATACGCGACCACAGCGTCGATACGGTTCGAACTACCACCGCGACGTTGAAGAAGACATGCGCGGCGAGGATTGCCCAAATGGAATCGCCGACCCCCAGTGCCAGGAATGCCGTGCCGACCACCACTGTCGGCAAGACAAATGGAACGGTGACCAAGGCTGTGGCGAGACGACGACCCCTGAATTCGTAAGTCGAAACCGCCCAGGTGAGAGGGGCGGCTGCCAGAAGTGTGAGCACTGTTGACATCGACGCCTGCCACAGGGTGAACCAACCGACTTTGAAGAGTCGGGCCTGCACTCCGCTCGCTCCGAAATTCAGTTCGGACAGGCCCAACGCCAGGATCCGGGCCACCGGGTATGCGTAGAAGTAGCCGATGAAAACCGTGGGGACGGTGGCAACGGCCACCCAACCCCATCGGATCTGCTTCATCAGCCCTCCATCACCTCGATCCACTCATCGATCCAGCGATCGCGATTTTCGGCGATGTAGGCGGCATCGAACCTTGCCGGATCCTCTGGGATGATGGTGTGGTCCAGAAACTCTTGGGGCAGAGCAGCCTTCTGATTGGCCGGAAAGACAAACCACGTGAGAGGGACCAACTCCTGGAATTCGATCGACAACATGTAGTCGACCAGCTCGCCTGCTGCACCCGGATAATTCGTTCCCGCCAGGACTGCGGCGTACTCGACCTGGCGGTAGCAACCTGCCTCGATGACACCTGTCGGCGCAACATCGGTCGGCTCGGTGGCGAAGATGACCTCTGCCGGGGGAGAAGAGGCGTAGGAGACCACCATTGAGCTCTCGCCGCCATATCGGACAAAGTTGCCGTAGTAGGCGGTGTCCCAGTCGTTGGCCACGTTGACTTCGGCAGTCTTTAGGTCGGCCCAGTAGTCGAGCCAGCCTTCCTCGCCGAACTCGTCGATGGTGGCAAACATGAATGCAAGGCCTGGTGAGGATGTTGCCGGATGTTCCACTGTGAAATGCATTGCATAGAGGTGAGCGCGCAGGTCGGCCAGTGTCGAGGGCACCTGGAGTTTGGTGTTTGCGAACCAGGCCTTGTCGTAGTTGATACAAACGTCGCCAAAGTCGATCGGCGTCACTCGGTTGGTTGGATCGACCAGGTCGACGTCGACATCGCCGATGTGACGTGACTCGTGGGGGACGAAGATGCCTTCGTCGAGAGCCCGGGAGAGAAACGTGTCATCGACACCAAAGAGGACGTCGGCAAGGGGATTGTCTTTGGTGAGAACCGCCTGATTGACCAACGTCCCGGCGTCACCGGCGGCGATGATCTCCACTGCGATGCCGGTATCTTCGGTAAAGGCGTCGAACGCTCCGGTTTCCGCGGCCGCCGACGCAAATGAGTCGTGGGCGATCAGGTTGAGCGTTTCGGGAGTTTCGGCGTCACTCAATGAGCCGCTACTGCACGCCACGGTTGCGATGGCAAGAGCAAATAAAAGGGTGAAAGTCTTGGTGGTCGTCCTCATCGTTCCTTTCTTGATTCGGGAGCGATGAGAGCTGAATCCCTGTCTCGGCATTATCCGTGTCAGGTTCGATCGGTCGGAGTCATCGTGACTCCCTCTCAGCCCGTTATACCGAGCTCCCGTGATGCCAGCGTACCTATGCCGGCGCTATAGCCACCACCGTGTTGTGGCCACCGAACCCAAACGAGTTCGAGATGGAGGGCCCAGGGTCCCATGTGCGCAGTTCGGTGACGATGTCGGTCAAAGCGATGTTGGGGTCTTGGGTTGTCATCCCCGTGTTCGGCGGAAGCTCGCCGCGTCGCATCGCTTCGACTACCACTGCAGCTTCGATCGACCCGGAGGCTCCCAGCCCGTGGCCGGTCGAGCCCTTGATCGATGAGATCGCCGGTTGCTGTTCGCCGAACACCCTTGTGATGACGGCACCCTCGGTCCGATCGTTCAAATCGGTCCCGGTTCCGTGAGCGTTGACATAGCGGACCTCCTTGGGCGATAAACCGGCATCCTCGAGGGCCAGATGTACCGCTCTTTCAGCACCGTCACCCTGTGGATGAGGCGCCGTGATGTGATAGGCGTCAGCCGTGGAGGCGGCACCCAGGACTTCGGCGATAGGGGTGGCACCTCGTGCTAGTGCGACATCTTCGGCTTCCAGGACCAAAACCCCGGCGCCTTCACCCATCACGAAGCCGTCTCTGTCGCCATCGAAGGGTCGGGCATAACCAGTTGGCGAAAGAGCGCGGGCTGCCTTGAAGCCTTCTCGGGCAGCATGCCGGGCCGCCGCCTCTGCTCCACCGACGACGGCGACGTCGGCGTAATCCCACTGAATCTGGCGAAGACCATCAAGGATGGACTGACTGCCTGCGGCACACGCGATCACCGGCGTAGACACTTGACCCCCGAATCCGTATTTGATCGAGATGGTGGCGGCGGCGGCGTTGGCCATCATCATCGGGATCAGAAATGGGGATGGGCGGGGTGCTTCCTTGTCGGACTCATGGACCAGCGTTTCCAGTGATTCGAGACCGCCAATCCCGGTGGCGACGGCGACGGCGACCCGGTTCGGGTCGACGTCTATCTCGCCCGACTGTGCGAAGGCTTCCTCTGTGGCTACCAGGGCGAATTCGGTGAACTTGTCGAGACGTCGTGATTCTCGTTTTGTTATCCACGGCTCGGGATCCCAATCTTCAATGAGGCGCGGAGCCGGACCAGGCTCGGCCTGAAGCCCTTTCCATAGGTCGTCCATCCCGATGCCGGGTGCGGCGACAACCCCAACGCCTGTGATGACTACACGTCTCTTGTTCATGTCCTTGATTCTTGCTGGATATTCATTCAGGGAAAACCACGCGTTGGAGCTTTTGCATTCCCTCAATCCACCGGTCGTAGTCGCCGGCCTTGTTCTGGAGGTATTGCTCAACCTCGGGATGAGGGAGGATGAGGAACCTCTCCTCGGCGAGACCGTCGACGACAGCATCGGCAACGGCTTGTGGTTCGAGCACTGCGGCAGTCGAGATCAGCGTGTCCAGCTCCGACATTGCTTCGATCAGCGGCGTGTTGACGAATTGAGGACATAGGCAGCTTACTTTGACTCCCTTGTCCCCATAAGAGACAGCGAGCCACTCGGCGAATGCCACGGCAGCGTGTTTGGTCACCGAATATTCGGCGGCGCCCAAGTTGGTGAGAAGCCCAGCGGCAGAAGCGGTGCTTAGGAAATATCCGCGCCCTCTCGCCAGCCAGCCTGGGACCAGGTTTCTGGCCGCATGCACATGTGCCATGACATTTACGCCCCACATCTTGTCCCAACCGTCGGGGTCGCTCTGCTCGCTCCCCGCCACTCCGTAGCCGGCATTGGCGCAGAAGAGATCGACCGGGCCAAAGAGCTCTTCGGTGGTCTCGATCAAAACACGGTTGGCAGAGGGATCCGAGACATCCAACTGAAAGTGGGCCGCACCAATCTCCTCGGCCACCGTCGCCACGGATTCGGTGTTGAGGTCAGCCAACATCATCCCGGCAGTCGACTCCTCCGAGAAACGCCGCGCCATGGCCGCACCAATGCCACTTCCGGCACCTGTGATCACGACGACCTTGTTCTCCAGTTGCACGTTTGGACCCTAGATCTGATTCCGAGCGGTGCGACACGCCACTAGAACCTCGCCTTGTCGAGCAGCTCGCTCCCGCCTTTGACACTGGCGATGTAGCCGTTGGCCCTTGGCAGAAGGTGCTCGCCGTAGAAGCGGGCTGTTATCACCTTGTCCGTCAGGAATGCCGCGGTGTGTTCCGGTGGCTCGGTCTTGGCGGCGACGGCTGCCCTTGCCATCAGCCATCCTCCGACCACAGTGCCAAACTGGTTCAAGTAGGGCGTGGCTCCGGCAAGGGCCGAGTCGATGTCGCCGGCAGCGAGGCGCTCACCAAGCCAAGTTGAGGTATCCACCAGTCCTTGGATAGCCGTAGTGAGTTCGTCCCTGAACACTCCCATGTCGTGGTGGTCGTTCATCCGCTTGAGAACGTCGGTCATCTCGGTGATGAATTCGCTGACGATCCCACCGTTTTCCATCGGCAGTTTGCGGAGCACCAAGTCGATCGCCTGGATGCCGTTGGTTCCCTCGTAGATGGGTGCGATTCGGGAATCACGCAGATACTGTGCGGCACCGGTTTCTTCCACGAAACCCATCCCTCCGTGCACTTGAACACCCATCGAAGCCATCTCCACCCCAATGTCGGTGCTCCACGCCTTGACGATCGGCGTGAGAAGTGAGAGTCGGTCGCTTGCAGTTTTGCGTCGAAGCTCGTCTTCGCTGTGAATCGAGAAGTCGGCAAATTCTGCTGCCACATAGAGCAGCGAACGCATCGCCTCGGTGTATGCCTTCATCGTCAGCAGCATCCGTCGCACGTCAGGATGTTCGACAATCGCAACACTCTCCGTTGTTTGGCCGCCGATCAGCCGGCCTTGCACTCGTTCCTGGGCGTAAGCCAAGGCTCGCTGATAAGCAGCCTCGGAGATAGCCACACCTTCCATCCCCACGCCAATACGAGCCGCATTCATCATCGTGAACATGTTTCGCATCCCGTGCATCTCTTCACCCACGAGATAACCGGTTGCACCGTCACCGTCGTCGCCGAACGAGATCACACATGTCGGAGAGGCGTGGATCCCAAGCTTGTGCTCCAGCGAGACAATTTTGTAGTCGTTCCGCTCGCCGGGGTTGCCGTTCTCGTCCACAACATATTTTGGAACAAGAAACATCGAAATTCCTCGGGTTCCCGGCGGTGCGTCGGGTGTTCGGGCCAGCACGAGATGGATGATGTTGGCGGTCAGATCCTGATCGCCCCAGGTGATGAAGATCTTGGTGCCAAAAATCCGGTACGAGCCATTGTCCTGGGGGATGGCCTTGCTGCGCAGGGCGCCAAGGTCAGAGCCTGCCCCGGGCTCTGTGAGATTCATCGTCCCGGCCCACTCGCCGGACACGAGTTTCTCGAGATAGATCCTTTTGAGGTCGTCGGATGCGTGGTGCTGGAGCGCCTCGACGGCCCCATGTGTGAGCAGTGGGCAGAGCGAGAAGGCGAGGTTGGCCGACTTGAACATTTCCTCGATGGCCACCCCGATGGTGTAGGGCAGTCCTCCTCCGCCCCAATCTTTCGGCATGTGGGCGGAGGCCCATCCGGCCTCAACGAACTTGTCGTATGCATCTTTGAAACCGTCGGGGGTGATCACACCTCCGTCCTCATCGAGGACGCTGCCCTGTTGGTCGCCGGGGCGATTCAGGGGTTCCATGACTTCGGTGAAGAAACGGGCTGCCTCGTCGAGAATGGTCGAAACAGTCTCGGGGTCGGCGTGTTGGTAGCCGTTGAGCTTGGAAATCTGTTCGAGATCGGTGACGTGGTTCAACGTGAAGTTGAGTTCGTCGAGTCGTGGCGTGAAACCGGACATGTCGATAATGGTACCGGCCCCGCCTTGCCAACCAACATGAGTATGGGGCGACAAGAGCTGGCAGACGCTTGCTAAAGATTGTCGGGATCAGGACTGTTGGTGATGGCTTTTTGCTGACGAAGGTTCAATCTCAGAGTCGATGACATCAACCAAGGCGAAGCTCGAAGGTGACATCTGAACGTGGCTGTTAAACCCCGGTCCAAGAAGGCACGAGCCTCCGAGCGGCGACGTCAGGCACAACGAAATACCCTGCTGACCCGGATCGCAGTGGGTGTCGGTGTTGCGGTGCTGGCGGTCGTGTTTGTGTTGGCCTTTGCGGAAGGTGACACCGCCGTCGGTAGCACCGAAACCGACAGTTGGGATTTGCCCGCATTGGATGGAGAGGGTCGCGTCGCCCTCGCTGACTTCGAAGGCAAGCCCACCGTGGCCGCATTCTTCGCCAACTGGTGCACGATCTGTCAGCGAGAGCTACCCGCCTTCGGACAACTCAGCGCCAACATCGACAAGCAGGTCAACTTTGTCGGGATCAACACCATGAACAACGGGAGCGGTCTCCCCTTTGCCCAACAGATGGGGATCTCGCATTGGCCACTTGCCCGCGACATAGGTCAACATGACGGACGTCAGCTTGCCGTCAACTTTGGTGCAAGGGGATCGCCGACCACGGTTCTCTACGACGAAAACGGGAACGTCGTCGACGTGACTCTGGGCGCGTTGACAGCCGGACAACTCGCACAGAAACTGGACCAGTTCTTCGGAGTGACTGGCTAGGAGTCTGCTGGCTCGAGTATCAGGTCAACCAGACCCGGTAGCGTCTCACCGATCCCAGCGTCGATGCGGACCACTGCCAGGTTGTCGGCGTCGGTTTCGCCCTTGTTGATGATCACAATCGGTTTTTGCTGATTGGCCGCCCGGAGCACCACGTCAGCGGCTGGCCAGACCGAAACGGTGGAGCCAACCACCAGGACTGCGTCGCAGATGGTGAGGAAGACACTCGCCTTTCGGACCTCGTCATCGGGAAGAGTTTCGCCAAAAAGGATGGTGTCGGTCTTCACCATCCCGGCACACAGCGGGCAATGAGGATCGCCATCGCCGGCTTCGATCCACTCCAGAACGGTTTCGGTGGGCCAGCGCCCATCACATGACAGACAATGGCTGAATCGCACGTTGCCATGCATTTCGGCGACAAAGTCGTCTTCAAGACCTGACTTGTTGTGCAGCCCGTCGACGTTCTGGGTGACAACACCAGCGAGTCTCCCCGCTTCCCGGAGGCGCACGATCGCCCGATGCCCATCGTTGGGCTCGACGATTGATCGGGCCCCCCAAAGCTCACCGTCCAAATGCATCTTCCATCCTCGGGCGCGGATGTCGCGTCTCGACACCCATCGCTCGATCGTGAAATCATCGGGATCAACTTTCGTCCACAGTCCATCAGGTCCGCGAAAGTCAGGAATCCCGGACTCAGTGCTCAGGCCGGCGCCGCTGAACACCAGAATCTGTTCTGAGGCTCTGAGGATTTCGGCGGCTTGATCGAAAGGGTCTGGCATCACCCCTTGTCTAGCTGAAGCTGGTCCGGGAAGTAGGCACGGATGGTTGGGTAGGCCAGGGCCACGGTGTCGGTCTGGTTGAATGCATCGAGGATCGCCTGCCAAACTTTGTCTTCAGCACCGCGCCGACTTCTTGTCGCCACCAGGTATCGAGCAGTGAGCAGGACTCCGCTGTCCCGCACCGACACATAGACGGTTGGGGTCAGCGTCCCGATCTTGATCGAGTACTTGCTTGCCGTCTCTCTGATTCGTTGGCCGGCGACGCCGTGTGTGTCGGGAGCGTCTTCTTTGAGTATGTCGAGCACTATCGACTTGGCGCTCTTGTAGTCGGACTCGAAGGTGATCAGGATCGGGATCTCGTCCCATATGTATGCAAAACCTTCGGTGTAGTTGGCAACCGGTTGGTTGAACACCACACCGTTGGGAACGTGGACGAGACGGCCCGAAGACTGTTCGGCGTCGACCCATCCTCCGACCTCCATGAGGGAGAAACGGAAGAGCCGCACGTCGATGACATCGCCTTTGAGGCCGCTCACCTCGATGCGGTCTCCGATCGTGAATGGTCTTCTACTGAGGATGAAGGCCCATCCCGCCATGTTCTTGAGGACGTCGGCCAGCGCGATGGCGACACCTGCCGAGACGAGGCCCAGGTATGTCGGGAGACTGCTGAACGCGTCCAGCCAGATGAAGGCAACCGTGATGAAGAAGACCGCCGTCGTCGCATAGTTGACGATCTTGCGCGCTCGATACTGCGCGTCGTGACCTTCGACGTTGGCGTTGATGAGGCGGAGGACCGCCGCTCGTGACACCAAGACAACAACCAGGGTCAGAATGGTGAAGATGATGTTCTCAAACGCGGCAGGGGATATCCCAATGGCTTCGGCTAGTCGCTCCACAAGGGGATTATTGGAACGCTCCGACCCAAACCCCGGTATCTAAGGGCATCTAGGCTTTTGGAATGAGCAAAGGGCCAACCAGCGGCAATGGCGGACACGAGCCTCGAGACCATCTCGGTTCGCTGAAGACGCCGATCTACGAGACGTCGACATTCGTGTTCGAGACCGCCGAGGAGGGAAAGCGTTTCTTCGAGGTGGCCTATGGGCTTGATGAACCAAACCCCGGAGAAGAGTTTGGCTACATCTACTCACGGCTCGACTCGCCCAATGCTCGTGTTGCCGAGGCAAGTTTGGCGGCATGGGAGAAGGCGGAGGATGCCGTGCTCTTCAACAGTGGGATGGCAGCGATCTCCACGGTATTTCTCACTTACCTCCTGCCAGGATCTGATGTTTTCTATTCGACTCCAGCCTATGGGGGAACAGCCAAGCTTCTGGAAGGTATGTTCACTGACCTCGGCGTGAGAGCGAAGGCGTTTACCACGGACGCCACCGAGGGGGATCTCCGCGCGATGGTCGACGGTGAGTTGGCGATGGTCTATGTCGAGAGCCCGGCCAACCCGACCAATGACATCTTCGACATCGAGATGGCAGGCAGGGTTGCCCACGATAATGATGCGATCTTGGCGGTTGACAACACCTTTCTCAGTCCCGTCTGGCAGCGGCCTCTAGAGCTGGGTGCAGACATCTCGATTCACTCCGCCACCAAATATCTGGGTGGTCACAGTGATCTCACCGCCGGCGCAGTCTGTGGATCAAAGGCCGAATTGGAGGAGATTCGTCACAATCGATACCGGCTCGGGACCACGGCCCAACCGCAGACGGCGTGGCTTCTCAGTCGCAGTCTCGAGACGTTGTCCCTCCGGGTTGAGCGTCAGACCGAAACCGCCACCCGAGTTGCCGAGTTTCTCAACGGTCATCCCCAGGTTGCATCTGTGAACCACCTCAGTCTTCTTGCAACAGACGATCCACGACGGGCCATTCATGACAGACAGGCAAGTGGTCCAGGCGCGATGATCGCTTTCGAGGTGATCGGTGGCGAAGAGGAGGCGTTTCGGTTCCTCAATGCGATGAGCCTTGTTCACCTGGCGGTTTCGCTCGGGGGCACCGAGTCGCTGGCATCTCATCCCTGGACGATGAGCCATGCGACCATGGCGCCAGACAGCAAGAAGTTGATTGGAGTGACGCCAGGGCTGATCCGCTTATCAATTGGTGTCGAGGCGTCGGCTGATCTCATTGCGGATCTCGATCATGCGCTCGACGCAGTCTGATCTTCATAGGTCGTCCTACCCATGTCCGAGCACCGTGGTCTTGGGGATAATGTTGCGACGGGGACGTGCTGGGAGCACGAGATGAGGGAGACAGGCGATGAGGAAGGCGTTGGTCTTCGTTGCGGCGTTTGCACTGGTACTAGTGGCTGGTGTGGCGGTTGCCTTTATGGGAACCCCAGAGAATGATGCTGCTCACGAAACACCCCAGGCTCTAGACAAGCCGACCACGACCTCCTCCACGTTCCACGAAAAGGAAGAGCCTCCTAAGCAGGAGGAACCCAAAGAAGAGGAACACAAGGAGGAGCCTCCTAAGGAGGAGGAGAAGAAGGAAGAGGTCAAGGAGGAGGAGGACACCGATCCTCCCGATCTTGTGATCCTTTATCCCGAGAACGGACAGCATTTCGAGAAGAAAGAAGTCGCGTTCGAAGGTAAAACCGAGCCGGGAGCCAGCGTTTTCGCGGGCAAGTACGAGGCAGATGTCGATGCCGAGGGGAATTGGAGAATCGTCCTGATCCTCACCCACGAAGGTGTCAACAAAGCCAAGTTCACGGCACACGACGAGGCCGGCAACGAGGCCACAGCTTCGGTGGAGGTGTACTACGACGGTCCGAAGGAAGAGGAAAAGCCCAAAGAAGAGCCAAAAGAGCACGACTTCTCGGCTCACCAGAAATACGGCTCATGTGGCGAAGATCCGCCTTACGACATTTGGTCCGGAACCGGCACACCAGGCACCGAGATTTGGATCGGCAACGAATGGGGCTCGGCTAGCACCACGATCCCGGAGAGCGGAGAATGGCACTTGAAGGTGACGTTTGGCGACATGCCTTGTGGCACTCATGCCGTTGTGCTCGAAACCAACGACGGTGATCGCAATGTCTATGAATTCACCCGGGTCTGTGAAGAAGGCGGCGAAGAAGGTGGCGGCGAAGAAGGCGGCCACGAAGAAGGTGGCGGCGAAGAAGGCAAGTAAGACTGCTTTTACCCAACGGAGTGAGAAGGGCGGTCGCCCGGGACCGCCCTTCTGTATCGAGCGTGTGCAGGCGTGGCCCTGTGAGGGCCACGCCTGCACACGCTCACGTAGCATCGCCAGGGTGGACTACCGGCCCCTGACTTCAGAGTATTGGGATGATTTTCTATCGGTGATGGGTCCTAAAGGCGGCGATGCCGGCTGTTTCTGCATGTTCTACCGACAGAAGAGCAGTGTGTTTTCGGAGATGGCGGGAGAGGCGAATCGAACGCTGATGAAGGAGATCGTCGACTCCGGGGCGGTCCCTGGGTTGATCGGCTACCGGGATGGTGCCCCCGTGGGCTGGGTCCAGGTCGGGCCCAGGGAGTGGTATGGGCGACTGGAGCGATCACGTGTCACCAAGCCACTCGATGACCGGGAGGCATGGGCGATCACTTGCTTTGTGATTCCGAAGGAACATCGCAGGACCGGAGTGTCCAAGGATTTGCTGCTGGCCGCTGTGGACTATGCCAGATCGCAGGGAGTCGACCTGGTCGAGGGCTATCCGGTCGAGCCTCGGACCGAAGCTGTGCCGGACTTCTGGTCGTGGATGGGGTTCGCCTCCATATTCGAAGCATGTGGGTTCGAGGAGGTTGCCAGACGTTCTGAAACCAGACCGTTCATGCGTCGGGAGCTGACCTAGTCGATGACGTGACGTGACTGAGATAGAACTCTTCGGGACCGTCCACCTCCGCCCAGAACCCTGACTCGTCGATGTCGTGTAAGTGACGACAGAGAGGGCCATGCATGTTGCCGGGCCTCAGTTCGAGGTGTTGGCAAGGGTGAAGAGCCCATCACGTGCGATGGCCTCCTCGGTACGCCAGAAGTCCTCACGTGTTCTTGATCGACCAAGACCGAGGACGCCTTCTCGCTCGGTGGCGATCTCTTTTCTAAGGGCGTCGAGTTCTGTTCGTGTCCTGGCGAGAGCGACCACTGTGGCGGTGCTACGAGGGGTGTCGTCATAACGAAGGAATGCGCCCACCAACCGTCGGAAGAGTTGTTCGAATCGTTCGCTCAGCATGTGAGAAGGGTAACGGGATTGGACACGAACCAAACGGAGACGAGCAGTGGGTTTTGGATCGATGGTGAGCCTCATCCGGCGATAAACGACAGTCGGACAGTTCTGGTCGGATTGTCCACGTTGGTGTCAACCAAGACGACCGACTGCCAGGTTCCCAGAAGCATTCGGCCTTGCTGGACGGGGACGGTGACGGATGGGCTGATGATTGCTGGCAGGACGTGATCCCGACCGTGTCCGGGTGTTCCGTGTTCGTGACGCCAGCGTCCGGGGTCAGCCGGCAGGAGGTCGTCGATTGCGCTCAACAGGTCGGTGTTGCTGCCGGCTCCTGTCTCAAAGATGGCCACACCCGCAGTGGCGTGTGGGATGAAAACGGAAACTAAACCGTCACCCTTGTTCGCACAGAAGTCCGATACCTCCTTGGTCATATCGACGGTTGTCGACCGTGCTCCTGTCGGAATGGTGAGTGTTGTTGTTTCCATTCCCGGATTATCTCAGCACGTCCCGGCGCATCGGTCAGCGACGTTGATTTAGGGTGGGCGCTGATGAAACTCGTGCTGACATTTCTGGCCACTGCGGTGTCGTTGTGGGTGGCTGTCTGGCTCGTCGACGGTCTCGAGTTCGACGGAGAGTGGTATCAGTTCCTGATCATCGCCGCGGTCATGGGCCTGGCGAACACGATCGTGAAGCCGATCTTGAAACTGTTCAGTCTTCCGTTGATTCTGCTGACACTTGGGCTCTTTCTTCTAATAGTCAATGCCCTCGTCTTGCAACTGGTCATCTGGCTCTCCGGGCCCAGCGTGCTCGACCTCGGTCTCACCTCAACCGGTTTCTTCTGGGCCACCTTCTGGGCGTCGGTGGTGGTCTCGTTGGTCGGGTGGGTTCTCGGCATCGTCATCCCAGACGGAGACTGAGGAGCCCAAACCTCGGTTGATGGTGTACAAACACGAGGATGAGTCGTTTGTCGATCTGGTTTGTTCTGATCCTTAGCATTGCGGCATGTAATCCAACTGACGCCGATGGATCCGAAGTGGAGACGAACGTTGAGGACAGCGCCAGCGGGCGGCTCATTTTGGAGTCGGATGCAAATAAGTCGTCATTCTTGACCGATTGTGCATCGTGCGATGCGATGACCACTTGATCTCGCAGGCACTGTGTGCGGCCTCATTCAGGGAACATAAATGCAGTTATGTCCGGCCCACGCCGAGACCACACTGGGGCCTCACGGCTACAAATCTTGGGGTAATCGGTAAATCGTGCGGTCTTCACCATCAACAAACGTTTCGCGGCGGTCCTCGACGCCACCAAGACGCAACACCAGCGCACGAGCCGCTTCGTTGTCATCGTCCATGTACGTCTCAATGTTGTCCCAGCCAAAAACGGCATAGCCATGGGAAATCGCGGCTCGGGAAGCCTCTGAGGCGTTGCCTTTCCCTCGGGCTTCGGGCAGCAGCCACCAAGTGAGTTCGCGTGGCCAACCCTTGTCTTGCCAGAAACCACAACCACCCAACAGTCTGCCGTCGCTCTTCTGCTCGATGACCCAGACACCGAAACCTTGCAACTGCCAGTAGCCAATATCCATGGCGAGCGCCGCCCACGCTTCACTAACCGTCATCGGTCCGTCGTAGAAGCGCGAGGCGTCAGCGTCGGTATAGAACTCCTCGTAGTGGGGGAAGGCCTCTACTGACGGGGGCCGCATGATGAACCGCTCCGTTTCGAGCGTCGGGACTTCAATCGACATGCCAAACCTTTCGATCTGAGGTGTCCTCAGTATGGATCACACACCAGAGGGATGGGCTGCAGTTACCTGTCAAACCTTGACAGAACCAGACAGAATCCCCGAACAGCTAATCGGCGGCACGCGGGCGACCGTGATGTGCGGGCAAGGCCGGCACCAGCAGGCCGCACCACACAGAGTGATGAGGCTTGCTATGTTCGGCGCCAATCAAATGGAGGGAAGAATGAGAAAAAGGATTGGCCTGATCGCGGTGCTTGCAATGGTGTTTGCATTGCTCCCGATGGGGCCAGCCATCGCCGGGCCGAAGGCCTGCGACACTCGTGTCAACAACACGATCGACAAACTGTTGGAATGCGTCGATGTCGACGGAGTGCGTGAGCATCAAGCGGCATTGCAGGCAATCGCGGACGCCAACGGCGGGACTCGTGCGTCCGGTACCCCTGGCTACGGGGCATCTGCTGATTACGTGGCTGAGAAGATGGAAGCTGCCGGTTACGACGTGACACGGCAGGTATTTGAGTATCCCTTCTTTGAAGAGAACGTGGATGGCGAGTTCGAGCAGATCTCTCCGAATGCCACCACGTATGGCTATTTCATTGATTTTGCGCCGATGACATATTCCGGCGATGGAGACGCGACAGCGACGTCCGAGGGTGTTGACATCATAGATCCAACAGGCCAGCCGGCGAACACATCCACGAGTGGGTGTGAAGTATCCGACTTCGCTGGTTTCGTGGCCGGGAATATTGCGATCATTCAGCGTGGTTCTTGCTCGTTCGCTCTGAAGGCACAGAACGCAGAAGCTGCTGGAGCCACGGGTGTGGTGATCTTTAACGAGGGCCAACCTGGCCGCACCGATGCCTTTCTTGGGTCGCTTGGTGGTCCCGGTTCTGGTATCCCCGTGGTCGGTACATCTTTTGCGATTGGCTCCGATCTCGCCGACAACGCAGCAGTGGCTCGTCTGTTTGTCGACGCTACCAACGAAATCCGGGTAACAGAAAACATCCTCGCTGAGTCCCAGTGGGGTGACACGAGCAACGTCGTAATGGCTGGCGCTCACCTCGACTCCGTGGCAACTGGCCCGGGGATCCAAGACAACGGATCGGGTAGTGCCGCGATCCTTGAGGTGGCCGAGCAGATGGCGAAAGTTAAGCCACACAATCATGTTCGTTTCGCTTGGTGGGGTGCAGAGGAGTCGGGTCTCTTAGGTTCGCAATTCTATGTGGACGACCTCAACCAGGGTGAGGAGGACGACATTGCCCTCTACTTGAACTTCGACATGGTCGGATCGCCGAATCATGTGTTCTTCGTCTACGACGGCGACGACTCCGACGGTGTGGGGGCAGGGCCTGGACCGGAGGGGTCCGCGCAGATAGAGCAGCTCTTCGAGGACTTCTATACGAGCCAAGGTGAGGCATTCAAGGGCACCGACTTCAGCGGTCGATCTGACTACGGTCCATTTATCGCGGTTGGCATTCCGTCAGGTGGATTGTTCACCGGTGCTGAGGCCATCAAGACGACCGAAGAGGCAGCTATCTGGGGTGGCACCGCTGGTGACCAGTACGATCCGTGCTATCACCTTGCGTGTGACACGTTCGATAACGTCAATTTGCACGCGTTGGACGTCAACTCAGACGCTATTGCAGCTGCGGTGCTTCAGTACGCCATGAACACCGAGACGATCAACGGCGAGCGGGGAAAGGGCAACTTCCAGGCCCACAACTGGGCCTTCGGGAACACTGAATAACTTGGCAGGCAGTACTGAATAGTTAGAAGAGGGAGCGGATATGCCGCTCCCTCTTCTACATCGCCAATGTGTCACCTGTCGTGCAAGACCTAATGGAGTCGATTCTTGGACGGGCGACCTCTTAGAAGTCGCTGCCGGTGACTGCTCCCTCAACGGTTTTGACGACGGTTGGCATGGCAACGTCGGCTCAAGCCACCCTTATTTGGTGACGGTGGCGGCTATCGATACTTAGGCTGGGCGTGTGGATCCTGTACCCGACTATGCCGAAGTTGCCGGTAATCGAATCGCTTTCCAGGTTGTTGGTGAGGGATCGATCG
>CAXMPK010000048.1:0-58134 GCA_964195405.1 uncultured Acidimicrobiia bacterium
CTACGCCGACGAGATCGGCGAACGCCTCAACGATCTAACGGCCCCAGGCATGGAGGTAATCGTCGGGACGAGTCACACCAGATTGACGACGGCCCAATTGCGACGACACCTCAAGGCGATCTCGGCGGATGGCCGTATCCAGATAGCCTTCGACATAGTTGGCCTCCACGCCGAACTGGAGCGTGCAATCAACGGTCCGGTTGGCCAATTCGACAAGCCGGTGATGGACATAGTTGACGGAGACATCGTCGTGGCAGAGGCTGGGGAGCCGGCGCCTTTCTGCTGCGATGCCAATTCGGTTCGGGTTGCCGCTGAAGGCATCCTCGCGGGCGGTGTTGGCCCATGGTTCCTCGAATCGCGGGAGAGCAACGACGCAACGTTGGCCGCTTGGGCCGATGGGTCGCTCATCGTTGACAAAGTCAGCGAGTTCACCACTTCGCACTCGTGCTGCCAACCAAGAGTCTCCAACATCCAACGCATGGCCGACTTGGTTCGAGGCATTTACCTCGTGCCCGGTGAATCGGTGTCATTGAATCGCAAGGTTTCCCGAACCCGAGCCAACGGTTTTGTGGCGGACGGAGCCATCCGGTTTGGGCGTCTAACCGATGAAGTAGGTGGCGGCGTGTCTCAGTTTGCCACGACGATATTCAATGCGGCCTATTTCGCTGGTCTCGACTTCGACGAATACCGGAGTCATTCCATCTACTTCGAGCGATACCCATTTGGGAGGGAGGCGACCATCTCGAGTCCCAGCCCGGACCTCGTCCTCGCCAACACAACCGACTACCCCTTGCTGATCTGGACGTCTTACGACGCACGCAATATCACGGTGACCATGTACTCAACCCAGAATGTCGATGTGGTCGAACTTGGTCAGCGGGTTTCTCGCAGGGGCAAATGCACCTACGTTGAAACAGACCGGCAAAGGACACATCAAGACGGTCGCGTGACGGTTGACACCGTCACAGCCACCTACCGGCCGGCGGAAGGCCTCGACTGCAACGGCAACCCGGTTATTCCACCAGGGCAGGGCTAGCCGAATCTTGCGCTTGACCACCCTAGGTTGAGATCAGCCGCGCCCTCCGGCCAATTGCGTTGCATAGGCGCTGCGCTTGAGATGAATCATGGCAACGACGCCAAGCGCCGGCCCCAAGGCCAGCACCGGGAACGCCCATCGCCAGCCCAGATTTTCAGCCAGAGTCGGCACCAATCGAATCGTCACCAATGTCAGAAGAAAACCGACCGCAGTCTGCAAAGTGAGAGCAGTCCCTCTGACCGCGTCCCCAGCAGTCTCAGTGACCATCGCTGAGAACTGTGCGCTGTCGGCGACGACAGTGAAACCCCACAGCAACATCAAAGGCATAACGACCCACACCGCGGAACCAAACACAAATGGCGTGAGAAGCGCGCACGTGCCTGAGATCGCCATCGCTCCCCCGGCGATCTTGGTCCTCCCGTGACGGTCTGCCAGCGAACCCGCCCACCATGATCCAAGACCCCCGACCGCAATCACAAAGAAGGTGTTAATCGGGATCGAGCCGTATCCAGAACCGGCTCTATCCGCCGAGGCGACGAGGAAAGCGGCAGTCCAGGTCCACATTGCGTACAGCTCCCACATGTGACCCAGGTACCCATAGGTCGACAACCGCACTCCCCTGTCGCCGAAAACGCTTCCAACCTGATTCCAGCGAAACCGCTGTCCCAATGTCTCGTACGGACCGTCCCTCACTCTTGTCATCATGAGGGCCGCGATGACCGTCAGCACCGAGGCAGATATCACGACCCCCCGCCAGTCCAGGCCGACTCCTCGAACCAGATGTGGCGAAGCCGAACCGATGGTCAAGGCTCCGACCAACACGCCAAGCGCCATTCCCCTCCCCGCCTTGAACCAACCAGTCATCACTTTTAAGCCGGAGGGGTAGACACCAGCGAGAAACACTCCGGTCATGAAACGGAGGCCCATACCGACGCTCACCGATGTCGCGGTGATGAGAAGTAGCCCAAGATTGGCCACCGCTCCGCCAATGGCGCCGATGAAGAACAGACGTCGACTGGGAACGATGTCGGCCACGTTGAGCACCGCTGAGAGTAGGGCCCCGACCACAAAGCCGATCTGAACCATCAGGGTCAGACCGGCTACTTGTCCGGTGTCTAGCCCCCACTCGTCTCGAAGCTGAGGCGCTACGGCCGAAGCCGAGAACCAAAGACTCAGGGCAAATAGTTGCCCGATGGCAACGAGCGCAAGGGCACGTTTTGGAAACCCGGGAGGATTTGGTTCAGCCAGGGTCACAGACTGCGAAGAGTCGCGGCGGTGTCTCCAAGCACGGGATTGTCACCAAACCCGAGGGCCTGAAATACGATTAACCCGACGCCAAACAGCACGCCGGCGATGACCAGCCCCAGCAGCCATGCCGGCACCTGTCGTCTCGGCTGCGTCTTTTCACTCACCAGCCCAATGTTATTCATGCTGAGGCTCACGCAAGGCCAGCCCTCCCAATGTTTGGCGTCAGGCCAGAAAGTGCGAGCATCGGATTGGTACGAAGTAAACCCAGGAAGGGTGTCGAGAATCTCTCCTTTCAGAGGTCCGCTGAGAGCCCGGCCGTTGGCTGATCCCATATTGTGCCCGTCTCATTGTCGACGACGGCGCCATCGACGATTGTGAAGGTGAGAATATCAGCACCAACCCGACGATGGAACACACTCCAACGATCTTCGGTGGTCGGGTCGAGAACGATGGCGACGGGCACCCCGGCGACAACATCGTTGGCCGGGCCCGGACTTGACAAAGTCCATAGGGGATAGACACCAACTTCCACGGAGAAGTCGACAACTATTGACATATGCCGGAGATCAAACCGGGAGTTCCCTCCCCGAGCGTTCAAGGCCAGCGTTTCAGGATGGTCCTCCTGCCAGGTCTCCCATGAGGTGAGCTGCGACGCCACCAAGTCGAGACGTTGACCCTTACGAGGCCCGACGATTGCCTCACCAACCGGCTGACTCCATACCGTGCCTGTGTCGTGGTCCCACCATGTCATGGCGTTGCCCCAGAGTGCCCCTGATTGCCAAAGACCAAGACTTCTTCGTCCAAATCTCGGCGATGGACCATCGCCGTCCCACAAAGTGGTCACCAAGTCACCAGAACTGGTGAACCTCCGATCCAATCGATCACCATCTCACGACCATTGAGAAAGCTGACCGGGTAGGCCTTGGCCTCCCCGCCGAGTTCCAAGCCGATGACCATAGTTTCTGGCGACCAATCGGACTGTGCCGCGCTGCGAAACGTCGGGTTGTAAACAGGA
Source organism: uncultured Acidimicrobiia bacterium (assembly GCA_964195405.1). GTDB lineage: Bacteria > Actinomycetota > Acidimicrobiia > Spongiisociales > ZC4RG35 > CAXMPK01. The sequence continues at coordinate 3,300 of CAXMPK010000048.1, forward strand.
AGAATGGCGTCCCGGGGCAGCACTTGGCGATATCCCGAGACTGTTTCCTTACCGGCGTGGACCGGGTCATAAGTACCTTCGGGCACTCCTACCGGTCCGGCCTCCCCTCACGTGATGATGAACGCACCGGACGCCCTAGCTAGTCCAACAAGTCGGATATCTGGCTTTCACAACTGAGAAGGCCCCAGATCAGTCCGAGGCCTTCAGCGTGTCAATGGGTTTGACTGACTAGTTGGCCGCCGCGGTTTCGATGACGATTTTGCGAGGCTTGGCTTCCTCGATGACCGGGATGGCAAGCGTGAGAACACCATTGTCGAAGGAGGCCTCAACCTGATCGCCGGCGAGGGAGTCGCCGAGGAAAAACCGACGTCGGAAAGTACCGGTGGCACGGCCACGCACAATGTCGGTGCGTTCCTCATCGGCGAGTTCCCGCCGCTCAACGGTGATAGTCAAATGCTGTTTCTCGAGCTCGAGATCAATGTCCTCGAGTTGTACACCCGGGGCATCGATCTCGACATAGAAGGTGTCACCAAGACGGTAGACATCAGCGTCGAGACTGGACCGACGGGCAATAGGCCGATAGGGATCGGCGAATGGGTCAAAACGATGCAACATCATGGATGAACACTCCTGTTTCCTGTGAGGGTTTGATCATTTCTTGTTAGATTATGGATGATGAAATCTGATATGTCAAATATCAGGTTTACTGAATGGAGACGCCCATATTCAAAAAACCCGTCGGGGAGCATCAGACGAGCCCCTCTTCTCACCCCCCGGAAAGACTGGCAGAATGACCGGCCGTGAAGATCGCCATCCTCTCCAGAAGCTCAGCCCTCTACTCAACGATGCGTCTTCGACAGGCTGCGTTGGAACGTGGTCATGATGTGGCCGTAGTCGACTACCTCCGGTGTTACCTGGATATCACAGCGAGACGCCCCAAGATCCTATTTCGTGGCGAGGAGGTCAGACCCGAGGCCGTCATCCCCCGAATCGGGGCCACCTACACGTTTTATGGCGCTGCTGTGGTGAGACAGTTCGAGATGGCCGATGTTTACGCCTTGAACAACTCGGATGGGATCAGCAGATCGAGAGACAAACTGCGTTCGATGCAACTGTTATCGCGAGCAGGGGTCGGACTCCCAACCACGAGCTTCGCCCACGACTCCCAAGACATCAATGGAATCCTCGAGGTGGTTGGTGGTCCGCCGGTTGTGGTCAAGCTTCTCGAGGGAACCCAGGGTGTCGGTGTCGTCCTCGCCGAAACGCAGAAGGCTGCCGAGTCGGTGATCAGCGCCTTTCGACAGCTCGACGCCAACTTTTTGGTCCAGCAATTCATCAAAGAGGCCGAGGGTGCGGATATTCGCGCTTTGGTGGTGGGTGACGAGGTCGTGGCCGCCATGCGTCGCCAGGGGCCTCCCGGCGAGTTTCGCTCCAACCTCCACCGAGGCGGGAAGGCGGAAGCGATCGAGCTGACCCCAAATCAACGAGCCACCGCACTCAGAGCGGCGAGCGCCATGGATCTGAGGGTCGCCGGCGTCGATCTGATCCAGTCCGACGATGGTCCGATGGTCCTAGAGATCAACTCCTCACCGGGACTGGAAGGAATCGAAGGCGCTAGCGGCGTCGATATCGCGGGGGCGATCATCACTCACATGGAAGACAACATCGATGCCTGATTCGAAACGAAATGAGGACATCACAATCGGTGGGGTGACTGTAAAACCGGGACGAAAACGCCGCATCGAGCTGCCCTTCGCCAAAGTGGCCACCGGGTCGGACGAATCGATGCCGGTTGCAGTCATCAACGGACGATCCTCAGGCCCCCATGTCTGGCTGTCTGCGGCGATCCATGGTGACGAGCTCAACGGAATTGAGATCGTCCGCAGGGTATTGAGCGAGTTGGACGCCAAGACCCTTCGCGGGGCGGTGATCGCCGCCCCCATCGTCAACCCTCTCGGATTTCTGATCGAGTCGAGGTACATGCCCGATCGCAGGGATCTCAATCGAGCGTTCCCCGGCTCAAAAAGAGGCTCGACAGCTTCGCGCCTTGCCCATCTTTTCATCACAGAAGTGGTCAATCAATGCTCGGTCGGGATCGACTTGCACACCGCTACGAACCATCGGATAAACATCGCGCAGATCCGCGCCGATGTCGACGACAAGGCGACCCTGCGGTTGGCAAGAGCATTTGGAGCACCTTTCACGATTCATGCCAGACAGAGACGTGGATCATTGCGACAGGCGGCAACCGAACTAGGCGCAACGGTTCTCGTGTACGAAGCGGGAGAGGCGCATCGGTTCAATGACCGCGCAATCAAGGCCGGGACAAACGGAGTGCTCCGGACCCTGCGCTCGATGAAAATGATCGACGCACGTTTGCCTCGGGCGAGGTCGACGCGAGTGGTCCGACGGACTCGATGGGTACGTGCTCGCCGAGGCGGTCTTGCGGAGATTCCCGTTCGGCTCGGCGATTACGTCGCAAAAGGCGACTTCGTGGCGTCGATCTCTGACGCTTTCGGGTCAAAACCAACACGGGTCAAGGCAACCGAAACCGGCTGGGTCATCGCCAGAACCTTGCGCCCGCTCGTCAACCCGGGAGATGCGTTGGTACACATCGCTGCCGAAACAGGGCCGGATCAGGATGAGCCGGCCGAGCGAGACACGTAGGTCTAACTGGCCTTCTTGATTTCCTCTAGCCAATGCCTTCGGATGCGTCTTCGCTCTTTGGCCGTCTGGCCGCCCCAGATGCCTTCGCTCTGATTGGACTCAATCGCCCAGCTGAGACACTCGTCGGCAACCGGGCAGGTGGCGCACACGGCCTTCGCCTTGGCTATTGCGAGAAAGTCTTCTCGATTCGGGAAGAAGTTGACCTGGTCCGTAACTTCAAGACAGGCCGCCGCTTCCCTCCACGGTGTAACTGTCAGATCTATCACTGATGTCATGATGAGTTGAACCAGGTAAACGCAGAATCAAAGGGTTTCGTTCCCATGTCCTATTACCAATCAGAACTTGCCCGAATTCACCATGAAGCATTCAGTGATTACGCCAGATCGGCAGCTCCAGGTGTTCTGGCGTCTTTGGGAGAACCCTGCGGAGTGGTCGAGCTGGGGTGTGGTGGTGGCGCATTGACAAGACCCCTCTTGGATGCCGGGCACCGGGTGATCGCCACGGACGCTTCGTCGGCAATGCTGGACTTGGCGAGACAAGCGGTGCCAGAAGCGGATATCCGATTCTTGAGGCTGCCCGACGATCCGATCCCGTCCACAGACGCAGTGGTAGCCGTTGGCACCGTCTTCAACTATCTGGACTCGGAGGTGTATATCGATAGGGCACTGCTTGGTGCTGCAAGAGCGGGCCGAATTCTGATCACCGACCTATTGGACCTGAGCTATGGGGACACACGCCGAGAACCGGTCAAGTACTTCCACGAAGGTGACGGCTGGAGATTGTGGACCGTCAACTCACTGGAAACTCCCGATCGAGTCGTCCGCCAGATGACCATCGAAACTGCTGATGGAATCACCAACGAGGTTCACATCAACGTCCTCGTCGATGTGGCCGAGGTCGCTGACAAACTGAGGAGTGAGGGTCTGGCAGTGAGCACCTCATCTGGCTTCGGCTACGAGACACTGCCTCCGGGGTTTGTGGTTCTCGAGGCAAGACGTCCCGGCTGAGTCGAGTGTGCACAACGGTGCGAAAACCGCACCGTCTTGCTATAGCAACGAGAGAGAGACGTGGTCAGGAGTTGAACTCCGCGCCGGCCCCGAGACGTCCCAGCTCGGCACGGGCCACCGAACGACGATGCACCTCGTCGGGACCGTCCGCCATGCGGAGCCAACGACCCATCGAGTAGAACGCCGCAAGCGGCCAGTCTTCGGTGAACCCGGCGGCACCAAATAGCTGAATGGCTCGGTCGGCGACATCTGTGAGAAGGTTGGGGGCCACGATCTTGATGGCCGCGATCTCGGTTCGAGCAGCCTTGGTCCCGACGTTGTCGATCATCCATGCCGTCTTCAGAACCAGCAACCGAGCCTGCTCGATCTCGATCCGGGTGTCGGCAATCCACTCCCGAACCACTCCTTGGTCGGCCAGCGGCTTGCCAAACGCGACACGAGACTTCGACCTTCGGATCATGAGGTCAAGACAGCGTTCAGCCGCCCCAATCGCCCTCATGCAATGGTGGATTCGACCCGGCCCCAATCGTGCCTGGGCAATCGCAAACCCTCCACCCTCCTCACCGAGAATGTTCGCTGCCGGAACCCGGGCCTCGTCAAAATAGATTTGGGGATGTCCGCCGCGATCCTGATATCCAAACACCGTGGGCTCCCGCTCAATGCTCACTCCCGGTGTATCAAGGGGAACGATGATCATCGACTGCATACGGTGTGTATCGGCGTCGGGATTGGTGACACCCATCACGATCGACATCTTGCATCGGGGAGATGCCGCCCCCGAGCTGAACCATTTGCGCCCGGTAATCAGATAGTCGGCGCCGTCACGTTTGATGCGTGTTCGGATGTTGGTGGCGTCCGAGCTAGCAACGTCGGGCTCGGTCATCGAGAAACAAGATCGGATCTCACCCTCCAGCAGCGGTTCCAACCATTGCCCTTTCTGTTCAGGGGTGCCGAACATGTGGAGAATCTCCATGTTCCCGGTATCCGGCGCCGAGCAGTTGATCGCCTCCGGAGCCAACCAGGGAATACGACCGGTGATCTCGGCGAGGGGTGCGTATTCGAGAACACTGAGCCCGCCACCTTGTTCGTCGTCGGGAAGAAACAGGTTCCACAGTCCCTGACTCCGCGCCTCGCTCTTGAGGTCGTCGAGCACAGCCGGGTAGTGATGAGGGTCGCCGGCAGCCTCCATCTGGTCTCGATATACCGACTCAGCTGGGTAGACGTGATCGTCGAGGAATGAGAGCAACTGGCCCCGCAGCCCTTCGACCCTTTTGCTGTATGCGAAGTCCACGACCGGAATCTACTGGTCTGGCTCTGGGTCCACGTCAATGATGTCCGCTTCTGGTTGGTCATAGGTCAGGGGCGGCAGCGGTGCTTGCGGCTGAGGAGTCCTCCCGAAATTGAACTCGGACAGCAGCAGCCAGCCAGCAAGTACCGCGATGAAGATCAGCCGAAACCTGATCGCAGCAATCAGGGCGGCGCCGGCCGTGAAGGTGAAGACGACTCGTGCGATCGTCTCGGCACGGTCCGGGGCGATCTTCTCGAGGAGGGCCTCGAGAAGATGCCCGCCATCGAGCGGTCTGACCGGCAGCCAGTTGAGCAAGCCCCAGAAAACGTTCACAAAGATCAACCTGCTGATCACAAAGGCGGTGAGCCCCGAGTAAGGACCAAATTGGGCGGCAATCGCCCACACCATCCCGCCAAAGACCACACCGACTGCCGACCCGGAGAAGGCAACAAGCGCACGTCGACCGGGCCCAAATTGGGAGGCCGGAATGGACCATCGGGTCAGACCGCCGATCCCATTGAGCTCAATGGCCACCACGGCCCCAAGCGAACGCGCAGTAAAGGCGTGCCCGAACTCATGGATCAGAATGGAAACGAAGACAATCACAACCCAGGCAACGATGAACGCCGGGTCACGAATCCCGCTGAAGCCAAGCAGGACGGCGATGATCAGGAACGAGCCCTTGACGGTGATTGGAATTCGAAACAGGTTGAACCTCAACACGGCCCCCATATTGGTGCATGCTCAAAAACACGCGTGTCAAAGACCGGTAATCTCACCACATGCATGAAGATCTCAAGACGGCTGTCTCGGCCGATATGTCCCGTCTGAAGGACTTGCTCGCCGATTTGGTGCAAATGGAATCAGTGAGCGCGAACGGGTATGACCCAGCCGGTGTTCGCGATGCGGGCGAAGCCATCGTCGCGCTGCTCATCGAAGCCGGATACCAGAATGCTCAGCTATTGGAGAGCTCGCACGGTCACCCGGCGGTGTTTGCCGAATTGCCCGCACCCGAAGGAGCGCCAACGATCCTTCTGTACGCCCATTACGACGTGCAGCCCCCGGGACCGATCGAGGAATGGAAGACAGGGCCGTTTGAGCCCTTCGAAAAGGATGGACGCATCTACGGTCGTGGCGCAAGCGACGACAAATCAGGGGTGGTGATGCATGTCGGTGCCATCGCCGCCCACGGCGAAGACCTGCCCGTAGGTGTTCAGATCTTCTTTGAAGGCGAGGAAGAGGCGGGCTCGGAGGGACTTGGTGAGATACTCGAGAATTACTCCGATCTGCTCAAACCCGATGTGATTGTCATCGGCGACGGTGGCAACTGGGAAGTCGGCGTGCCCGGATTCTTGGAACGGCTTCGCGGGATGGCCGGGGTAAAGCTCGAAGTGAGGACCCTGAACTCGGCAGTTCATTCCGGTCAATACGGCGGGGTGGTGCCCGACGCATTGATGACCCTGTCACGACTACTGGCAACGCTGCATGACGATGAGGGAACTGTGGCTGTGCCGGGATTGGTGAGTGAGGAGTACGAGAACGACCTCGATTTCTCCGAAGAAAGGGCACGTTCAGAATCTGGTGCCATCGAAGGGTTGGAACTGATCGGAAGAGGATCGATCAAATCTCGCTTGTGGTCGAGGCCCTCGATTTCGATTCTCGCCATTGACGCCCCGCCGGTGGCCGAGGCGATCAATCAACTGGTGCCAGTGGCCAGTGCCAAAGTAAGTATGCGGATACCACCAGGTCAGGACACCGACGCTGCCCTCGAGGCCTTGAAAACTCACCTCCGAGCCAACCTGCCTTGGGGAGCGGAACTCAATTTCTTCTACGAAGAAACCGGTGATGCCACCACACTCGACACCAACAACTTCGCGGTGGATGCCTGGAAAGAAGCTTTCAAAGAAGCATATGGGGTCGACGCGGTGGCGATGGGTGCCGGTGGATCGATACCCTTCATCTCCACCTTCCGCCAGTTGTACCCAGAGGCACCGATCCTGGTGATCGGCTGTGGCGACCCAACCAGCTCAATCCATGCACCCAATGAGAGTCAGGACATCGGCGACCTGGAGAAGACCACTCTGAGCGAAGCAATAGCATTTCGGTTGCTGGGCGCCGGCTGACACGTCGTGGCAGTGGTACGCACCGAAAGACGCCAGCAACGGGTGCACGGGTTCAGCCTGTTTTCGGTGCAAAGACGTCGACTGCTCTCGACCTATTGGAATTAGCGGAACTCGCCTGGCATGACGTCTATGGAGAGATCTCTCCAGGCGAAGAGATTGTGGACGACATCCTTGTCGTCAGCCGAGGGACTCTCGACGGGCTGATCGGAGCGACGCGATTGGCAGTGATCGACTGGCGTGATCTCAAGATTGCCGCCGATGAGATACTCGAGGGCTAGTGGGTGTCTCGTCATCGGTCCCATCGCCGATATGGTCGAAACGGATGTGGCCTCCCGACCGAGCTATGCCGTCGCCTCCTCGCGGTCACGCAACACCCTTCGCAGGATTTTTCCGGAGAGGGACTTCGGGATCTCGTCGATGAATTCCACTGCCCGGATCTGTTTGTAAGTGGCCACATGACCTGAAACGAACTCCATGATCTCTTCGGCGCTGGCCTCCTGGTCAGGCCTGAGCACGACGAAGGCTTTCGGGACCTCACCAGATTCGGTGTCTGGAATCGGGATCACCGCCGAGTCGGCAACAGCCGGATGGGTCAGGAGCAAAGCCTCCAATTCGGCCGGCGCAACCTGGAATCCCTTGTATTTGATCAGCTCCTTGAGCCGATCGGTGATGTACCAATAGCCGTCTTCGTCGACTCGTCCGATATCACCGGTATGAAGCCAGCCATCGTCATCAATGGTCGCGCGGGTCGCTTCCGGATTGTTCAGGTAGCCATGCATGACCTGGGGCCCTTTGATCCAAATCTCACCTTCATCTCCAACCCCGAGATCAGAGCCGGTCTCTGGATCGACAACCCGGGCCTCGGTATTGGAAATGACAAACCCGATCGAACCGGAACGACCCTTGCCGGGTTGGGTCGCATGTGTCACCGGACTGGTTTCCGTCAGCCCATAACCTTGCACGACCTCGGCACCGACTCGCTCAGCAGCCTCGGCCTCGATCTCCCCGCCCAACGGTGCCGCTCCCGAAAAGACCTGCTTGACGCTCGACAAGTCGTACTGATCGACCATTGGGTGCTTGGCCAGCGCCAGGATGACCGGCGGAACCAGATAGAGCCGAGTCACTTTGTAGTCCTCGACAATCTTCAGAAACTCTGCCAAGTCAAACCTCGGCATGGTCACCGTTGTCGCTCCATTGAAAAGCACACCGTTCATGAGAATCTGCATCCCATAGATGTGAAAGAAGGGGAGAACAGCGACAATTACCTCGTCTTCGTCGAGTGTGGTGAAGTACTCACCCTGGGCAAGATTGGCAACCAAATTCGCATGAGTGAGCATCACTCCCTTAGGCAGACCAGTGGTGCCGGAGGAGTACGGGAGAACCACAACATCGGAATCAGGGTTGATATCGGATGTCCCTGCAAACGGCTCAGCTGCCAACAGATCCGAAAAAGGCGTGGCCCCATCCGCGTCGCCGAGGACGAACAACTCTTCGACACCGGTGCCGATTGCGGCCTCACGAGCCGTTTCAAGAAACATCGGGATCGTCAGCAACAGCTTGGCCCCCGAGTCCCCGAGCTGAAAGCGAACCTCCTCGGCCGTATACGTCGGATTGATAGTGGTTACCGCGCCGCCGGCTGTCGCCGCCCCGTGGAATGCGATGGCGTACTCGGGCAGGTTGGGGGCGAGGATGCCAAGAACGTCACCCGATCCAAAGCCTCGTGCTGCCAAACCTCCGGCGACCCGGTTTGTGGCTTCGGTGAGCTGACCGTAGGTGTAGCTGCGACCGGACAACCCATCGATGATGGCCGGCTTGCCTGCCAACTTCTCCGCGTGCCGGAAGACCATTGGTGTGATGGCTGACGTGGGGATCTCTACATCGGGCAACGGGCTGGAGAAACTGGCCACAAAACATCCTTTCGTTGTCGTGCAGAGCAAACCTACTGAACTTGGCCGCACCATCGCTATCGACTGCCGCCGAAACCGTTCTGTCGCCAGGCCTCGTAGAGCACAATTGCAGCCGAGTTGGACAGATTGAGCGAGCGAACATCGGGCACCATGGGCAACCGGAGACGGGCATCGATCCACGCCAGACCCTGTACCTCGACGGGCAACCCCACAGACTCGGGGCCAAACAAGAAGACGTCACCGGGCCGATAAGCGACTTCCGTGTACAGGTCGTCACCATCGATAGTGAAAGCAAACACCCGGTCTGGCTTCTCTGACGATCGCCACGTATCCAGGCTGGAGTGGACCATGAAGGTGGCTTTGTCTCGATAATCCATACCGGCCCGACGCAACTTGGAATCGTCGAGATCGAATCCCAGAGGTTCGATCAAGTGGAGTAGACAACCTGTGACTGCACAGAGACGCATCGCATTGCCGGTGTTGGGTGGGATCTCCGGCTGGTAGAAGACCAGATTGAACATGGTCAGCGAATGTCGAAGAGACGCAGCTCGGTGTCTTCGACCTCCCGAAGACCTTCGTAGTCGACCTCAATCGATTCGATGCCCCGAGCCTCGGCGAGAACATTCGCCTGGGGTGCGATCGACTGCGCCGCAAATATGCCACGCACCGGGGCCAAGCGGGGGTCAAGGTTGAGACGCTCCAGATATCGCACCAATTGTTCAACCCCATCGATCTCGCCTTTTCGTTTGATCTCGACGGCGACAGTCCCCTTGTCGGCGTCAGCGCAGAGAAGATCCACCGGGCCAATATCGGTTGGGTACTCACGGCGGATCAAAGTGAGACCCTCCTCGAGCACCCACGGGTTGGCTGCCAACAGCTCCTGGAGATGAGCTTCGACACCGTCCTTTTCCAATCCGGGATCCTCACCGAGGTCGTACGTGACATCCTCCAGGATCTCAGTGATCCAAATCGTCAGCTGCTCCCCCTTGTTGTTAGTCACCACCCAGCGATCGTCCCGGATTTCCACCACGTTGGGGGCAACCATCCAATTCAAGGGCTTGGAAGCGTTTCCATCGGAATGGACCGCAAGGGTGCCATCAGCTTTGACCATGATCAGGCGTGTGGCTTCTGGAAGATGGGCGTCGAGCCGACCGGAATAGTCGACGCTGCAACGGGCAATGACCAGTCTCACGAATTTGAGACGGTAGCTCCGGCCGGAATCTTGCCGGCGATCAACACGCAAGCAATCAGGAGGACGGTCGTTGCCAGCCATCCCTTCTGATAGGAGCCGTAGAAGTCAACTGAGAGCCCCATGAGAGGAGCGCCCCCGGCAAGGCCAAGCAGGAATCCGAGAAGGACTGTCCCGGTGCCTTTGCCGATCATCCCCCGCGGTGATAGATCCATAACCGCCAACATCCCAACAGCATTCCAAGCAATCACCCCGGCCCCAAAGAGAACAGCTGCCGGAACGAGCACCCATGAGTCGAGGATGCCACCAGCCGCCATTGCGAGAAGCACAGGAGCGACGGCCGAGAGAGCCGCGACAATACGAAGGGTTCGACCGTGACCAAGCGATCTCTCGCTGTACCTGGGCCACAGAATTCGAGCGGGCACCCCGATCAGGCCGACAACCGCAACCAACGAGCCGGCAGCTCGGGGAGACCAAAGCTGGTCTTCCTCAGCAAACAAGGGGAGGAACCCAAATATGGCTGATGTCGCCAGACCCGACAGAAAACCGTAAATAGCGATCCATCGAACAGCCTTTGGGATGGATGCGTGGCCGTCCTCATAGCTAGCACGCTCACTCGACTCACTGTGCCGGCGCCACATGCCTGCCAATCCAAGCAACGGAATGATCAAGAACCCGAGGACGGCGACCCGCCAGTTCCAAAGCACTGCCAGCGCAGGAATCAGCAAACCTCCAAGGAAGGTCCCGACTTGCACTCCTGACTGCTTGACACCGGTGACGATGCCGCGGGCGCCGGCAGGAACATTGTCAGCGATCAGCGTATTGGTCGCCGGATTAGACCAACCGTTTGGAATCCCAGACAGCAACGCGGCCGACAAGAGCACCGGGTATGTCGGTGCCGAAGCAAGGGCAGTCAAGGTCACCATTCCGATGATCAGAACCGATCTCGTAGCCACGACAGCACCGATTCGATCGGTGAGCCTTCCGAGTGTCGGAGACACCAGCGCACCGACCAACGCCGTTGCGGTTACCAGCAAACCAAGCTGGGCTCGGGTGATCTCGAACTCACCTATCAGGTCGCCGGCTAGAACACTCAAAACGACAATCGGAAATGTGGCGATGGCCATGGTGGCCGCGGCGACCGCGCCGATGACCGGTCGAGAGTAAGACCGCATCGGTAGGAAGTTAACGAACGACTTGACGAACGGGATTCAGACGATGACGTCGGCCGCCCTGGTGGGACGGCTGAACACGAACCAGAAGGCATACCCACCAACTGCAACAAGGATCAGACGTATCACCGTCAGATCGGTGAGCAGAAAACCGGAAACGCCAAGCGACAAGGCGATTGCCACAACAGCAATCCACTTCATCCGCATGGTGAGTCCGTATTCGCGGTATCCCCGGATGATCTTGCCGAAATAGCGATGATTGAGCATCCAATCATGCATCCGGTCAGACGACATCGAGAAGAAAAAGGCTGCAAGAAGAACCAGATCGAACGTGGGGATACCAGGCAGATAGCTGATCGGGATCAAGCCGAGACATACAAACCCGAGCACAAAGAAGAGACCTCGGAGAATCGGGTTCCGCTCCTTGGCCGATATCGTTCCGGGCGCGTGGGCTTTGGCCGGCTGTGCCACGTCTTCAAGCTATCGAGGGGCGATGGCGACACCCAGTCGACAAAGCCGACTACCTTGCCCCAAACTCGCAGAATATGGAGACAACGGGTGCCCATCGCCACACCTGACAAGTACCGGGAGATGCTCGATTCGGCTCGGAGCAACGGCTTTGCGCTGCCTGCTATCAACGTCACCTCCTCAACGACGATGCTCGCCGCCTTCGAGGGCTTCAGTGAGGCCGAGTCCGACGGAATCGTCCAAGTGTCGTATGGAGGCGGCGAATTCGCCTCAGGACAATCAAACAATGACATGGCCGTGGGTGCCCATGCCCTGGCCGAGTTCGCTGAAGTGGTGGCGCCCCAATATCCGGCGGTAATCGCTCTCCACACCGACCACTGCCCGGCGGGTCGGGTTGATGGCCTTATTCGCCCCCTCCTCGCTCTCAGCGCCGAACGTCGCCGTGCCGGTCAAGGTCCGGTGTTCCAGAGTCACATGCTCGATGCCTCATCGCTTCCGATGGAGGAAAACTTGGCCATCGCCGACGAGCTGCTCGATCTCTGTGCCGATCTCGACATCGTTCTCGAGTTGGAGATTGGGATCGTTGGCGGTGTCGAAGATGCAACAGACAATGAAGACATCGATCGGTCCAAGCTGTACACATCTCCCGAAGACATGGTTCGAGTATCCGAAGTCTTGGGTACCTTTGACCGGGGCCGATATCTGCTGGCTGCCGTCTTTGGCAACGTCCACGGTGTCTACAAACCGGGGGCGGTTCAACTCGACCCGAAAATCCTCAGGGATGGCCAGGCCGCCGTTGCCGGGCGCTTTGGTGACGAGGCCCGGCACTTCCTCGTGTTCCACGGTGGCAGCGGATCGACACTCGAAGAGGTACATGAGGCCATCAGCTATGGGGTGATCAAGATGAACGTGGACACCGACACCCAATATGCCTACACACGCCCGATCGTCGACCACATGATGAATAACTACGATGGTGTCCTCAAGATCGATGGAGACGTCGGGAAGAAGAAGGCCTACGACCCACGGTCATACATGAGAAGTGCTGAAACCGGGATGGCTTCGAGGGTGGTCGAGGCAGCCGAAATGCTGATGTCAGCAGGAAAGACCGTCGGTGACTGATCGCTGATGGACCCGAGACACCAGACTTGGATCTCTTCTGATCGCTTTGTTCCAAAGACGTTTGTCAGACCATTCGTCCGCTTCAGCCGGATTGAGGCCGCATCGGGGATCGTGCTGCTCATCGCAGCCGTCGCTGCGATCGTTTGGGCGAACAGCGCCTTCTCTGATACCTACTTCTCCATTCTCGAAGAGCGCGTCAGTATCGAGATTGCTGGATTTCATCTCAACGAATCGGTATTGGAGATCATCAATGACGGGCTGATGGCGATCTTTTTCTTCGTCGTCGGCCTGGAGATCAAACGCGAACTCGTACTTGGGGACCTTCGCGACCCCCGCGCCGCCGCATTGCCCGTGATGGGGGCACTGGGCGGAATGCTCCTCCCGGCCTTGATCTATATCTTCATCAATGTTGGCGAAGGCGGTGAAGCGATCAGAGGGTGGGGGATCCCGATGGCCACTGATATCGCTTTCGCACTTGGAATTGTCGCCCTTCTCGGATCTAGGGTGCCCCCCGGCGCCAAATTGTTCCTGCTAGCGGTTGCGATCACCGACGACATTGGTGCCATCGCCGTAATTGCCATTTTCTACACCGAAGAGCTCAATACCGGTTACCTGGCCGCCGCCATCGTCGGGCTGATAGCAGTTTGGATTGCAAACAAGGTCGGGGTCCGATCATTGGTCTTCTACGTTCCGGTCGCCCTCGCTATCTGGTATTTCACCCTCGAATCGGGTGTCCACGCGACCCTCGCAGGTGTTGCCCTGGCCTTCCTTACTCCCGCCCGGCCTCACTATTCGCCGGATACCATGGACGAGAAGACGAGGGCGATAATCGATCAGTACCCGTCTGAGATCAATAACCATCACGACCAGGAACATGCAGACCACGAAGCTCTCCTGCTGAGCGAAATCGCTCGTGAGTCGGTGTCCCCACTGAACCGGATGGAACTGAGCCTGGTCGCCTGGAGTTCTTTCCTAATCGTTCCCATATTCGCCCTGGCCAATGCCGGGGTGAACTTTCGGGAGATTGGCTTCACCGATGCGATGGGGTCGACTGTTGCCCTCGGTGTAACGGCTGGTCTCGTAGTGGGCAAACTCATCGGAATCACCGGATTCACCTGGGCGGCAGTCAGGCTGAACATCGGCAGGCTGCCACCAGGGACGGGTTGGGGGCATATCGTCGGGCTCTCGGCAGTCGCTGGGATCGGTTTCACAGTCTCGCTGTTCGTGGCCGGACTCGCCTTCACCGACCCCCACCTAACCGATCTCGCCAAGGTGGGAATATTCGCCGGATCTGTTGTGTCCGGTGTCGTCGGAACTGTGGTGCTGCTACTTGCCAAACCGCCGAGCGACCTATGAATCGACCCCCACCCACAATCAACTGTGTTGAGTGCGGGGGAACGGCTCATCTGCTCAGCTTCCTGCCCCCGGACGACGAGCCCGTCGAGGAAGGAACACCGATCGCTTATCGTTGCGCTGACTGTCTGGATCGTTTCGACCTGGTCTGGGTAACCGACGAGGACTGACTCCAGACGGTCATTCAGCCCAGCGGTGCACCCTGATCGCTCCGGCGTCAAAATGACGTTCGTCGCAAAAGGCGAGGAAGCGATCCTTCGGAACCCCTAGCCACTCGATGTCCGACAAGTCCTCCTCGAAGGGAATGTCCAAACGTAGGGTGGTCAACTCCCTGTACAAGTACACCTCGTCTTGCATCTCATTGAAGGTCGCCGACAACTTGGCAGCACTTCTAACCGTGACCTCCCACTCGTCGACTGCCGGGGGGATCATCTCCAATCTCCCGTAACGAGCCAACAATGTCGAAGCCGACTTGGCACCCCAGCCCGGCAAACCGGGCACTCCGTCAGCGGTGTCACCGACCAGAGCGAGGTAGTCAGGAATCGACTCTGGATGGATGCCAAACTTGGCGACAACTCCCTCCTCGTCGACGATCCTCTCTTCCCGTCGGTTGTAGGTGACGATGCGTTGGCCGAGAACGACCTGACTCAGATCCTTGTCCGGCGTGGCGATGACCACCTGGTCCACATCCTCAACCCAACGTATCGCGGCGGCCGCCAACAAATCGTCTGCCTCCACCTCTATACCCTGCCAAACCACCACGCCAATCGCTTCGAGGGCCTTCTCCGCATAAGGAAACTGGGCTAAAAGCTCCTCGTCCATCCCAATCGACGATTTGTAGCCAAGAAACATGTCGTTGCGGAACGACTCGATCACTGTGTCGAAACACGCTGCCAAGTGGGTTACACCGGGTTCGCGGAGCAGCGCCAACGTCGACTCGAGAATCCCCAAGGTCGCCCTGATGTCGGTGCCGTCAGGTCCGGGGACCGTGTCCTTCCGGCCGAAGTGGGAACGGAAGAGTTCATAGGTACCATCGAGTAGGTGGAGACGCACGATCCAGATCCTACGACCGAATCACCGAGCGACCCCTGGGATTCGGCGACAGCCGAGTTCAGTGGAATCGGACGCCGCATCAAGGAGACCTATCGAAAGGTCGCCGACGACCGCGGACCGTCTGAAGAGGAGATCAAGCAAGCCTTTTCCACTCTGGCTGGTGCCTGGGATCAAGTGGCCGAGTCGGTCACTGCTGCTCTCAAGGATCCGGCCATCAGAGAGCAACTCAAGAATGCGGTTGGATCATTCGCCTCAGCCGTCGGATCTACAGTCACCGATCTCGGCTCGGAGTTGCGCAGAGACACCACTGTCACCGAGGAGGAGTGAGCTGGTGACTACTAAGAACCATCCCACTGGAATCGCGTCACCAAACCGTTGAGTAGAGCGGCGCCAGTCGCTGCGTCATCGACAGTCACTGCAAATCGGCGGTCATTTGTCATGTTGACCTGAATCGCATCTCCCCGCCGTAGGACGACAGCCGACCCGCCGGGCACAACTCGGTATCCCCAGCCCGACCATTGCGAGGGCTCGAGATCGATGGCCTGGACGGTCTTGATCCGATCGAGCGGAATCCTCTTGACGGGCACACCTCCTCCCAGCCGAACTTGGAGGCCGTGGCTGTTGATCACCACGTACACCCACAGAAAGAGGAACCCGAGCACGACGAAAGCCAATCCGAGCAATTTCCACCAGCCGGGCATCAGGAAGAAGACCAACGCCAACCCGCCTAACAAAACGAGTGGCCATTTCACCGAACATCCGCCGATCCAAGAAACGGTTTCGCCATCACCAAGCTCGAGCTCCGGCCCGGCGACGCTTTCGGAAGTCTCAGGGCGCGGATACCGGCGGATACCCAGCACGTATCCGATCCAGGCTCCCAGGGCACCGGTCGCCAGGACGGCGGCGAGTTGCCACCATGTGAATGCCCCGGCCTCCTGCCAGGGTGGGGGCATCCCAGTTGAGATAGACAACGCTGGCCATCAACGAGAACCCAAGACCACCCATCAGCCCAACCATGGCGAAGACCTCGGCAGTCGGCTTGCTCTCGATACGAAACAGTGAAGTGGTGAAGAGACCGATGGCGACCATGCTGATCGGAAGGAGCGCAGCCGCATTCTTCGGCCATGCGTTGTCAGGTGAACCGCCAATCCCCCAATGGATCGCCAGAGGATCGGGGAGATTCGACCACCCGACGACAAGTGGCAGTAAACCCAATACGGCCATCAGACCGGCCCACGCGAGAAGACGCCCCCAGGTTCTCAATTCCACGCCTCCTCGACCAAACGGGTCAATTCGCCCAATTCCAATCGCTGGCGGCGCGCCTGGCCAACGAGTCGCTTTGCCATGCCTTTGAGGTTGGCTCCAGAGGAAACGACGACTCCCCCGCGGCCTCTTCGCATTTCGGCCAGCCCCCACTCCTCTAATTGTGAGTATGCACGGAGGACCGTGTGCATGTTGACGTCGAGCGCGTCTCCCAGGGACCGCGCCGAGGGCAGACGCTCACCTGGATCAATGGTTCCGTCCTCGATCGAGGTGGCAACCGCGTCTGAGATCTGGCGGTAGATCGGTTTGTCTGACCGCGGATCGAGTCGTATTAGCATCTCACAGAGCCTACTCAATGTTCTAGAACTAAACAAGGTGACGGGCTACTGGCCGACCTGTGGTGAAATGGCGCCGATGCATCCGCTGATTTCGACCACCGAGTTGGCCCACCGTCTCGACGAGGTTGTGCTCAACGACATCCGTTGGGCATTGACAGGCCCCGACCACGGACGTCAGGACTACGAGGCGGGACACATTCCAGGCGCAGTCTTTGTCGACCTGGACACCGATCTCTCCTCAGAGCCAGGCTCGGGACGTCACCCCTTGCCCGATCCGGGCGTGTTTGCCCAAACCTTGGGCCGGCTCGGTATCGGTCCGTCTGATGAGGTGGTGGTCTACGACGACATGAAGAACACCATCGCTGCACGATTGTGGTGGATGCTCAAGTCGATAGGTCACGACCGTGTCCGCGTCCTCGACGGTGGCTATCAACGATGGGTCGAAGAGGCCCGGCTCGTCGAGCGGGGTGACACCACCAGGGATCGCACCACCCATCCACAAGGGGACTTTGCCGGGGTGGCAACTCGTCATGACCTGGCCGGTCGACCGCACGTTGATGCACGACCTGCCGATCGATATCGAGGTGAGGTTGAGCCGGTTGATCCGAAGGCCGGACACATACCTGGTGCGATCAACCTCCCGGCTACGGATAACACCGGCGACGACGGTCGGTTCCTGGCCGCAGACGATCTCTTACAGCGCTTCGACCAGGTAGGCGATGGTGCGGTGGTCTCGTGCGGCAGCGGAGTAATCGCGTGCCACAACGCACTGGCAATGGTCGTAGCCGGCCGGAAAATGCCCCACGTATACGTGGGGTCATTCTCGGAATGGTCCAACCTCGACCTCCCAGTCAACGTTGGTGACGACCCGTGATCACCCAACGAGCGATCGACGCCATCGAGGTGTCCGATTTGGACGAACTTCTCCGGGTCGTCGACGGCTTCTGCGAAAGTGCCGGATGGGACGAGTTGGTCGAATTGCGAGCGAGATGTCAGGAAGCCGTGACCAGAGGCAAGCAGCTTTGGGGTGTCGACGAGCACATCAGATACCGTCTGGCACTCGAAGCGCCACCCTCCTTTGCCGGACCAGTTCTGAGTGAAGGCGCGGCGCGATTCGCCTTGGGCCCACTGCCCGAGGTTGCCTCGTCAACCAAAACCTGGAGCGATCTCGAGCCCTACATCGAGCATGGGCCCGAACGGGCGACCTTCGCTGCCGAGCGAGCAGTACGTGGCGAGTTCGATGTCGATGACATCGCCGACCTGCCGACTCGCCTACAGGAGTGGGAGCCCTCATATGAGTTGGCCACCTACAAGTCCGACAAGGTCGACGCGCCGTCTCCCAAACCTCTCGCAACCAAGCCGATCGACCTGGGAGATAAACCGACCGTCGTCGCTGACGCCGACTCCGAAGGGGCCCTTGCTGACCTGGTCCAAGCATGGACAACCGAGTCCAACGGCCGCTGCGAGACAATCACCGTCGAAGGCTCGGCAGCCGATGCGGTGAGAGCTCTCGGGCTCAGCAAGGCAAACATGGCACGACTGCGGACTGATGAGGCCTTCGCCTGGATGGCCTGGGCAGGCGCCTCCGGTGGCGCCCACGGACGACGTCGAGGCGCTGCCGCCGGGCGCTATGGGGCATGGTGGGCTGTGGCCATGCTCTGCGACCTCGATTGGCCGCCGGACCTTTCGGTGTTCGCAGATTCGGTCAACCGTCTCCGCTTCTATTGGTTCGACGACGGAGCGCCCGGCACGGGTTGGCAGCTGAGACTTGCCATAGAAGATCCCGACACAGGTCTTGCCTGGTCGGTGTCAGCTGTTGACTCCGCCGACTAGCCGGGCCGACTAAGCCTCTGCGACGAGCACGGGCTGGGTGTGCCACCCAGTGGCGCCATTGGGGGCAGGTGGGCGTTCCATCTCATCCTGAAGGATCCCATCACCATCGGAGGCTCGACACCTGATCACGTTCCGGCCCAACACAGACGGGGTCCATGGGATCTGCCACTGAACCCAACTGTTGACCGAGAGAGGTTCTGACAACTCGGCCTCCAGCCAAGACTGACCTTCGCCCAATTGCACCTCCACCTTGGAGATCCCCCTGGGAGGTGCCCAGGCAACCCCGGCCACAATGCGAGGTTCGGTGGTGATCGGCTCAGCGTCAGAAGGCGTGTCGATCCGGCTCTGTGTTTTGATCGGTGCCTCTTTGGACCAGCCTCGAGGAATCCAGTAGGCATCAAAATCGTCCCAGCCGGTCAGCTCGATCTCTGTCAGCCACTTTGTCGCGGACACATACCCATAGAGCCCCGCAACGACGAGACGGGCCGGAAAACCATGTTCAAACGGAAGAGGCTCGCCATTCATCCCAACAGCTACCAGTGCCTCACGACCGTCAAATGCGGCTTCTACCGGAAACCCAACCGTGAAATCGTCGGTAGAACGCCCCACTAGCTGCTCGGCGTCATCCCTCACACCGGCTCGATCGAGAATCTCGCTGAGGGGAACACCCTGCCACCGGGCATTGCCCACCAGACCGCCACCGACCCTGTTGGAAACACATGAGAGCGTCACATCCCGTTCGACCATGCGCATGTCGAGAAGATCGGCGTAGGTGATCGTGTATGGCCGGTCAACCCGCCCTTTCACCGTGAGAGCCCAATCCTGGAGGACAATGGTTGGCACGGCGAAGGCGGTGTCGATCCGATAGAAATCGTCGTTGGGCACGATGATTGGGGTCAGCCCGTCGACTTGGAGATCGGCTGCCGGCGTCACCGACGGGAGAGCCTCCGCTGGGCTCGGCAGCACCACCTCGTTGCGACCGGCAACTGCCCTCTTTGCCGAATCCAGCAGCCATCTGCCGGTCGCTGCCGACACCGCGGCAAGACCAAAAACGGCACCGGTACCAATGAGAAATGTTCGACGCGACCAGCCCAGCTCAGATTCGCTGGCAGTCTCGGTCGACTGGGTCGCAGACATCCCCAGGCCATAGAGCCACTGGAGAACGCCGAGTCCGGTGATGGCCGCGGCGCCTGCCGGGATGATCGCCAAAGCCATTGAGATCTGAGGGTCGCGAGCGGCTGCAAACGCCGAAGCCACCGCGAAGCCAATGAAGGCAACAACGGCGAGAACGAACCGTTTCCGCGCAAATACCCCGACCACTGCACCCAGCAGAATGGTGACGACACCGATCGAAATGAGAAGCACCAGCTTGTCGCTGGTCCCAAACACTTCGATGGCAAAATCCTTCAGAGGCTTTGGAGACACATCAATGACCCAATTGCCCAGGCCTTGGATCAGGGAAGGGAGACCCCTGACGAGGCCGGCGATCAGTTCAGAGACGCCAAGAGCCAGGCCGGCAGCCGCCGCACCAGAGAGGGCGTCGCGAGATCGTGTGGACTTCACAAACGATCACAATATGAGCCCGGCCGCTAACACTGTGTAAACCCTCCACGTCCGCCATGCAAGACTCACCAAAATGGATTTGATCACCGACGAAGACGGTGTCACCCGGTGCTGGTGGGGCTCCGAACCTGAGATCTACCGCAGCTATCACGACGACGAGTGGGGTCACCCCGTTACTGACGACCATCGCCTCTTCGAAAAGATATGCCTGGAAGGGTTCCAGGCGGGGTTGTCCTGGCTCACCATCCTGCGCAAACGCGACAACTTCAGACAAGGCTTCGCTCAATTCGATCCTGCGGTCGTGGTCGGCTTCGCGGAGGGCGACGTCGAGCGACTACTTGGCGATTCCAGCATCGTCCGGCATCAGGGCAAGATCCGCTCCACCATCAACAACGCCGAGAGAGCGCTCGACCTCATCGACGAATGCGGATCTCTGTCGTCTTACTTCTGGTCCTGGGCCGGACCTGAGGAACAACCACCGACCGAGATTTCCGCGACCACCTTGACCTCAACCGCGCTATCCAAAGACCTGAAAACGCGGGGGTGGTCGTTTGTCGGCCCGACCACTGTGTATGCCTTCATGCAGGCGATGGGTCTGGTCAATGATCATCTCGACGGGTGCCATGTCCGCGAGGAATGTGCCCGACAGCGACGAGCTCAGATGAGTAACTAGGTTGCGAGATGATGGAACGTCCCGCCTTCACCGTAGGAATCGAAGAGGAGTATCTCGTCGTCGATCGCGAGACCCGAGATCTGATCAAGAGCCCGCCTCCGGATATGTGGAAAGCGATCAATGAGGTAGTTGGGGAAGCCGCCACCCATGAGTTCCTCAAGGCCCAGATCGAGATCAGAACCGGTGTGTGCACCAAGGTCTCAGAAGCCAGAGACGAGGTGGCACAACTTCGAAGCAGTCTCTCGAGAATCGTGAGTGATTACGGCGGGGCGATCATCGCTGCTTCGACACACCCCTTCGCCAACTGGGCAAACCAGGAGACGACCGAAGACGAACGCTATTTGCGTCTTGCAGAAGACTTTCAGCAGGTCGCCCGGCAGCTGGTCGTTTGTGGGATGCATGTGCACGTGGGGATCGATGACCCAGACCTGAGAATCGACCTGATGAATCAGGTGAAGTACATGTTGCCGCATCTACTGGCGTTGAGCACCTCTTCACCATTCTGGGATGGAAGCCCCACTGGTCTCCATGCCTATCGCCTGGTCATCTTCCAGAATATGCCACGAACAGGTATCCCCGAGGAGTTCGATTCATGGGGTGAATACGAGCGCTATGTCAACATACTGGTCGAAGCCGGACTCGTCGAGGACGCCACCAAACTGTGGTGGGATATTCGACCGTCGCATCGCTTTCCGACCCTGGAGATGCGCGTGAGCGACGTGTGCACGCGGCTCGACGACGCCATGACCATCGCCGCCCTCTACCAATGTCTTCTTGGCTACCTCTACCGGCTCCGCCGCAACAATCAGAAGTGGCGCGTCTACTCGCCGGGGATGATCGAGGAGAACATCTGGCGTGCCCAACGCTACGGCACCGACGGGTCATTAGTGGACTTTGGGAAAGGCAAGCTTGTCCCCATGACCGAACTGATTGAAGAGTTCATCGAGGTCCTGGCCCAGGACGCCGTCGATTTCGACGCCAGAGAGGAGATCAGACACGCCAGGGAAATCGTTCAGAACGGGACGTCTGCGCATCGTCAACTCGCCACATACCGGGCCAGTCTCGAAGAAGGGGCTTCGGAGCCTGAGGCTCTGAAAGCAGTGGTTGATGAGCTCATTGTGGATTCGATGCATGGAATCGACATCTAAGGTTCGGCCGCCCAACTGAGCCAGGAGCCCCATGACACATCCCGTCCGCATCGGTGTTGGCCTGCCGCAACAACACGCCAGCTACACCGATATCAGGGCCGCAGTCGTCAGCGCCGAAGAGATGGGGGTCGACGCCATCTTCAACTGGGATCATTTCTTCCCGCTCTTTGGTGACCCTGACGGAAAGCACTTCGAGTGCTGGACCATGCTCGGGTCTTGGGCCGAGATCACCGAACGGGTCGAAATCGGCGCCCTGGTCACCTGCAACTCCTACCGAAATCCTGAACTCCTGGCCGACATGGCACGCACAGTTGATCACGCTTCGGACGGAAGACTAATTCTCGGTATCGGGGCCGGATGGTTCGAAAAGGACTACGACGAATACGGCTACGACTTCGGGACACCCGGATCACGGCTCGCCGACCTCCGTCAGGCCCTTCCCCGAATCACCGAACGTTGGTCGAAGCTGAATCCTGCGCCCACACGTAACATTCCGATCCTCATCGGAGGTGGTGGTGAGAAGAAGACGCTTCGCTACACCGCCGAGTACGCCTCCATCTGGCATGGCTTCGGCGAGGTAGATCTGATCCGGCACAAGAATCAGGTGTTGGACAGCCATTGCACCGACATCGGACGTGACCCAGGAGAGATTGAACGCTCTGCCGGAGCCACGCCGGAGAAACCGGAGTCTGCCGACGATCTGTACGAGGCGGGGGCCACATTCATCACCTTGGGAATGGATGGCGTGACCGGCTACGACCTTGCGCCTGTTGCCGAGTGGCTTGCCTGGCGCGACGAAAAAAACGCTTCCTAGCTGAACCGGACACTAGGCGGAGGCGGATTCGAGGACGGCACCTCTGAGGGTGTCCTCATCAACGCTGACAATCGGCTGTTTGCGTCCCATCACCCAAACAGCCACCAACCCACCAATACCGGCAACTAGACCACTGATTTGGTTCCAAGTGAAACTTCCGATCTCGGCATCGCCCATGCCAAACCGCAGGAAGTCGAGGACAAACCTCTGGAGCCCATACCAAGCGACCCAGAGAAAGAAAAGCTGCCCATAGTGGAGGCGGAAACGGCTGCGAACCAGGTAGAGGACGCCAAGCAAGATGATCGCCCCGATCATGTCATATGCCGCCACATGGTGATAGACACCGGCCACTCCAACTTCTCCCGGATATGGACAGAATCCGTCGACGAGATTGACCGTGTCGGCGCACTGAAGACTGGTGTGTTGCGGCGCCAGGACGTAACCCGGTTTGATTCCATAACCCCATGCAACGTCGGTCACTCGCCCGAGGTGCTCGACGATGGCGAGATCACCGATGCGACCGACGATGGTGCCAAGAGCAAGACCAAACGACGACATGTCCAAGGTCGGCCAGATCGAGAGTCCAACTTGTTTCATCCGCCAGGTTCCGGCAACGATGCCACCCAGGAACCCGCCGAGGATGGAGAAGTTGCCCGAGATGGGGTTGAGAGTTGCCAGAATCGAGGTCCCCTCATCGATCGCCGTCATGATCGCGGCCGGAGCCGTTAGGTAACGAGCACCGAGCAGGGCACCCACCAGGCCCCAGGTCAAGGCAGACTGATACTTGACGACGTCATATCCCCGTTTCCTCAACTCTCGACTCGCCAGGAGAGCGCCGGCGAGAAAACCGAGGGCCGCGAACAGGCCATGCAGCGAAAAGGCGATTGGCCCGATATCCCAGATGGGGATGGGTGGATAGCTGATGGCCCCGAACATGCGACGCAAGGCTAACGGTGACCACGAGTTGAGTGGATTCGGCACCCATGGCGCAACCACCGGTGTTGTATGTATGCGCTGGTGGATATGCACCTCTAAAGTGCCGCATCGTGAGCGATATCCTCGATGCTGCCGCCGCCGCTCTTGGCACGCCGGCCGACCTGGTTCAGCGGTCAGCGGCTGCTCGAGCCGCCGAATCTGGAGCGACGGTGGATGAGATCCTTTCCGCCTGGGCTGGTGGCGCTCCTATTGCCCCCTCCACACCGGCCCCACCTGCCACCACCGCCGAGCCGGTAGCCGAAGCGGTAGCCGAAGCGCCGGCTGCCCCGGTAGCCGTCATGGAACCACCGGTCATAGAAGTGCCGATCGTCGAAGAAACCCAATACGTGCCACAGCCCGAAGAACAGCTCGAACCGGTCTCCGTTGGCAGGCGAGTCAAGACTGCGGTGAGAGTGGGCGCATGGACTGGAGCCGGCCTCGGATTGATCGCGTTCTTCTTCGCCTCCGCGTTCTGGGCCGACACAGCTGCCGTTCTCCCAGATGAAGGCCCGATTGTTCAGGTCAACTCCAGCGGAGTCATCATCGGCATCGCGCTGGTGAGCATCTTGTTCGGGGCCATCGTGGCTGGCTTCTCCAGAGCCGCAGCGGCCTGGACGAACCCTGCCATGCAACTGGCAGGGTCAAAGTCTTCAACAGCATGGATTGGAGCGATCCTCGGTTTGATTCTCGGTGTTGTCGCCGGGGTCGTCCTGACAGGCCTGGGCACCCAAATCGAAGGAAGCGAGGGACTGATCCAGCTCCCCGTTTTGCCCACCGTCGCGATCATGCTGATCGGGGGAGCCGTCCTCGGCGCGATCAGCTCGGCTGTCCCCCAAATCTTGGGGACACCGGTCGCTGTCGACGACCGCGACTTGGAAGAGGTCGAAAGGGTGCGCGGGCGGCTCAGCAACGCAATAGGGATACCGATGATGGCATTGACCCTGCTCATCCTGTTGGTCGTACCCTTCGGCTACACCTTGATCCAATCCAGTCATCTGACCAGCGGAGGAGCCTCAATCGTTGGCATCCTGACCGCCGCCGGGATTCTGGGATTCGCCGCTCTCGCTGGGAGCAAGCCTGAGATGAGGATCTCATTTGGAGACCTTCTCTGGGCGATTGTCGGACTCGGGACCGTGCTTGTCGTCATCCTTGCCGTCCTGTTCTACAGCGGGGCCGACGAACACGCCGAGGAGGGCGAATCAGAAGGGCACGCGGCAGTCGTTCAACTGTTGTGAACCAAAAACCACCCTTCTGTGAAGATTTTCCCGCGCTATATCCGCAATAATCTTCACAGAAGGAAAAAATGGGCCTCAGTGAAGCTGAGCCCCGTTGACCGCCCCGCTGACATCACCGTCGCAGAGACGGCGGACGACGTGTGCTGCCACTTCCCGGGCCACCTCGACCTGCGCCTCGGCTGTCGAGCCGCCCAGATGGGGAGTCAGAATCAGGTTGGGAGCATCGCGAAGCGGGCTGTCAACAGGTAACGGCTCACGCTCGTAGACGTCGAGGGCGGCGCCAGCGATCTTGCCGGCTTCCAAGGCCCTGCCAAGAGCGAGCTCATCGATCACACCACCACGTGAGGCGTTGATCACAAGGGCTCCTCTCCTCATGCGTGAGAGCGTCTCGTCATTGATCAGACCACGTGTTTCATCGGTGAGAGGGACGTGGATCGAGATCACGTCGGCGTTGTCCAAGACTTCGCCGAGTTCGACAAGACGAGCATTGAGCGCCTCTGCCCGATCCTCCGTCAGATAAGGGTCGTAGACGATGCAGTCCATCCCAAAGGCTTGACATCTCTTCGCCACCTCCCCGCCGATGCGTCCGGCACCAATGAGACCCAACGTGCGCCCCTTCAGCTCGTTGCCCTTGAAAGCAGCACGATCCCATCGACCGTCCCTTACCGATCGCTCCGCCGCCGGAATCTTGCGAAGCAAGGAAAGCATTAGGGCCATGGTCATCTCTGCGGCGGCAGTGGTGTTACCCCCCGGTGCGTTGTAGACGGCGATGCCGTTGGCAGATGCGGCATCCACATCCACGTTGTCGATACCCACGCCTGCTCGCCCGATGACCTTCAACTCGGGCGCCCGCTGAATCAGGCTGGCGCCGACGTCGGTGGCGCTTCTAATAACCAACGCATCGGCAGAGCCCAGTGACTGAAAAAAGATCTCACTCGAGGAATCATCGATGTGAGTCACCTCGAAACGGTCATCCTCGTGAAGTAGGGACAGCCCTTCGCCAGAGACCTTGTCGGTTGCCAAGACCTTGAAGGTCATCCGATTACGTCTCCGAGTTCGTTTAGAAGGGCATCTAGTTCACTGACGGTGTGGTCACCCATATGTCCGATGCGAATGGTTGACTCTGTGAGCTTGCCGTAGCCACCACCAATGACCCAGCCTCTATTGGCGAGTTCTGCAACGACATCCGAGGCGCCTTCACCACCAGGCATCGCAATACACGTAACCGTGGGCGAACGGTGGCCGTCGGCCGCGAACACATCGATACCGGCACCCGCCGCGCTCATCTCATCAACCCATTCGAAGGTCCTCTGTTGCATGTCGAGATGACGTTGCCAGCGTGCTTGCATGCCTTCGTTGGCGATTCGCTTCAACTGCAAGTCGAGGGCGTACAGAAGAGAAAGGGCTGGCGTTGCCGGGGTCTGATTCCCTTCGAGCTCATCCGCCAAGCGATCGAGGGCGAAGTACCACCCGCGACCCTCTGCTTGGCGAGATCGCTCCATCATCTTGTCTGAAGCAAGGCCAAAGGCAAGACCCGGTGGAAGCGCCAATGCCTTTTGGGACCCGGTGAGGATGAAGTCGATCTCCCAATCGTCGGGTCTGGTCTCGACACCACCGATGCCGGTGACGGAGTCGACCAACAGCAGCGTGTTGTCGTGCTCAGCAACAACTTGCGCAACAGATTCCAAGTCATGGAGCGAACCGGTGGAGGTTTCCGAATGGGACAATGTGACAGCGTCATAGCTTGTCGTTGCGAGACGTCCAGCCAATTCGTCCGGTGACTGGACCTCACCCCAGGCGACCTCCCACACATCGACATCAAGACCACACGACCGTCCGATCTCGGCGAATCGACCCGAGAAAGCACCGGTGACCAGGCTGAGCACTTTCCCGTCGAGCACGCCGTTGCGCACCGCCGCCTCCATCATGCCCGTAGCCGATGAGGTCGACACGATCACAGGCCGATTGGTGACGAACACCGGTTTGAGACCGGCCTCGATGCTCGCCATCAACTCCTTGATAGCAGACCCCCGATGTCCGATCATCTGAGCGTTCTGTGCCGCCAGCACGTCTGGGTGCACCTCGGTGGGGCCCGGCAGGAAAAACCGACCCGGCTTGTGGCTCATCAAGGCACCCGCGCTGGTGAGTCGATCTGTTCCCAGTCACGCTCTTCGGAAGTCCAGCGAAACCAGATCACGGCAATTGTGGCCCAGATCAAGAACCCTCCGCCCAGCTTCATCATGACACCCGCGATTGTCTGATCGGAGACAGCGGTGAGTCCAAACGCCTCCGCAGCGTCGCCGTAAACCGGGTACAAGGCAACGGTCGAAAACGTGAGGAACGATGCCGGGATGGTGGGCAGCAGTGACTGGAGAAAGAGGTAGAGCATCTGCGTCGGACGGCTCAGCTTTGGAATCGCCAGCGTGGGAGACAAGACCGGCATCCACATCAGAAATGCAGATACGAAAAGCAGTGTGTGCATGCCGAAATGGACCAATTCGCTGGTCAACATCCACTCCACCATTTCAGGCCAGTGGATCAAGATGAAGGTGGTGTTGAAGATGACGAAAGCCGGCACGGCTTTGGAAAGCGGCCGGAGCCATCTGGCCACTTTGGGATGACCCAGCGTGACGTCGGCCAACCACCTTGGTGTCCCCATTAGTAGAAGCGCGGGGGCAGCCAGGGCCAAAATCATGTGTTCAAACATGTGAACGGTGAAGAGTGATTGCTCACCGATGTCGTGGACAGGCCAGCCAGACACCAACCAGATAAAACCGAGCCCGAGATACCACTGCCACCACTGCCGCCGGGTTGGACCTGGGGCTCCCGGAGCAAGGTGCGGGCGTATCCGGACATTGGCATACCAGTAGCCAACACCCAGGATGAATATCAGGGCCCAAAGGTCGTAGTGAGGGTGCCAGTCGGGAATCATGAGAGGCTCATCCCTAGCCACCCCGAACCGCGACAACCCCCAACGCAGAGAGCAAGACCAGGTAGAGGGCGGTCGCAAGCACAAAGCCTGCGGTGAAGAAACGGGTCAACATCGGCTTCTCAAAACGGAGATGCATGAACCAACCCACAACGATTATGAATTTCAGCGTCGACAACCCGATCAGCGCAACCGCATTGAAGATCTCGAGATCGAGCTCCCGGTCGATGTAGAACAACGACACCTCGATCGCCGTGAGCACGGCAAGCAGGGCGGCAATCTTCCAATACTGAGCCGGCGTGGGGTGCGCCTCGTGGTTCTGCTGCTCAGCTGTCATTGTGGAACCGAAAGCAGGTAGACAACGGTGAATATGACAATCCAAATGATGTCAACAAAGTGCCAATAGAGCCCAACCAGTTCGAGGTTCAAACCGTGCTTCTCGGATAACCCGCCTTGCTTCCGTGAGATGCCCCATAACGAAAGCAACATGATCACACCCACCGCAACGTGAGTGCCGTGGAAACCGGTGAGCAAATAGAACGCCGAGGCGGCCGGATTAGTCGAGAGAGTCATGTCATTTTGAACGATGAACTCGGTGAACTCGAACACCTGACCACCTAGGAACACTGCGCCCAAGGCGGCCGTTGCGAAAAGCCAGGTACGGGTGCCGTTTTGGTCGCCGGTGCTCAGAGCGTTGTGTGCCAGCACCATCGTCAGCGAGCTCATCAGAAGGACAAATGAGCTGACGGAGGTGAAGGGGATGTCGTACACATCGGCCGGATAGGTGCCGGCGAAACCCGAGCGATTCGAATAGAGCAGATAGTTGGAGATCAGGGCACCGAAGAGAAGAAACTCGGAGCTCAGGAACAGCCACATTCCCAGTTTGCGGTTGTCAATCCCAGTCGACTCGTGCTCTTCGTGGTGCTCGACAGCTATGTCTTGGGAAACGTCAGACACTGGCGCCCTCCGGATCGACGATCCCATCGTTGTGATCCTCGAGCGGTTCCTCGACCGGCTCCAGACTCCAACCGATCAAAGACGACATCATCACCAGAACGCCGATGACTATCAGAGCTTTACCCCATGCGGTGGTGTGATAGATCACCCCGTAGAAAACCAGGGGCAGGCCAATCGCCATCACGAAGGGGAAGTAGGACGGGGCCGGGAGATGTATCGGTGTTGACGGATTGTTCCCGTCATGCGCGAGTTCGATGAGCATCTCGTCGGCCTCGGGCTTACGAACTGCACGACCCTCCTCATCCTCGCCATATTTCATGTGCCAGAACTCGTCGAGCCGTGTGATCACAGGCGGCGTTGCATAGTTGTACTCGGGGGTGGGGTTTGGAATCGACCACTCGATGGTTCGGGCGTCCCAGGGGTCAAGACCAGAGTCTTCACCCTTGCGACGACTGTGCCACCAGTTGTACATGAAGATCAGAAATCCAAACGCAATGATGAAAGCGCCGATCGTGATTGCGATGTTCCACGGCTCGAAACCGTTATCCGGTGCGTACTTCCAGGTTCGACGAACCATCCCCTGGAGACCAAGCCAGTGCATCGGGGCAAAGGTCAGATTGAACCCGATGAACATGAGCCAGAAGTGAATCTTGCCCAGACGGGGGTTCATCACTTTCCCAGTCAGCTTGGGGAACCAGTAGTAGAGCCCGGCAAAAAGACCAAAGACCGAACCGCCAAACAACACATAGTGGAAGTGGGCAACGATGTAGTAGGTGTCGGTCTGTTGCCAGTCCGAGGGGACGACCGCATGGGTGACTCCGGATAGACCGCCGATTGTGAACATCGCCAAGAACCCGAGCGCAAACAACATCGGGGTTGTGAGACGTAATCGGCCTCCCCAAAGAGTGCCCATCCAGTTGAAGATCTTGATTCCGGTTGGGATGGCGATTGTCATCGTTGCCAGCCCAAACGCAGCCTGGGCCACCGGTGTGATCCCAGAAGCGAACATGTGATGGGCCCAAACTCCGAAACCGAGGAAAGCAATCGCAGCGCCGGCGAAAACGATGGCGGAGTACCCAAAGAGAGGTTTGCGGGAGAACACCGGAAGCACCTCGGAGACAATCCCCATTGCAGGCAAGATCAGGATGTAGACCTCGGGGTGGCCAAACAACCAGAACAGGTGTTGCCACAGGATCGGATCCCCGCCGCCGGTCGGCGCGAAAAACAGAGTGCCAAATTGTCGATCAAAGCCCACCATGAAGAGCGCGACAGCAATGATCGGAAGTGAGAACAGAAGTAAGAAGGCGACCACCGTCGACATCCACACAAAGACCGGCATCCGCAGAAGCCGCATTCCCTTTGCCCTCATGTTGAAAACGGTGACTATGAAATTGACCGCCGAGATCAGCGAGGCGAGACCGAGGATCTGGAGCCCAAACGCCCAATAGTCCATGGCGGTCCCCGGCGAATAGAGCGGTCCCGCGTTTGGCTGATAACCAAACCAGCCACCATCCGGTGAATCTGCCAAGAAGTTGAAACTGCCGGGACCGCCACCCAGGGGAATGTTGCCGGTAACCCCCTCCGGGCTGACAGGTGGTAGCGAGGTGCCAAAGATGAAGGTGCTGTAGAGGAAGATCCCGCCGAAGAAGAAAATCCAAAAAGACAAGGCGTTGAGTCTGGGAAAGGCGACGTCTCTCGCACCGATCATCAGCGGGATCAGATAGTTCATGAACGCCGCCGACGCTGGCATGATGAACAAGAAAATCATTGTCGTCGCGTGCATTGTGAACAATGCGTTGTACGCCCCGGCAGTGAGGAACTCGGAGTTGGCCTGGGCGAGCTGAACCCTGAGGAGCAAGGCCTCGACACCGCCAATCAGGAAGAACGTGAATGCGGCGTAGCCATACATAATGCCGATCTTCTTGTGGTCGACAGTGGTGACCCAGCCCCAAAGTCCGGTGGGCGACGCCGGTCGTCTGAAGACCGTGCTTTGTGAGCGCTCAGCTGTTGCTGTCATTTGTTGCCCTCCAGCCAAATGATCAATGCATCGATCTCCTGTGACGTCAAAGCCAGATTGGGCATGAAACTCCCCGGCTTCACGTTCGGAGGATCGGCCAGCCATTCGGTGAGTGCTGCATCGTAAGGCTGACCCTCTCCAGGCAGAGTCGCCCCGGCAAACACATTCCTCGAAGCAAAGTGAGTCAGATCGGGACCGTTGAAGGCGTCCCTTGCGATGATGTTCGAAGCGTCGGGATCGTCGAATCGTACGGTGTGGCATTGCACACACCCTTTATTGACAAATACCTGATAACCGTCATATCCGGGGTCGCCCTCCACCGGAAGAGTCGCAGGCTCCTGCTGATTGGCTACCCATGTGTCGAACTGACTCTGGTCGACGACCTGGACACGAGCGCGCATCAACGAATGAGACAGACCACAGAATTCGGCGCAGTGGCCCCAGAACTCACCGGTTTCGTCGGCATGCATCCTGAGCAGGGTGATCTGGCCGGGCACGAGATAGCGCTTACCCATCAGCGACGGGATCCAAAAGTTGTGCAGCACGTCATCTGACGTCATCTCCAAACAGGTCTCCTTGTCGACGGGAATGACGAGGACGTTGGCGGTGTCGATATCCTGATCTGGGTAGTGGTATTCAAACCACCACTGGTGACCAGTGACCTCAACACGCATCGAATCGGGGTCACAGCCGGTGAGGTCGAACACTCCGACCGTCGTCGGCACTGAGATCGCTGCCAGGATCACCGCCGGAATCACTGTCCAGATAACTTCCAGCTTGGCGTTTCCATGAGTTTGTTTTGGTTCCTTGGTTGATTCCCTGTCCCGGTCTCTGAAAACGAAGATGATCACTACCAGTGCACCCATGACCAGGACAAAGACGATGGTGGCGATCCAGAACACCATCCAGAAGAGCCCATCGATCCGATCGGCGTTGGGACCGGCCGGATCGAACGTGGTGAGGGGCGAATCGACCTCGATCAGTGAACATGACGTAAACAACAGGGCAACGCCAACAAGGGCGACAAATCGCGATAAACGGTGACGAAGCCGGGCCATCGGATCGGCATCATACGGAGATTGAGAACCTCCAACCAACTTCGACCAACACCCGACAGATCAGGGCGAAACGGCCTCAAACGCCTTGGTTAACTCATCATCGCTAGCGACGCCTTCAAAGCTTGCTGTCACGATGCCGTTTGAGTCAGTGACAAACACCCAGGGCTCGGCGGGCAGTCCCCAATCGACCACCGACGGAACAAGGGTCAATTCCTCAAACGAGCTGACGTGGATGTCCTCATAGACCTCCACGTGGACGTAGTTGAGATCGCGGTACTCAGTCGACAACGCCTTCACCTGGTCGAGGAGGGGGCCACATGCTTGTGAGGTGCACCAGGCCGGTGTCCCGAAAACGATGACTGTCGGCCCGCTAGCCACCGCGTCGGCGACACTCAGCTCGTAAAAACTCGGATCAGGGTTCGGATCGGATGTGATGTCGCTGATGGCGTGGTCGGCAGTGGTCCGGGTCTCCGACCGGGGAGCATCATTTCCCACGACGACCACACCGGGATCCTCAACAGTGACCAACCCGACTGGCCCGGCATCATTGAATGCTTCGCTCTTAACCGTGACCTGAAACGTTCCCGGCCCCGGAATGTCCATGTGGAAGGCATAGAGGCCGCGCACATCGGGAACGATCCAAATGAAATCGCCTTGGTACTCATCGATCGGTGATCCAATGCGATCCCTGAGGGTCGCAGTTGCCGAAACATCAGGAGCGCCAAGAAACTGGTCCGTCTTGGGGTCGACGATGGCAATGAGAACACGTTGTTCGCCAAGACCCACATTGCCATTGGCAGAAGCGATCTGGGCAAAACCGTCGACCTTGCCACTTCCGCATGAGGCGAATATCAGTGCGGCAAAAACCGCCATCCCGATGAGCCGCTTCAAAGCAACACATCCAGCATCACGGCGGCGAACAGTGCCGAGAGGTAGACCGTCGACGTGGTGAACAATTTCATCGCCCGATCGGGCTCCCGATAGACCCGCCAAGTGTCCCAAAGGAACCAGGCACCGAGACCAAGCGCAGCGACCAGGTAGATCCACGACATTCCACCAAGCGGGACGAGCATCAGGGACACGCCGACCATCAAGCCGGTGTAGAGAAGCATGCGTCGGGTAGTGGCCTCGATACCAGCGACCGCTGGAAGCATCGGTATGCCGGCACTCTGGTAGTCGTCTTTGTACCGGACCGCTAGAGCCCAGAAATGAGGTGGCGTCCAGTAGAAGACGATGAAGAAGAGAACCCACGCTGGCCCAGCCACGGACCCAGTGACGGCTGCCCATCCGACCAACGTGGGTGCAGCCCCGGCCGCGCCTCCGATGACAATGTTCTGAACTGTGGTGCGCTTCAGGGCCATCGTGTAGACGAACACGTAGAACAGCAGAGCCCCTGTCGAAAGGGAGGCGGCAACCAGGTTGGTTGTCACCCAAAGCCAGGCGAAGCCGGCCAACCCCAAGACGACACCAAAAACCAAGGCATTCTTAGCGGCCAACTCATGCTGGGCGAGCGGTCGCTGCCGGGTTCGCTTCATGATCTCATCTATGTCCCGATCGACATAGCTGTTGAGAGCGTTGGCTCCTCCTGCCGACAGGGTCCCGCCGATCAGCGTGGTCAGGACAAGCCAGGTGCCGGGCCATCCGTTCGCGGCCAGGACCATGGACGGAATGGTTGTGATTAGGAGGAGTTCGACAATCCGTGGCTTTGTCAGCGCAACATAGGCGCCGAGACGGCTGCGCTTGCCGACGGTTTCGAGGGAAACTCCGTCATCACTCGACATGAATTGTCTCTCTGTCTTCATCCTCATCCCTCTTGGCTCTCGCCTTCTCCTCTGCCCAACGAAGCGCCACGATGGCATGCATCGCCGGTGTCACGAAGGCGCCGACTTCGTCGATCCCCCAATAGTGGGCGAAGACCTCCATCAACCGGCGAGGATCGTCAGACCGAGAGCGGTGAGTGCAACCATCATCAGAAGCATCGCGTACCGGGGGCGAGTGGCGTCATCGCCGAAATCAGCGAGCGCCCGATCGTGTGCAAGTGCGACTCCAAGCACAGTTCCACCAACGATAGAAGCGAGCTGGAAATACCAGATCGGCTCACCGGTGGCGATGAAGAACTCAACACGACGGTCAGCTGTGCCAAACAGGTCCCATCCGAGACCGAACGGATCGGAGATGGCGGCAACGAGCTGCTGGCCCTCAAAGATGATCAACGTGAAGTAATGGGCAACGGCATAGGCGAGGGCAATCGGGACCAGCGTGTGTGCGAACCGTTGTGCCACATGGATAGCGGTGACACCGGTGTCGGTGAGCTTGGCAACGACGAGCGAGATGAGCCAGTAGCCCAGGCCCACCACGACAACCGCCAGGATCAAGAGAACGGTTTGCCCACCGGTGCTTCGAACCAGACCGAAGGTGATGTCGTCGAACCAGTTGGTGTCCGAGGCTCCGTCGTACGAGATGGTCCCGATCATGGCGACAACAAAGACCCATAAACCCGACCATTCGGGGATCACCGTCAACGACCGAAGCCACCCACGCCAGATGAGTCTGCCTTCCCCGTTGCGGCCGACCGGAGAGATGGCAGAAAAGAGCCGGTTGTATGACGTGAACGCGTCGAAAGAAAGACCGGTTTCTCTACCGAACAGGACCATCACCACCAGGAGAAACGTCGTGTAGACGAGTGCGGCAACACCGAGCGTTGTGGGGTCGCCAGAGTTGGGGCTAACCAATTCGAACCAGGTGAAGGCAATGAAGATGATCGCTGCCGGCCAGACGCCAAAACGTTTGAGGATTTGCGACTTGTCGGTCTGACTCCGGCCGGCGACCGTTCGCCAGGGGTTGATATCGGTGTACCAGCTTCCGATCAGCGAGGAAGCGAACGGCACCACCAGCCAAAACACCACCCAAACCATGACCGGAGCGATCGTCGGACGTGTCGAGTCACGCTCCAGGCCGAGGATGTCAGGGACGATTTGTCCGATGACGAGAAGCAGAGAGGAGACCCCGAGGATTGGAAGAATTGGGCGAGCAGAGACTCTGCGACCCGGCCCTTCGTACCGGGGCCCGTCCTGCAGCCGTGGCTCCGGCCAAAGCAGGCCAAGAGCCACCCAGGAGGCAACCACAATCAATACGGCGCCAAACACGAAGTAGCGAATAGAAAAGGGAAGATCGAGACCGCCTCCGATGCCATGTGCCAGAACTCTGGTTGGCGCCGCCACGACAAACATCAAGGTGGCCACCAGACCCAGTGCCATCTTGTACATCGCGCGACGGTAAAAGAACCCCGAGCGTGTGCACCCACACGCTCGTCAGTCGAAGAAGGAGCCGAGTTTGTCGAGAACCAGATCGGGGTGGGTCCAAACAACCTCGTGACGGGCGCCGACCACCTCGACCACTTGCACGTCGGGGATCAACGATGCCAGCTGGTACTGCCAGGCCGGTGGGACCAGCAGGTCCTCGGTGGGGATGATCACCATTGTCGGTAAGCCAAGCCGGCCGATCCAGGGACGCGAGTCAAACCTGAGCAAAGCGAAGGTTGCCTGTGCCCCAGCGTCGGGGTCGCGACGATGAGTCTCCTCCCATAGCCACCTGGCGTGCTGCTTTTTGACGGCACCCATCCCTAACAAGTAACCGGTACGCGCCTCGGGAACGCCCAGACCGGTCATGCGCTCCCACCCCCGAGTCAGGAGAGTTCCGGCACGGCGCAGCCACTTCATGTTGTCCGGGTGGAAAGCGAACGTGGCGATGAGGACAAGTCGGGCGACCCGACCGGGATGACGATGGGCCAGGGCCTGAGCGATGGTCCCACCCATCGAATACCCGACCACGTCGACCGCACCCACACCGAGCTCATCAAGGACTCCTGCCAGGTCGTCCGCAACGTCTTCGACCTCAAAACGTCCTGTTACCACCGGGGACAACCCGTGGCTGCGTTGGTCGATCATGATGACACGGCGGTCTGTTGCTAGTTTCTGGCCGATCAGATACCACTCGCCGAGCGACGACCCGGCGAGACCGTGAATGAGCAGGATCGGTCGTCCATCTTTGGGTCCCGCTTGGCGAACCAGAAACTCTTCGTCACCTACAAATATGGTTTCCGCTCCGAGTCGCCATGGGTGAGTCTGTGGCGGCTTGAACGCTGGGCGGATAGTCGGGGAGAAGAATCGCCACCCAAGGAATCCCCAAACTGCCACACGCAGCATCCTGATCATGTGAGATCCCCAACGGCGAAGCGGAGATCCTCGACTGGTTCCCCACCGATGAGATGCTGGTCTATCACCTTGTCGAGCTTTTCGATATCGAGGCGGGCGTACCAGGTGCCCTCTGGGTAGACGACGGCAATGGCCCCTTGCTCGCAGATCCGCAAACAATCGACCTTCGAGCGGAGCACCGATCCGCTGCCCATCTCGTTCAGATTGGGATCAGAGTCGATGTTCCCCTGCCACTTAGGCGGCGCCGACGTGACCCCGGCTTCTTTCAGCCTGGTCTTTAAGTGTCGCCACAAAACGTTGGTTGCCTCACGTGATGCACATTTGGGATTGGTCTGATCGGCGCAAAGCAATATGTGTCTGCGCGCAACCGGGATCGAGAGAGCGTCGGCGATGTTTTGGAGGCGCTGATCGGAATTCACCCGATCATTTAAACCACTTCGAGCGACTTCTCAGAAGTGAGTGAACCGATGACCACAGCATCTTCAACGAGTTCCATGTACTGATCGACGTCACCCGGCGACAGCGCCACCAGCAATCCCCCACTCGTCTGGGCGTCCGCCAGGATCTTGATCTCCTCTTCTGCCCGCTTGCTCACAACGTGATTTGACACAGCTGAGAGATTGCGACCTGAACCTCCGGGCCACATCCCCTCGGCGAGCAATTCCGATACACCGTCGAGAACGGGCACCCGGTCGAATTCGATCTCGGCTCCAAGCCCGGATGCCTCACACATCTCACGAAGATGGCCAAGCAACCCAAATCCAGTCACGTCGGTGACGGCACTTGCCCCAACACTGCTGGCAGCGGTGCCGGCGTCACGATTCAAACGACTCATCCAGCCAATGGCTTCGACTTCCAATTCGGGGGGGCAGCGATCTCGTTTGATAGCGGTGGCGATGATCCCCATACCCAGGGGTTTCGTCAGCGCAAGCACGTCTTCCGGCTGACCGGCACTGTTGGTGAGAACATCGCCGACAGGAGCCAGTCCGGTCAAGGCAAACCCGTAGTGGGGTTCGGGACCGTCGATGGAGTGTCCGCCGACAACGGTGCATCCGGCGTCGGCCATGACATCCATGCCACCGAGAATCACCTCTGACGCCAGTTCGAACGGCAGCTCGTCTCGAGGCCACGCAAGGTATTGGAGAGCAGTGAGCGGTTCGGCCCCCATCGCATAGATGTCGCTGAGCGCATTGGCGGCAGCGATCCGACCCCAGTCCCGGGCAGAGTCGACCACGGGAGCGAACACGTCGATTGTTTGAATCAGGGCGCGTCCGTCTCTCAGCGAAAAAACGCCGGCGTCATCACCCGTCCCGATTCCGACCAGGAGATCAGGGTGGGTGGTGGAAGGATGTGATTGAACGGGGCTCAGAACCTGAGCCAGCTCGGCTGGGCCGAGTTTGCAGCCTCAACCAGCCCCGTGGCTGTATCCGGTGAGTCGAATTTCGTTCACGGCAGCCAGGTTAAGCAATGCTGACTGTTGCACACGCTCCCGTCGTAATTACCCTGCTCCGCTCATGTCAGACCAGACGACGTTTCTCACCGCTGTCGCATTAAAGAAGATTCAGGACGAGCTGGAGAAACTCAAGACCGAAGGCCGCCGCGAAATCGAAGACCGCATCGCTGAAGCTCGCTCGCACGGCGACCTTCGCGAGAACGCCGACTACGACGCCGCCAAGAACGATCAGGGTCTGATGGAGGCTCGGATCCGCAAACTGGAACACCTCGTCAACACTGCTGAGGTTCGCGAAGTGAAAGACACCGGCAAGGTCGAAGTAGGCAGCGTTGTGACTGTCATCGACTCTGACGGCGACGAGTTGGAATACTTCTTGGCACCGCAGGAAAACAAGGTCGCCGGTCTGCTTCTCGCCTCGCCAACCAGCCCTCTTGGATCTGCCCTACTCGGCGCCGACATCGACGACGAAGTGGCATACCAGGCACCCGCTGGGACCTTCAAGGTGAAAGTGGTGTCGGTGCGTCCCTACGACGGCTGATCCCCCGCTGTAACCTGGCGAGGACCGATCGACCCACCCGGGGGCACCTGTGAGACTGCGACTCAGAAGCCCGCGCCAACTTGCCAAAACACTCCTCGCCGCCGCGCGTCGCGATCAAAGCGAGGTCGCCGAGTATCTCGAGGCCAAGCCTGAAGAGTGGGGAGCGCTCGCCGACGCAACACCGGGCGACGCCGCTGACATCCTCGAACAGCTCGCTGAAGAGAAAGCAGCCGAGTTACTTGCCGATCTCGGACCGCTCGAAGCCGCCGAGGTCTTAGAAGAAATCGCCCCCGAACTCGCTGCGGAGCTGATTGACGAGGTTCCCCTCACCAACCTGGCCGCAGCACTCAACGAGATGCCGGCGGAAGCGGCGGCCGACCTGGTCGGTGAGTTCGACACTGACCTGGTTGAGGACGTCCTGGCAGCCATGACCGACCATGCCGAGCAGGAGGTCCGCGAGCTGTTGGTCTACCCCGCCGACAGCGCCGGCGGCCTGATGATCACCGAGATCGCTTCCCTCCCCCTCGGATTGACCACCGGTGAAGCCATCGAGCGGATCCGTCAACTGAGCGACGAGTACGAAGACCTCTCATACGTCTACGTCATCGACGATGAGCACAAGCTGCAAGGTGTTCTCTCATTCCGGGACCTCGTCTTCAAACGTCCCGGGTCTCCTCTCGCCGACGTCATGGTGGCCCCCATTGCGGTGACAGCGTTGACCGATCGCGAAGAAGTGGCAGAGCTCTGTCAGCGTTATCACCTCTTTGGGATACCTGTTACCGATCGCCACGGGGTGCTCCTGGGAATGGTGACCACCGACGCTGTCATCGAAGCAGTCCAAGACGAGGCCTCCGAAGACTTCGCCGCCGCTGTCGGTGCCGGAGTTGGGGAGACCGTCTATACCGATGTCGGAAAGTCGTTCCGGATGCGTGCGCCCTGGCTCCTGGTGAACCTCTTCCTCGCCTTGATTGTTGCTTGGGTGATCGAGCAACAGACCGGGCTCATCAGCCGGGAGCCGGTGCTCGCCGCCCTCATGCCGGTGATTGCCCTGCTTGGCGGCAACGGTGGCAACCAGAGTCTGGCGGTCATGATCCGGTCGCTGGCAACCGACGATGTTCCCGGTACCCAGGTCCCGGCAATTCTGGCGAGACAGGCCGGCGTCGGTCTTCTGAATGGGCTGCTGCTCGCGGTCGCCGCCGGCACATTGACCTATATCTTGCTCACGGCCGAAGTCTTCACAAGCGGGTCGGATCCGATTTTGGTCGCCATCGCCGTGGGCATCGCAACCTTGGCCAACCTGGTCATCGCAACAGTTGCCGGTGCAGGCATTCCCTTGATTCTGCGTCGCCTCGGTCTCGACCCGGCCCTGGCTTCATCTATATTCGTGACCCTGATCACTGATGTTGTTGGGTTTGGCGGCTTTCTCTTGGTGGCGAACCTGCTGCTCTAACGTGGCACCGATATGACCCCTCATATACATGCGGTCTGGCACTGTGAGCCCAACGAGAGCGTGGAACACTTCGTGCTAGCTAGGACCAGCACCGGATGGCTGTTGCGAGGAATCGTCATGCTCACCATTGACGACGAGCCGTCCGAGATTCGATACGAGGTCGCTGCCGATGACCGCTGGCGAACTCGAGAGGCGACGATTCGGCTAGGGGATGAGACTATCGACGTTGCTGTCAACGACGGTCGATGGCGGATCAACGATGTCATCAATGACGACCTCATGGGCTGCATTGATATCGACCTCGGGTGGACACCTGCCACCAACACGCTTCCGATCAGACGTCTCGGGCTCGATGTCGGGGAAAGTGCCAAGATCCACACGGCCTGGCTCCGATACCCTGAGATGAGCTTCGTTTCGGCCACACAAAACTACAGCCGAGTTTCGGACAGGATCTGGCGCTACCAATCGGGTCAAGCGGACTACGAGCTGGAGGTGACGGAAGGTGTGGTGTGCCGCTACGGCGATTTGTGGTGGGGCGGTGTTCAGGCGGCTAAGCCCGGTACTCGCTGATCTCGAACAAAGTCCCGTCAGGATCGCGAAAGAAACAACGAATTTCTGAGCCCCAGTCATAGGGGGGTGTCAGGAACTCGGCCCCGCGGCCCTCGAGAGTCTCATATGCATCTTGACAGTCCTCGACTCTGATCGTGAATGAGTGAGTCACCTTGCTGAGGTCATCCGGAGGAACAAACGAAACCCCGGGTTTGTCTTCGGAAGGGCCACCCGAAGTGACGATCAACAGCCAGACCCCGTTGAAATCGAACACGGCCGACGTGCCCCCGTACTCTCGATGAAAGGTGGCGCCGAGTACATCCCGATACCACTGCAAGGACTTCTTGAAGTCGTTTACCACCAGAATGTGAGTGAGTTCCGTCCCTGGTTGTGGAAAGTCAGCCATCGCGCCGACCCTATCGGTTCTAGGAGCCGATGATTGCTTCGCCGAATTCCGAGAAGGGACCCTGGAAACGGATGGTGTCGCCATCTACGAGACTGACAAAATGGTGGTCGTCGACGAGCACTTGCTGCTCAGCAGTACGCTGGTCCTCCGGAATCACAAAGGCCGGAATCGCATCTTCATCATCGAAGACTTCGGCGCCCCATAGTTCCGGATCAGCCACCTTGAGATCACCGATGAAGTTCTCCAGATCGATCTCGGTGTAGGCCCCGGGGGGTATGACAATGTGGAGTGTCTCCCCATTGTCGCCCGAGATTCGCACCATGATCTCAAAGGCCCCGACGGTCTCCCCGACAAGTGTCACCTCGGTCTGGTCACCGTTGTCCTCACCAGGCGACGTGGTTGTAGACCCGTCCTGATCTGGTGTCTCGGTGGTTTCCGTAACCAGAGACGAGGTGGTGGATAACTCAACAGTGCCGTCGTCACAAGCACCAACGACCAAACCGAAAGCGAGAAGAGCAGCAGCGATATTTCGAGACTTCATGTCACCTCAACGTACCGGTGCTCGGCTCAGGTTCCCGGTTTTGAGTCAATGGTGAAACACACCACTAACTAACGATGTGACGGAAAGCGGTGGCAAGTCTCGATGTCACAGTCCCGGCTTCAAAAGCGAGTGCTCCTATTGCCGAAATCGCCTGAACCTCTCGAACCGTTGAAAGAGCCATCACTTCCGAAGCCTCCGCCAGCCGATCGAGACTCCAAGAACCTTCAACCACCTCCAACCCCATCCGCTCGGCTTCTTCGAGAACGACACGTCGGGTAATCGAATCGAGTATCCAAAGATCCAGGGTCGGTGT
The DNA here is from genome assembly GCA_964195405.1 of uncultured Acidimicrobiia bacterium. Lineage (GTDB taxonomy): Bacteria > Actinomycetota > Acidimicrobiia > Spongiisociales > ZC4RG35 > CAXMPK01. The sequence continues at coordinate 44,916 of CAXMPK010000048.1, forward strand.
CTCCAGGACTCCCTCGACTACCCACGCAACCGAAAATGTTGGGCCTTCCAGGACCACACCTTCGATGGATGCGAGCAAAGCGTCGTCGAACCCTTCGTTCCTTGCCCGCCGACTTGCAGCTTGGTTGGGTGCGTAGGACAAGATCTTGGCACCGGCGAGATCCCAGTCCACACCTGCCGCGTGCCACGGAGCCTCCACCGGGAAGAGCCTGACAGAGGGGGCGATAACCGGCCCTGGGTGTCCAAAGACGATGACATTCGACGGTTCTTCCACTCCTGGAACACTCGAGCCCCTGGTAACTATCACTCTGACGAGACCGTCGCCATGTTGGATGGCTGCGGACTCGATCCAGGAGCGCACGTCGTCCCGTGCCGGCAACTCGATCCCGAGGGCCGCCGCGCTCTGCTGTAGTCGGTCGAGGTGCTCCTCCAACCCAAATGGCCGACCTCCATACAGCTTCATCACTTCGAAACAGCCATCGCCTCGCACCACCGCGGAGTCGGTCACCGGAATGGTTCCCGGGGACAACTCACCGTTGATCAGAACGTCGCCGATCATGGTTCGACCGAAAGGTAGGCGTTGGTGATCGGGAGACGACGATCCTTGCCAAACGCCTTGGTCGTGATTTTCACACCCGGTGCCGCCTGTCGTCGCTTGTATTCGTTGCGGTCGACCATCCGGGCAACCCGCGCCACCAAACGCGAGTCGTAGCCGGATTCGACGATGGCCTCGACCCCCATGTCGTCTTCGACATATCGCTCGAGAACTGCGTCGAGGATCTCATATGGAGGCAAGGAGTCAGAGTCCTTCTGATCAGGTTTCAACTCTGCCGACGGCGGCTTGTCAATCGAGTTCTGAGGAATCACTTCGTCGTCCTTGTTGCGCCATCTGGCCAATTCGTAAACGAGGGTTTTGAAGACGTCCTTGAGCACAGAATATCCGCCGACCATATCCCCATAGAGAGTGGCGTAACCGGCAGCCATCTCGGACTTGTTGCCTGTTGCTATCACCATGGGCCCGAACTTGTTGGAGATCGCCATCAATGTCGCACCCCGCGATCGGGCCTGAAGGTTCTCTTCGGCGACCCCAAACTCGGTCCCGTCGAAAAGGGCGGCCAGTGAGTCGAGATGGGCCTCATAGACATCGTCGATCGGGATCAGATCAAAACGGATCCCCAGATTCTTGGCGAGAGCACTCGCATCGTCTATCGAATGCTGGGAGGAGAAACGCGACGGCATCGCCACACCCCACACCGATTCTGATCCCACCGCGTCCACGGCGACTGCCGCGGTCAATGCCGAGTCGATGCCACCCGACAAACCGATGAGAACCTGACTGAATCCATTCTTGACCACATAGTCACGAAGTCCCGTGGTGATCGCTCGATACACCTCCTCAGTCGCGTCGAGAAGTGGCGCCAGGTTCTCTGATGGGGTCCCCGATTCGGTTCCCGTCGGCACATCGACCACAAAGAAGTCCTCTTCGAACTGTGGGGAGCGATGTAAGACCGAACCATGAGCGTCGATGACCACCGATGCGCCATCGAACACCAGCTCGTCCTGCCCACCTATCAGGTTTAGATAGACAACCGGAGCGCCTGCCGAGCGGGCCCTTTCGCTAAGCATCGCCTCCCGCTCCAGAGCCTTGCCACGATGAAACGGCGATGCGTTGATGTTGACCAGGAGCCGGGCGCCGGCTGCAGCTTGAGATGCAGGGGGTCCATCGGGAAGCCATATGTCCTCACACACCGACACACCGACGGTCTCCCCGGCGATATCCCACACCATCCCCGGATTCTCTCCGACCGCAAAGTAGCGGTCCTCGTCGAACACCCCATAGTTGGGGAGTAACACTTTGTGATAGATACCGAGGACCTTGCCATCGCCGAGTATTGCCGCGGCGTTGGCCACATCGCGTGGCTCCGAGTCGGCGGCACCCCTCGGCCGCCCTCGAGCCCGGTCCACAAAACCCACAATGACGGCTGCTTTTGTTGTCAGTGCGGCGAGGCGGTCGAGTGCGGCAAGGTTGGCATCGACGAAATCGGATCGATGGACTAGGTCCTCAGGCGGGTAGCCGGTCAACGCGAGCTCGGGCACCAACAACACATCAGCCTCAGCCTTGTCGGCTCTTGCTATTGCATTGGCGACGATCGCCTCGTTGCCTTGAATGTCGCCGACAACCAGATTGACCTGCGCACCGGCAACGCGGATTCCCATACGGACACGTTATCCGGTGGTCGACGTCACGAGGACCGTCATAGCCTGTCCGTCGTGAACCAAGACGCCACTCACAGCGAGACCGCCGCGGCGATAGCGGCCTCGAGTCGTGCACTTGCCGGCGCCCTGGAACGAAATCCTTCACTCCTTTCCGATCCTCAGGGGTTGGAGTCACTCCCCGATCGTCTCAGAGCAGCGCTGATCGCGATCGCCGGAGACGACCTCACCGGGCGAATCGAGATGGAGCAGGCGACCATCCGTTACTCGGACGCGATCGACCAGTTGGTCGAGGATGCCCTCGCAATGGCAGTCCAGTCGGTTGCCGAGAAACATCCATTGGCTCCCACCGTTCCGTTCGCCGTGATCGCGATGGGCAAGTGGGGGGCCAGGGAACTCAATTACTACTCAGACATCGACCTCGTATTCGTTCACGAGCCCATCGCTGACCAACAGGACGGGAGCCGCGCTGCCGCCCTGGCGATTGCAGTCAAGCTGATCGCCATCCTTTCATCGCCAACGCCCGACGGAGCAATGCTCCAGGTCGACACCGACCTTCGGCCCGAGGGGCCGATGGGACCCCTTACCCGCAGCCTCGATAGCTACTCGACCTACTACGGAACGTGGGCTGAAGCCTGGGAGCTACAGGCGTTGCTCAAGGCTCGGCCCGCGGCCGGCGACACCGGCGTTGGGGAGAGGTTTCGTGAACTCGCCGACCGCATGGTCTGGGAGGTCGGCTTCGATGTCGATGCGCTGAGGAGCATCCGCCAAATAAAAACACAGACCGAAGAAGGAGCCGACCGTGATGACATCAAGAGGTCGCCAGGTGGTATCCGTGATATCGAGTTCACCATCCAGCTGCTCCAACTCGTGCACGGTCGCTTTGATCCCGACCTGAGGGTGACGGCGACCATGCCGGCAATCAGAGAACTGGGCAGTCACGGATACATCGAAGAGAGCGAAGCCAAGCGCCTCCTCGATTCGTACACATTCCTCCGCGACGTTGAACATCGGATCCAGTTGTGGGATTTGCAACAAACCCACCGTCTACCCGAGTCCGCCGAAGCCAGGGAGCGCATCGGGCGTAGTCTCGGCTTCACCGTAGACCCGGAGCGAGAGCTCCTCGAGCGACTCAGTGAAGTCAGAAGCGACGTACGGCATCTTCATGAGCGGCTCTATTTCAGACCCATCCTCGACTCGCTTGTGGGACTGCGGGCAGCACAACTCGACCGCAAGGAGGCCGCTCTTCGTCTCGAGGCTCTGGGGTTTCGAGATGTGACCGCTGCCTCGAACGCCGTGGAAAACATGACTGCCGGGCTCAGTCGCAGATCACGCGTGATGCAGCAGGTGTTGCCGCTCATGCTCGACTGGCTCTCACAATCACCCGACCCCGACCTTGGGCTCGACCAGCTTCGCATTCTGCTCGCTCACACATCCGACCACAGTGAGTTGGTCCGGTTGCTCCAGAGCAACCCTCTCGCAGGCCAGCGTCTCTGTCTTCTACTGGGAACAGGCCGGCTGCTGGGTGAACTCATGGATCGCATCCCTGAATTCATCCCACGTCTGGCCGATGATGACCGTATCCGCCAGATCCGCACCGGCGAAGACGTCGCGGTTCGCCTCACGGCGCTCCTCAACTCACGACCCGAGGAGGACTCTCAGATAGGGACTATCCGTCGATTTGTCCGTCGTCGCAAGTTGCGAATCGCCGCACGCGATGTTCTCGGAGAAGGCTCCACCAAGGCCACCCTGCTGGGTCTCACCGACACCGCCGACGCTGCCGTCGGCGGTGGACTTCACGCACTCATGGGTGATGGAACCCCGGGTTTTGCTGTTGTCGCCATGGGGAAGTGGGGCGGTCAAGAGCTTTCATATGGTTCAGACCTCGACGTGATGTACGTGTTTGACGACACCTTGGCGAGGAAAGACGCACTGAACATCACCAGCGAGCTGGACCGGGTGCTCAGCCAACCCAGTCGTCATGGACCAGCGTATGAGCTGGATGCCGAGTTGAGACCGGAAGGCCGAAAAGGGCCGATGGCGCGCTCGCTCAAGAGCTTCGAGCGGTACTACTCGGATTGGGCCGAACCCTGGGAGCTTCTCGCATTGATAAAGGCGCGGCCGGCTTCCGGCGACGCCGAGCTGCGCTCAAAGTTCGCGGAGTTGATGAATTCGACACTTTGGGGACGGCCGATGCCCGACTCGATGGCCCACGAAATCCGGAGAATCAAAGCGAGGGTCGAGTCAGAGCGACTTCCAGCGGGAGAGGATCCCGACTTCCACCTCAAACTTGGTCCGGGCGGGCTCTCCGACGTTGAGTTCCTCACCCAGATGCTCCAAATGAAGCACGGCCGTGAGGCCCCGACACTGCGAGTCACCGGTACTTTCCACGGTCTCGAAGAGCTCAGAGCCGCTGAACTGCTAACAGCCACCGAATACAACGCTCTACACGACTCCTACTTGTTCTGCACCCGTGTGCGTCTCCGTCTCCACCTCCAAAGCGGTCGGATCACGAATTCCCTCCCCACCGACCCGGACTCAACCGCGCGTCTTGCAGCCTCATTGGGATTCGACCGCACCGCGGAGTTGCGGGATCAATACCGCAGATACACCAGAAGGGCCCGAAGCACCTTCGAACGGCTCTTCTACGAGTAATTGGACGGCGTCGGCCCCGCCGCCAGCCGGTACTATCCCAAAGGATGGCATTGGAAAAGGCCGAAGCACCGATCTACACACCTCACATCGGGGAATCGCGCCAGTACTGGCGTGACATCATCCTCGGTGTCAACGATGGGCTTGTGTCCACGTACCTTCTGGTTGTGGGAGTAGTAGGCGGTGGGTTTGTCATTGGCGATGTATTTCTCACTGGAGTCGCCGGGGCCCTGGCCGGTGCGGTTTCGATGGCTGCGGGTGAGTACCTGGCGACCAAGTCTCAAGACCAGATCCTTGCAGCCGAGCTCACTCTGGAAAGGGAACATCTGAGGGATCACCGGGGCCAAGAAGTCGACCAGCTCCGCGGGTTCTTCCTCGACATGGGGGTGTCTGACGAAGATATAGACGGTGTGGTGGCCGCATTCGATCGGTCAGACGACGCAATGCTCAATGCCATGGCCGCCCTCGAGTTTGGCGTCGTCGAATCGGAACGGCGTTCGCCCTATCTGGCCATGGTGGCTTCAGGTGGCCTGTTTCTCGTTGGCGCCATGCCATCGGTCGTGCCATTTGCCATCTTCGACACCACCGGGACCGCATTGATCTGGGCCTCTGCGCTCGCCTTTGGCAGTCTGTTTGTGGTCGGAGTCATCAAAGCTTCGGTCGCTAAGACCGGGAAAATCAAATCAGGTTTGGAAAACTTGGCAATCGCAGGCGTTGGCGGAGTGGTTGCCTGGGCAATTGGCACAGCTGTGGGCGCAACCCTCGCCTGATCGACCCAGCTAGCAGTGTGCTTGCAATAGTTAGCACGCTTGCTGTATGCTAACTACAAGTGAACGAGAGCAAGCATAGTGATCTCGGAGTGTTCATCCGCCAGCAAAGGGAACGAGCGAATCTTTCGCTGCGGCGCCTGGCTGAAAATGCGGGGATTTCGAACCCCTACTTGAGTCAAATCGAGAGGGGAATTCGAAAACCGTCCGCGGAGATCCTCAAGAGTCTGTCACGGGCCCTCGAGATCAGCGCCAACAGTCTTTATACGAAGGCCGGGCTGATCGACGAGGAGCTACCTCACCGAACGGTGTTCGAAGCAATCGATGCCGATGACAAGCTTGATGGTGATCAAAAGAGAGTGCTTCTCGATATGTACAAGGCCCTGGTCCGATCAAACGGATCTGTGGCCCCGAAGAAACAGGAGAAATAGAGATGCAGACAAAGAGTGTTTTGTATGCCGCTGTTGGTGCCCCTGTCGTCGTCGCCCGCAAATTCAGCGGTGTGATGAACGATCAGGTCAGCACCCTCAAGACCAAGGTCGGCGAAGAGAAGGCCAACTACACCAAGGTTGCCGAGAAAGCCATCGAAGGCTGGGCCGTCGAAGGTGAGAAGATCATTTCCCAGGTCAGTGAGAAAAAGGTTGTCGAGGACATCTCCTCGAAAGTCGACTTCGACCAGGCCAAGGAGCAGGTCAGCAAGCTTCGTGACCAACTAGAAGACATGCTCGCCACCTGGAAAACCTCCTTCCGTCCCGAGAAAAGCGGCGGCAAGGTGGAGGTGAAGGATTCGGCCGCCAAGGATTCGACCGCCAAGACTTCGGCCGCCAAGACTTCGGCCACCAAGACTTCGACCGAGAAGACTTCGACCGAGAAGACTTCGGCCGCCAAGACTTCGGCCGCCAAGACTTCGGCCAAAAAGCCCGTCGCCAAGACTTCCTGAAGTCACTCCACCTCACGTGAAAAGGGGCCCGCAGGGCCCCTTTTCATGTTGAGTGACCGTCAGTATCGATCACGCCGACATGGAAGGCTCCAGGTCGGCTGCTGCCGAGATCCAATTCTCCACCATTGCCTCGGTGGGGAGTCGACTCACCACACGCTCCGACCCATTTAGCCCGATGATCTTTGCCAGCAGGGCGGTCGGGTTTCGTCGCCGCAGATCACGAAGCGTGTCCACTCCAGCCGCAACGAGAAGGTCAGCGTATTCGGCGCCAACTCCACGCACCCTGAGTAGATCGGCATGATGAACCCAAAGTTGCAGATCCTTGGGGCTGGCCCCAGTGAACTTCGACAACTCCGTGCGACCACGGCGGGTCGAGGCTTCCTCGATTAGACCTCTGCTGGTGCGCACGCCCACCTTGCGAAGCTTCGTCGCTGTTTTCTGTCCAACACCCGCAACCTGATCGATTCGAGCCATCAACCCCATCTCCGCTCGTCTATCCCCACCAATTCCTCGATCCTATACATCGCAACACACGTCTGATCAGACGCTGTGTCTGGGTTGCAGGTCGATCACGTCGGTCTGAGTGTCCACATCCCGGGGTGGCGCCTCCGGGAACCAAACCTCGTTCAGCCACTCTGGATGGGTCTTCCAGAGTTTCATGGCGCCCTCATCACCCGCGAGCGACATGACCCTTGGCCACAAAGACCTGTCCACCACAACAGGGTTACCCAGGGTGTAGCGGTACTTCGGCACCGTGACCGGTTTTCCGGCCGTTGCGTGAGAGGCCAGGAGGGTTTCGACCAACTCGGTAGGTGTGTCGGGCTGATCCCCAACCATGATCAGTACCCGATCACATTCCGACGACCGGGTCAGAGCATCCAAACCCACTCTGATCGAGGAGGCGATGCCCTCCTCCCACTCCGGATTCTCGATGACACCGGCGTCGCCCAAATCCGTCTCTTTGATGACAAGTTCGGATTGGTGCCCGAGCACGACCCACACTTCCTCCACAGGGTAGGCCTCGACACGTTTCAGAACGTGACCCAAGAGATTGGTGGCGCCCCAGGGTTCGAGTTGTTTCATGCGGCCCAAACGGCGTGAGGCCCCGGCGGCGAGAACAAGAACAGCTGTGGACATCGGCGGTCGAATCTAGTGCATCACCACTGGTATCAGGCGAGGACCGGGAAGCGAGTGAGAGCCCCGATCCCACCGCTGTCGAGCGGTGAAGCAACATTGATCTGAAATACGTTGCCTCCCGAGGCCACTGTCGCATCCATCACAGCCCCCACGATGTCGTCGACGGGGAACATCGCTGAGTTGCAGACAACACATGGGCTCTGGTCTCTACTCAGGTGCCCGCACTCATTGCACATGGCGCCACCTCGGATGAACGGCCCCGCCACTACGAGAGTTTCTACGGCTTGCGCGTTCACAGCGTCCAAGGTCGCGCCAAGTCCAACCACGCCATTGCCGCCACTCCATGCCGTGTCGCACACCCTCCCCGCCAGAGCCTCCTGGCGCTCCTCTCGCACCTCGACATCAAGAAGTGCCATTTCGGCGCGAAGGGCCCGTGGCTGGATGCCAACGGGGCTGGCGACAAATGAGGTACGTTGGAGCCGGGAGATACTCGGGTGAAGTGAGCGGGCAATATCTTCAACCGTCTCGTCGTGACTGCCGATGGCGAGATAGTCAAACGCCTTTCTCTGGTGTAAATCGAGAAGCCGTAAGCCAGCCTCTTTCCAGATCCGATGCGACGCCCCGTCGGCACGGCCCCTCGCCGTGTGTTCGTCGTAGCCGGAGAACCCGGCGTAGTTCGTCTTGCGAATCTCGACAGTCAGCGACGAGCCCAGCTCATCGATGATTCCGGCGAAACTCACGTACATCCGAGCTACAGCCCTATCAGCCACGATGATCCCTGCTCGCATGCCACGGGGGGCCGCCCTCAGTGGCCGCAGGTAGGGGCGGGGCCCCAGTGTGGACACGTTGCGCGTCGAGTAGGCAAGCGGTTCGAGGATGAAGACATCGTCAAGATCCGAAGCAAAGATGGCATATGCCGGAGCCGCCTCGATCTCGAGACGATCGGCCAGGCGGTAAATTCGATCGGCGTCTGTGCGCACACTCTTCTGAACATTTCGCCCGAGGTTTTCCGATCGCTCTCGAATCGGTCTGACTAGATCGGAGAGCAGCGCGCCAAAGCCCCCGGGGCTGGGACGATCGATGAAGACAGAAATGAGGGAACCTGAAGGGCTCCTCAGCTCCGCAATTGGGTCACCCGACACTCCTCGCAAGCTACACATCGCGACGATCTCGCGTGTCGCAGGATCAGAGCGAGCGTGACAGCTCCAAAGTGAGCTCCTCTTGGACCCATCCCAAATAGTCGAGAACCTGGCGGGAATCATCGGGCAGCTTGTCGTGGTCATCCTCGACCTCGAGCCCCACTCGTGCTGCGAGGACGATGCGGGCTTCGTTTAGCACCCTGAGAACGGCGTTGGCATCCTCATCGTTGAGAGGCTCTGCGTCACCGGAGATGGTGCGCAAAAACACAGAGCGGTCGGAGAGACGGGCGGTATGGAGGTCATCGCCCATCAATCGCCACCACTCGTCACTGGCGTCCCGATCATCGAGGTACACGGGGACATTGAGCCGGGTAGCCGCCGGGTCGTCTCCGGTCTCCCCGACACCCGCCAGCAGCGGCAGGACGTCAGCGAGAAACGACCTCTCCTCCGGGCTGAAAACAACAACAATCCCCTTACGTGTGGTCTTGAAGTGGCTCACTTCTCGATGGTGGCCCACAAGCCATGATTGTGAAGTCGAAAACAGTCGATTTCGGCCTTCTCGCGATGTCCGTCGGAGACGATCGAGCGCCCTTCGTGATGAACCTGAAGCATCAACTCGGTGGCTTTTGTCTCGTTGTATCCGAATAGTTTGCGAAAGACATAGACAACGTACGACATCGTGTTGACCGGGTCGTTCCAAACAACCACTTGCCAAGGCTTGTCAATGTCAACCTCATCATCAGTGTCCGGAACGATCACCGGGGTCGGCAGGGCCATCATCAGAGATCATCGTAAATGTTGTGACGCATCAACTGTCCAGAGCCGAGAGACGGCTCCGACACTCATCGATGGCGGCTTCCAGGTCGGGATCGGAGAAGGGGATCTCGGCAACCGGGTAGGGGCCGCCGATGCCGGTGAATCCCGGTAGGGGATCGGGAAATTTGGGCACACCGCGGGAGCGCACACAATCACTGAACTCGGTCAAGGTCCTGTTGACACCACCACCAATCAAAGGCGAGTTCGACAAATCGAGGGCACCGTTCGATAGATGTTCTGAACAACCAGCGACGACCGCTGCCGAATCGGGGTTGGCGAGGTCGACGCCAATCATCACGAGATCGAGCCTCGGCCTCCCCTGAGCGTCCAGAGGGATCGGCTCAATATCGATGCCGTTGTCCCCAAGGCACTCATGGAAAGCCTCAATCGCATCTGTTGAGATCGACGTGGTGGTTGTCGTGTCTGCGATCGTCGTGGAGGGTGTTGTCGGGTCTGTTGGTGACGGGGCCACGCCGCCCTCTGAGCACGCAGTGAGGATCACTAGCGCGACCAGGACAGGAGTAAAGAGTCTTGGAATCAAACCGATTCTGGCGGGTCCGGAATCCCGTCGGCCAGGATCATCGCGATATCGCGAACAGGCACATCATCACGACCCAGTTCTTTGACACCGTCGTCGAGCATCACGAGGCAGAACGGACAGGCGACTGCGATCTCGTCAGCATCGGTGGCCAGCGCTTCGGAGGCCCGCTCGATATTGACCTTTTTCCCGGTGTCCTCCTCCATCCAGAATCGAGCACCACCGGCCCCACAACAAAAAGAGCGGGTGCCGTGACGATCCATTTCGATCACCTCGTTGCCAGACCCGGCAACGACTTCGCGGGGGGCCAAATAGATGTCATTGTGCCGACCCAGGTAACACGGGTCGTGATAGGCAATCTTCTTTGGCTCACCGTTGTCCTTCGTCGGTTGATCCACCCTCCCCTGGCGAAGAAGCTCAGCCAAAAGCTGACTGTGGTGGACAACGTCGTATTCGCCACCAAACTGGCGGTATTCGTTGCCAAGAGTGTTGAAGCAATGAGCACACTGGGTGATGATCTTGGTGACCCCGAGCTCCTCAAAGGTCTCGATGTTCTGGAGAGCCAACTGCTGAAAGACGAACTCGTTGCCTGAGCGGCGAGCCGGATCACCGCTGCACAATTCGGAACTACCCAAGATGGCGAAGTCGATCTCTGCCCTATGAAGAAGTCGCGCCAAGGAGACCGAGACTGCCGTGTTGCGATCGTCGAAAGATCCCGCACAGCCGACAAACCAGAGATACTCGGCGGTGTCCTTCCCATCCTTTCCGAGTATGGGCACCTCGAAGTCGAGTTCAGAGGTCCAATCTGCCCTGGCCTGCTGGCTCAGACCCCAGGGGTTGGACTGGTTCTCCATGGCAACGAAGGCCTTTCCAAGTTCCGTGGGGAACTCTGACTCCATCAGGGTCAGATAACGTCGCATATCGAGAATTCGGTCCAGGATTTCGATGTCCACAGGACAGATCTCGTCACAGGCGCGACAAGTGGTGCATGCGAAAACCTCGTCGGGATGGATCCTGTCAAAGAGGGTGCCGGCACCCTCGATCATTGCTGAGGTTGAAACAGGTGGCGATATTCCAGCCGCGGCGGCGGCCACTTCACCTGTTTTGAGAACCATCTCTCTGGGGTCGAGCGGCTTGCCGGTGAGGTTGGCAGGACAAACCGATGTGCATCGACCGCACATGGTGCAGGCGTCGGTGTCGAAGATCTGCTTCCAAGTGAGATCGGTGACAACGCTGGCCCCGATCGTGTCAATGTCTTCAGCCTCTAGAAGGTTTGGCATTTCTCGCATCGCACCCTTGGGACGATTTCTTGGTGAGAGAAGGAGATTGGTTGGCGACGTGACCATGTGACGCAGCTTGGTAACAGGCAGGATCACCAAGAACGCCACGAAGGCAACTGCGTGAGCTACCCAGAAGAAGCGGTGCCAACCGGACGCTGAGCCCTGCTCAAACAGGTTGGAAAGCGGATACCCGACAAACGACCAAACCTCATGGGCCGGTTGGCCCGCTAGTGAGATGCGGGCTGCCTCCGTCAACAATCCGGTCAAGCCGATAAACGCCAGGACACCGAGAATGACGGAGTCCTCGGGCTTGCTCTTTGATCGGATTCGCCATTCCGGAATCAGGTATCGACCGACAAATGCGAGGGCGAGGCCACCAAGGAAGACCAGCGCTGCCAGGTCGAGAATCGCGGAGTAGCCGAGATATACCGAGCCGTGGAGAAACTTCAGACCTGCCGGCATCAGGTGGTCTATTTCAAGAGTTACAGTTCCCAAGAACAGGACGAGGAACCCGTAGTAGATGAGCGAGTGCATCACCCCGGCCCTTCGATCACGCATGACCGTCTTCATGGCGAGGCCTTCGCTCAGCCTCTTCAGCCTCTCACCCCACAGACCGGTCCGGTCGTCGCTCCGGCCCTGCTGCCAGCTCGCAGCTCGTTGGGCGAAAAGGTGGAACGTCAGCCACAGAAACGCCGCGAGACCGAAGTAAAACATGACAACAAGTGGCGCCGGAATGTCACCGAAGACCTCGCGACCTACCTCGAAAGGGGGATGCTCGGGAATGGTTCCAAGGAAACCCAGGGCCAGAGTCCCTACCGCAGCGAGAACGCCGGTGGCCTCGAGGACCTGATCTACAGACGGCCTGGCTGCATGGCTCTCTTCTTGTTCTGTCTCCATCGTCACCGACATCGGCGGCAAGTTTAGGACTCCCAGCTTCGAGCCAGCCCTCTTATGCAGCCGCTACCGAATCTGGCGCCACCGCATGACACCGGCGACCAGTAGCAGGACCCCAAGGATGGAGAGAGACGGGATGTCCAACCCGGGACTTCCCCCATCGTTGAAACTCAGCAGATGGGAGACCACATGGAGCGATGCCCCAGCTCCAACTCCGATCAGCCCAGCAACGAGAGCATCGGATGTCACCAATGCGGCCAGCACCAGTGTCAGGCCTAGACCGATCTGAAAGGCTCCAAGATCTTGAATGAAATGGGCGTTGTAAGGCTCAAAAAGGGCAATCAAATCGAAGAAAGAAGAAGGACTGATCATCGCCCACACACCCACCGCGAGAAAAAACATTCCCCCGATGCCCGCCATCGTCTTGGGAAACCAACCGATTTCTTGGCGTCTTGACTTCACGCTGGTAGATGGATCTCGATCATCGGAGCCGTCTCGACCAGGTGCTCGAGTTGGGCCTGAGTCGAATACCAGCGAGTCTGGTGCTGTGTGAAGACTTCCCGACGGAAAACCGGATCAGTCACCACCGATGCGACGGCGTCAATGTCTGAATCCTTGGTGTGAATGACGATCCGAGGGTCGTTGGCGACGTTTGCCAACCAATCCCGTCGACCTGGAGTGCCGGTGATGACGAACCGATCTCCGACCCTGAACCACCAGATCTCGATGCGCCGCGCCGAACCCGACTTTCTCCCATAGGTCGTGATGTCGATCGTCTGCTGAGACGCCAACTTGTCAAGCACATCAGGGCCGAGAACCATCCCATCAATCTATGACTTCAAC
>CAXMPK010000049.1:0-12823 GCA_964195405.1 uncultured Acidimicrobiia bacterium
TCGGCGTGTATCGGTTCGGCCTCTTGTAGTTTGGTTTGACCTTTGGAGGTCAACACTGAATAGCTCCCCCTACGGTCTGTATCATCCAATTGACTGTTCAACCAATTCAAGGCGAACCCAATGACAGCCAGTAATACCACAGCAACACCGGCAGTCGGTACGTGGGAGATCGACCCGGTTCACAGTAATCTGGCCATCACCGGCAGACACCTCATGGTGACCAAGGTAAGAGGCACTTTCAGCGAAATCTCCGGCACGATCGTCATCAACGAAGATGCGGCTGCCTCAACGGTTGTAGTCGAAGCCAAGGCTGGATCTGTGACAACTGGTGTCGCCGACCGTGATGGCCACATCATGTCCCCCGACTTTCTCGACGCCGAGAATTACCCAGTCGTCACTTTTCGTTCCACAGAAATCGTCCCCAGCGGAGACTCTTGGAAACTGACAGGCGACCTCACCATCAGGGACACAACCCATCCTGTCACTTTCGATCTCGAATACGAAGGCTCAGCAACCGACCCACAAGGGAACCCAGTAGCCGCATTTAGCGCAGTCGGCGAGATCGACCGCGGAAACTGGGGACTCACCTGGAACGTCACACTGAAAGGTGGAGGCGTCCTCGTCTCGAAGAAATTCCAGGTCGAGTTCGACGTCCAAGCCAAACCTCAGACTTGACCGCATTTTGCCATGGATCTCGGCCCCGTGATGAGGTGAGTGGGATGCCGTCTCGGCACGTCGATGTTGATGAGACGTCAATGTCAAGGTGGTTAAGAACACCGACTAGCCGGGGCCGAACGAACGCCAGCAGCCGAGACGCATAACCCCATGCATGGGCATGTGGGTTAGTCGCAACGATGGAAGGTTCGACCCGGATACCGTGCCGGTACGTCTGGTGGTGCTGGTCATGATGTTGGCTGGCATGATGATGGCCCTGACCATTCCCCAGGCGTGGGGTGCCCTTGCTCGCCGCAAGATGGACCGAACCCGCCGGCAGTCAGCGCGGGCTCTCCCACGCGGACAACTCGACCCGCTCCGATCAACCGAACAGCCAAAGCGTCGCACTGAGGAAAGCTGATGGGAAGCCCAACACCGAATAGCCCGTCGACCCGGATGGTGGCCGCCACGCGTGGCACGTGGTCACCGCTGAAAAGCCGACTATTCACGATCCTACTCCTCACCAGTCTGTTCACCCAGCTGGCGGTGTTCATGAACGGGTTGGCCAGCGCCTGGATCCTGACCGACATCACGGACTCCCCTGCCGTCGTTGCCTCCCTCCAAATCTCACTTGCACTGCCCGCATTCCTGCTGGCCCTCCTCGCCGGTGCACTCGCCGACGTCGTCAGCAGAAAGCGAATCATCTTGTTCGCCCAGGCGAGCTCGGTCGTAGTCGCCGCTGTTTTTGCCTTGCTCTCCGTATCCGATGCCCATTCTGTTGTCACCGTGCTTGGTCTCACCGCCGCGCTCGGAATTTTCACCGCGCTTGCCGCCCCAGCGTGGATTGCAATCATCCCTGGGCTCGTCCCTCGCTCCGATTTAGCGGGGGCGATGACGCTGAGCTCAGCTGGGATCAGCGCCGCGATGGCGGTAGGCCCGGCGGTCGCCGGCTTCGTCATCGCCGCCACCGGACCGACCTGGGTCTTCATACTCAACGTGATCGTTTTCGCCGGTGGGCTGTTAGCTCTCAGGGCTTGGCAACCGGAACCGCGTACCGGGCTGCCGACTGAGCATCTCGCCGCTGCAGTCCGCATCGGGCTCCGGTACGTCCGCTACGACCGACCGCTCAAGATCGTCATCGCCAAAATCATCCCCTTCGCACTCGCCGGCACCGCACTGACCGCGCTCCTCCCCGCGGTTGCCCGGTTCCAGCTCGACGCCGGACCGGCGCTGTTCGGTCTCCTGTCCGGTGCCGGAGGCGTTGGCGCCGTGCTTGGCCTCATCGCCATGCCCTCCATACGGAGCCGAATCGGTCCGGACGCCATCGTGTTCTGGTCAATGCTCATCGAAGCCGCCGTGTTCGGCGTCGTGGCGACAACGACCAACGTCGCGGTCGCCTTCCCGGTGCTCGTCGTCGCCGGAGTAGCCACTCTGGCTTTGGTCTCCACCGTGATGACCTCCCTCCAAGTCGTCCTTCCTGCCTGGGTCAGAGGCCGCGGCGTAGCGGTGTATCTGCTCGCTCTACAGGGATCTTTTGCCGTCGGGGCACTCATTTGGGGAACTGTCGCAGAACAGACCAGTCTGCAGACGGCTCTCCTTGCCGCCGGCACAGCCATGGCATTGAGCGCTGTGTTGGTGACACCACTGCGTCTCGGCCGATACATAGACGTCAACACTGAAGTCGCGCAGCTATTTGACGGCCCGCCCACGGTGACGTCGGTTCACGACGACGATGGCCCGATCCTTCTCACTGCCCGCTGGCAAATCGACTCGGACCATCGCGAAGAATTCGTAGCCGCCATGGTGCAGGTGCAGCGAGCACTGAAGCGGCAAGGTGCCCTCAGCTTCCACCTCGTCGAAGATGTGGAAAGGCCAGGCCACATGCTCGAATCGTTCACCATGGCCACCTGGTCTGAGTTCCAGCGCCTCCCAGAGCGCTTCACCATGGCGGAAAAGGACATCCGAGACTCACTGACAGCAGCAGCCGGCTCCGCACTGCCGGTTCTGAGTGCACACCGGGTCATCAAACTCCAGTCCCGTCGCGACAATGACTCAGGCGCACATACTCGAGAGACGATCGATCTGCCCTGAGGCTGGCTGAGCGCCTCCACAAGAGGTACGAGCGGGGCTTAGGGGCAGCGCGGGCTCTATCGATAACAGCCAGCGCTCCTCTACTCCTCATCCGCGCCGACGACATCGATCTCTTCTACGCCATCGGCAACCCCCAAAAACTCACACACCTCCAACCAGCGAATCCAAAACGGATACCACTTCTTGATCGGGTTCAGCAAGAGTTGGGGCGGCGTGCATTCCGGTGTCGGGTCTCATGATTTTCTCAAGTCTTGCCGATACTGAGGTGGCTTCGACAGATTCGTTGGAGCTCACGAGAGATAGGGATAGGTGCTTGATATGAACCGGTCGCGCGAGTTCATTGTTGAGGGCGTGTCGAGTTCCCACTTGAACGTGGGATTGGCCCGCGTCGGAGATCTAAGCCACGTTTGGCACTCTTTTCGAGTCGTGATTTCGGTGACAACTATCGGTGTTGCCGTTCTTCTGGCGATTCTTTGGGAGTGGTCGGGTGCATGGGTTATTGCATCCCTTGGCATCGTCGCCTTGGTAGATGCCCTTGTCAGACGACGGCGACCAGGTTCGTCAGTATCTCCGATAGCGATAGACATAACACTCATCGGAGTCGCGATGATGATCGCACCGCTCCCTCCGTCAGGTGTTGTTCCGCCCTTGATCTACATGCTCGGAGTTCCACTGCTGTTGCTTCCATTCCGGCTGGCCCCGGTGGCGATGCTCTACGCGATTGCCTGGTCATCATTGTCCCTCCTAGGAGTCGATCTCATGGCCACGCCCTCTGATGTTGTCCCAGAGGTGGTGACTGTGGTTAGTGCCATCATTTTCGGTAGTCACATAATCGCGTTGATTGGGGTTGTGTCCTTCAGGTTGGAGCGGTCCAACCGTGAGCGAGAGCGCCGCCTTGCCTTTGAGCACGCCCTCGCCGGGTGCGGTAGGGCTTTGCTTACTGGTGAAGACTCCGGAGCCATCGACAAGGCGTTGGCAGCCCTTCTCGAAGCCATCCCGGGTGAGGAGATATTCGTCGATCAGAATTTCGAGGACTCTGTTTTGGGCTTGTGTGTGAGAGTGACGAACGAAGTGATTCGGCCAGGATCTGAGGACCTGGTGGACCCTGAGATCTGGGTCGAGGAGGGCGAGACTGGCCGCGCTTCAACCACAGTTCTGCCCTACTCGGACCTGCCGACTGTCTATACAGCCCTATCTGCTGGGGAGCCGTCATTGATAATCTCATCCGAGCTCAGTGGCCGCGAACGCGAGGTCTATGAAGAAGACGGTTGCAAGTCGGAACTCAATATCCCCATTATCGTCGAAGGAGCTTGGGTGGGGTCGATTGGGGTGGTCGACTATCTGATTGAGCGTCGCTGGAGCCGTGACGACGTCCAGGTGTTGCAGACTGCAGCGGGGATGGTCGGTGTGTACTGGGAACGTAAACAAGCGTATCAGCGACTTGAACAACACGTACGTTCGAAGGACGCCTTCCTTGCCTCAATCAGCCACGAGATCAGAACTCCACTAACGGCTGTGATCGGATACGCCTCCATGATGTTCGCGGAGTCGGCCAACCTGAAGCCGGCTGTTGCCGAACAGCTATCTGTCGTGTTCGAACAGGCAACGGAAGTGTCAGATATTGTCGAAGATCTTCTTGTTGCCGCCCGTGCTGATATCGATGAAGTGACAGTGCTTGCGAAGCCAGTCGACCTGCTTGAGCAAGCAAGAAAAGTGCTTGAAATGCGAACCGACAACTTACGCGACCGCGTAGAGGTCTCAGGCGCCGGGGTTACCTCGTGGGCCGATGGCTTGCGAGTACGCCAAATCCTTCGCATCCTCGTCAACAACGCACTTCGATACGGAGGCGACCATATCGAGATTCTCATAAGCAGCGAGAACAACAAAGCAACAGTGGCGGTCAGCGATAACGGGTCCGGAATTGAGGACGCGGATCGAGTGAACATCTTCGAACCGTTCTATAGGGCTCACGATCGGGCGGGTGTGACCCAGGCTGTGGGACTAGGACTCTACGTTGCTCGCCATCTGGCTCGAATCATGGACGGAGATCTCACCTATCAGCGCCGCGCCGGTCGCACCAATTTCGAACTCACGCTGCCCGAACATGAAACCACCTCCGCGGCGGGTCTACCCGATGATGCACGCGAGCTGGACGACGACGCGATCACGGACGCTTTCGTCGACAAAGACCATCTGCTCGGTGATGATGATGTCGCCCTATTGGTTGACCAGTCCTGATGTCATCGCTTCTGATGTCATCAGTCGGCGCGACGTAGGCTTCAGCTGAAGCGAGTCAACCCACAGTTGTGCGTCTTTGGCCCCAACGATGTCTGAGGACCTGCGAGGATCGCCCGTCATACGAATGGACCTAGTCGTCAAGTCTTACTCAACTTGATCGTTCCAGCTGCAATCGTGGCCTTCTTGACATACCGCGTTCGACCAAGAAAACACCAAGAAAGTCGGTTGGCCCACGGTTACCACAACGAGGAAAATTAGCTTCGACGCAGCGGGTTCGTTGGTGGAGCTGAGGGGATTTGAACCCCTGACCCCCTGACTGCCAGTTACCGCCGGCACCCAATAACGTCAACCGCTAGATGACGCCTCGACCCCTAAATGTGTTACGAAACCTGACTGTTACAGAGTTGTCTGCTGATTCACCAGTCAATGCCTGGCCCTCCGGAAACGATCTCTGGGGGTCGCCGACCAATAACGACCAATAATTCTTGGGGTGGTCGGTAGCCGCACATAATGCCGGTTGACCTCGTCCGGGTTGAAGGGTGTGGAAACGAATGAAAAACCAGTTTGGGTGGGGCCCCGGTTGTAGCCGGGACCCCCTCCCTTCATCTCGCCCCTTTCAGGCAAGTCCGAGGTTGATTTGTTCAAGCAGATCCTTTTGGGCCTCCAGCTCCGCGTCGGTCGAGGCCGGGTTGGCGCGCACCGACTCGACGGTAGCGATCACGTCCGAGAAGGCCGTGTCGCCGAACGTGTCGCCGTCGGTGTCAATCAACTGGTCCCAGCCGATCGAACCGTTGACGAAGTTCAACAGCGCCGCGAGGAGCTGACGATCCAGCAACTCTTCCATGTCGGATCTGCCGTTGACAAACAGCACATCCAGGGCCTCATCAATCGTCGCCGCCGCCCGAACCTCACTGAAGATCGTGCTGACGAAGTCGATGATGGCGAGCTGGCACTCCAGTTCTTCGTCGGTGAAGGCGAGCGTGCCGTTACCTCGGTACTGGTGGAGCCAGTATCCGGCCGATCGGATCTCGCCCTCGTTGCCGACGATGATCACCACTACAGCGTCAGTCGCTCCACCACCGTCGTCGTCCGTCGAAGTGAAGACGATGTCGTAGCGGCATGCATCGTCGAACGTATGCGTCTGGTCGTCGGTGACGTCACGTGGGTCGACGTCCGGGCTCGGCAGGGGGTCGGTTCCTGGCGGGTCGGCCAGGTTCAACACCGTGACATCCGGTGCGGGTGGGCCGTCATCCCAGTCCCAGGTGAGCGTCAGGTCGTCGCTGCCCGGATCGGTCGAATTCGCCGACAGGTCGAGCGGATCACCGGCGCTGGTGAGGAACGTGGGTACCCCGTTGATGAGGATCGTCCCCGTCTCGTCGATATCGGCGGTGGGGGCCACGTTGTTCACCGTGACCGTTACCGAGTCTGAGCCGAACGCGCCGTTGTCGTCGTCGACTCGTGCCGTAATAGTGAAGACGCCGTTGTCACCATATTGGCGGGTGCCGCCAATCGTGCCCTGATCCTCCGGTGGACCAGGATTCGTGACGATGGGAGCGAATGCCTCGGGCGACTCGCCGGGGAAGTCCCAGTCGATGGAGCCGGTGTAGGTGTCGTTCCAGCCTGGATCGGAGAAAGCGGCCGCCATCGTGTAGCTGTCGCCTTCATCGATGGTGGCGTCCGCCGTGGTGGCGGTCACGCTTGGTGCAACGTTGGCAACTGTCAACGTGTTCGACGATGACACCGGCAGCCCGGATGGATCACCGGCAGCGGTCAGCGTGACGGTGTAGGTACCGTCGTCCGAACAGGTGACGGTAGGGGTCAACGTCGTGTCGTTGGTGAACGAACACGTCGCTCCTGCATCCACCCCGGCCAGCGGGACCACCGCCCACGAGAAGAACAGAAAATCCCCGTCCGCATCGGTCACCGTGCCGGACAGCCCTATAGCCGAGCCTTCGTTGCCTGCGGCGGGATCCACCGACACCACGGGAGCGAGGTTGGAGGGACCCGGGAAGACGTCGAAGAACACGTCCGGATCTGGACGCCCATTCGGGGCGGGCCAGGCCGCGGTCGTCACTATGTTGCGGTTATCGCCCCACACGTAGTAGAAGCCGCCGCCTTGCCCTGCTATCGCCAGGTACTCACCCATGTAACAGGTGGCTGTTCCCCCGGTGAAGTAGGGGTTGAGTTGGGGCACGCCGAAGCTCACGTCGGTCACCTGCGTGAGGGCCCCGAACCCGGCACCACCGTTGCTCGAGAAGGCGGTGTAGACGTCGATGTTGAAGTTGTTGGCGACGTCGTTGCGCCGGTCATACCAAGCCACTCCGACATCTCCGTTGTCGGCCACCGCGAGGTGCGGCTCAAACTGGTCGGTGGCGCCCCCGCCGGCTCCCATCTGGACCATTGCGCTCCAGTTGGCGCCGTTGTTCGTCGATCTGCTGAAGAACACGTCACTCTGGTCGGTTAATCCCACCGGGTCGGTGGCAAACACCACGTAGAGGTTGCCGTCGTTGGGTCCGCCTGTGTTGTCGACCGCCAACCACGCCTGGTGCAGCATGCGAATGTTGCCGTTGAGCGAAGGCCGGTTCGTCCCGCCACAGTTGATGACGTTGTCGGTACCAGACGCCCGCAAGCCCGCGGAGTTGACCGTGGCCAATGAACCGTAGTTCTGGCCGGCATCCGTGGAACGAAGGAACAAGATGTCGTTCGTCGACCGATCCGCCCAAACCACCGATACCGAGCCGTCGGAGGCCACTCCAATGCTGCAGCCGAAAGCTGCCGTGCCTTGGGCAGCAATGACCATCTCGTTCACCCAATTTGCTCCCCCGTCGGTGGAGCGGACAACCCGCAACTCACTTGTGTTGGTGTTCCCATTCGCAGGGTTGGAGGTGTCGATGAACCGAGTCCAGCAGACGTATAGGTTTCCGTCGGTTCCACCACCGGTGTTATCAACAGCGATCCACGGTTTGTCGGCAAGTGTTGTCCTGGCAAAGAAAGCGGTTGCGCTCACCGCAGCCCCGAAATTCTGACAGCCGTCGGTCGACGAAGCCACCCGGATTTGGGAGTTGCCCAGGCTGGCGTAGTAAAACGTATCCGACGCCTGGTGGTGCACGATCACCGGGTCACCACGCTCGTTGAGACCTCCCTGGTCGGTCCAGTTGGCACCCATGTCGGTGGACCGGGCGAGGCCGGACAGACCATTGGGCGGACCGAAGTCGTTGAACCCGGCGCACAACACGCCGTTGCCAAAGGCGAGCGTCGTCTCACTCTGTGTCGTTGCGTCACCAACGTCGTTTGCCGTGTTGTTGACCTGGACGTCGGCGCCTGCGCCGGCCGTGACCGCGGTCACCGCCTGGGCGGCAATGAGGCTCAGAACCGATACGAGCGTTGTCCATCGTCGCCGGCGGCGACCCATGTTCTTCTCTGTCTGCATATCCTTTTTCTTTCTTCTTGATCTGACGGCGCCATACCCATCCGTCGCCGATTTTCCGTGAGTTGAGTCGCTACTACCCCTCTGTCATGAGAAATCCACGCTGTCGAGAATCTGCTGCACCTCTTCGAGACGCTGCGCTTCGAGATCGGGTTCGGCTGCCACCGAACCAACGACCTGGAAGCGGTAGGAGTCGCTCTGCACAAACATCAACACCTGGGGTTCTTCGTCGAAGCGGTAGGCGGGAAGACCGCCCAGCTCACTGTTGACAAAGCCTCCCTTATCAGCCCCATAAAGAGCGACCATGAACTCGTCGAGAGATTGGCCGCCGACGGGTTTGGCGCAGATCTGAACCAGCGACTGGAGGAGGTACCCCGCCTGAGCGGGATCGGACGATGGATCGTCGTCGACGATGAGGGCAGAGACGCATTGGGCGCCCTCGGAATACTGGGTAGCAAGAGTCTCCCCCGCCTCATGCCAGCCATCGGGATAGCTCATGCTGAACCCTGTGGGATCCTGGATTACGCCAGGGCCGGGAAGGGAGGTCGTTGACGTCGTCTTCCCCAATGCGCCGGTGGTGGTGGTCATGCCAGTGTCACCGGCGGTGGTTGTGACGGGGGCTTCGGTGGCAGCGGCCGTCGATCCTGCCGTCGGTGGCGGTAACGGTGCGGTGGTAGGTAGCGGGGTGACGCCGGTGGTACCGGAAGAAGATGATGATGTTGCCGACTCTGCGTTCCCGCATGCCGCCAGGACTAGAACGAACACCGGCAGCATGACCCACCGGCGTCGCTTCGCCGACCGTGTGTCAGATGACTTCTGCATCACTCCCGCGCTTCACTCTCCGTGGAAACCGATCCCTCAAAGTAGCCACCTGTGACGAAACAGATCAGGTCGCAGCACGTATTGATTTCGCGGCCTCGGCGGATGTCATGCCCTGGGACAGGCGTACATGAGTGCCGTATGTGCCCCTCGATGGAGATGAGTGCCGCTTTATGCTCCTTCGACAATGACGACAACGGTTTCGATCACGGGGACTGGCACGCCGATTCAGACACCTGATCGGGCCGGGCCGGGAGTTCTCATACGGCGCGGTGACGTTGCTCTTCAGTTCGATGCAGGGCGCAACACGGTGGCCCGCCTGTCCACCCTCGACCAGGACTTAACGAAGCTCACGGCTCTCTTCGTTACTCACCACCACTCCGATCATCTGGTGGGAGTGCCAGACCTAGTAACGACACGTTGGCTGAACGACATCAAACGCCAGGGGCATTCCCAGCGAACGGCCCGCCGAGGTGGAGGATCGTGCTGTTCCTGGTCATTGGGAAGGCGACCTGATCATGGGGAAACGTCAAACTGCTATCGGCACTCTGGTGGAACGCTGGTCCCGTTATGTGATGCTGTTCGGACTGTCTGACGGTCACACCGCCGAAGCCGTACGTGACGCACTCACCCAGACTGTCCAGCAGTTACCCCAACATCTGTCGAAGTCGCTCACATGGGATCAGGGCAAAGAAATGGCCCATCACGCCCAGTTCAGTATCGACACCGGAGGCCAGGTCTACTTCTGTGAGCCCAAAAGCCCATGGCAGCGAGGATCCAACGAAAACACCAACGGACTACTACGCCAATACTTCCCCAAAGGAACCGACATGTCCAAGCTCACCCAAGCCGACCTCGACAAGGCAGCACACTCCCTCAACGGACGGCCTAGACAAACCCTCGGATGGAAGACACCATCACAAAAGCTCGCCGAAACGATGCAATGACCACCTGACATCGCAGGCATTATGTGCGGTTCCTGAGGGCGTGATTAGCCGCACATAAGCGCCGGTTATGTGCGGCTCTCCTGAGATACAGCTGCCGTTCAGTTGAGATGAGGCGCTGACCCTCTCGTCAAGGCCCCGGTGTAGGCCACGGCTTGGTGAGAGGCCAGCCGGTGCTGGTCGGACCGTGCTCTCGAAGGTAGAGCAGACGCCGGTGAGCGTCGCTGACGTTGGGAATTGTTCCTGCAGGGATCCACCAGGCGACGCTGGTGGCTTGTTCGCTGCGCTCGAACCACTCCAATCTTCTCTTTAGGTAGGCAATATGCCCGCTCTTGTGAATGAAATGCTTCAGCGAGTCAAGGTCGTTCCAGATCGAATAGTTGACAATGAGTAACGGGTCGTCGATCCCCTCTACCTCCACATAGCTCGAAGATTGGCCGTCATTGTCTGTGAGACGCCACACGAATCCTGGCGAACCCTCAGCAAGGGTGTTAATCGGACCTAGCGCAGCTATGAACTCGGACACATCCGGATGGTCCAACGGCTTTCGAATACGTCCGATGTTGTACTGGGCTAGATGGAAGTCAGACATCACGAAAGGCTATCCGACACTCTCCGACCAGACTTGGCGCCGCACATATGTGCCTGATTGATGATGTGGGGGCTGCGGGACGTTGGGTTCCGTAGCTTTGAGGGTTCGACGGGTTTGGCTCTCAATGTGCCTGGCCACCCTGTGGGGTGGTCTTTGTGACGAACTGCTGGCCTGTCGAACCCTTGGGTCGTGGTGTGGCTCGTAAGAGGCGAACGCCGGGCAACCAGTTGTTGTGATCAGGAGTGCCCACCGTGGCCATCTCTGTGACTTAACCAAGGAGGTTGACATGGTCACGACGATTGGTATCGATCCGCATAAGGCAACTCATACTGCGGTTGCGATCAACGAAACCGAAACAGTGTTGGGAGAGTTGACCATCCCGGCTGACCGCTCTCAGACCAAGACGCTCCTCGACTGGGCTCGAAACCTCGATGGTGATGGGCGGGTTTGGGCGGTGGAGGCTGCCGGTGGGCTCGGATATCTGTTGTCCCAACAGCTCATCGCTAGAGGCGAACAGGTGGTGGACGTGCCCCCGGTGTTGGCCTCTCGAGTCAGGCTGTTGGGGTCGGGGAGATCAGATAAGAACGACCCCAACGACGCCCGGTCGGTGGCAATAGCCGCCCTCCGTCAACCCGGTCTGGCAGTGGTGCGGCCCGAGGACCACACCCAGGTACTGCGAATGTTGGCGAAACGTCACCTCGAACTCACCTCGCTACGAACCCAGACAGCCTGTCGGCTCCATTCGGTGATTCTCCAACTCCGACCGGGTGGAATCACCCGGCGGCTGTCAGCGACCAACACAGCTCGGATGCTCCGAGGGATGCGAAACCTCGACCTTGTCGGTGAGCAGCGTCGGACCATGGCCAAGACCCATCTGGTTGACATCCGGAGACTGGACCGAGAGATCAAAGCCAACAAGGTGTTGATCTCAAAGGCGGTAGCCACTTCGAGAACCACAGTCACCAACGTCTACGGTGCCGGCCCGGTCGTCGCTGTGCTTCTGATCGGATACACCAGCAACATCGGCCGGTTCGCATCCGCTGACCATTACGCCGCCTACAACGGCACCGCCCCCATCGAAGTCTCCTCAGGAGGAAAGAAACGACACCGGCTGTCAATGAGAGGAAACCGGAAACTGAACCACGCCATCCACATGGCCGCCGTCACCCAGATCCGCCACGACACCCCAGGCCGCATCTACTACAACCGGAAACAGGCTGAAGGCAAAACCAGAAAAGAAGCCCTCCGAGCACTGAAACGGCGGGTCTCCAACACCGTCTACCAGCAGCTCGTCACAGACCAGCAGGGTTAGAGCCCGGGGGACACTCAGGAACGTCTAAGTAGCATGCGTGGCCGGCCTCACATCCTGAACACCGGCTCTTCAGCACAGCCACCCCAGGCCATCCCCAAACCTACACACCGGCCGGAACCCCCGGCCCCGTTCAACGCGTCCAAACACCCCTTTCGACTCGACTGCGAACCTACACCAACCCGACCACTCTCTGCGGGCAGAAAAACAGCGAACATCCGCCCATAACCGGCTGGGGGAGAATGGGTCTGGTGGTTTCCACCGGTGGGGCGGTGTTCGCCGGTTGAACTGTTAACGCCAGTTCGGTTGGGTCACTGCCGCCGTCCCGGTGGTTTGCCACCCCTTCGCCTGTAAGCAACGGAAAGGGGCGGACGATGAGGATCGTAGAAGTCACTGGTGGTGTCGACACTCACGCTGATACCTATGTGGCAGCAGCAGTGGATCACAACGGCGGATTGTTAGGGGTTGAATCGTTCCCGGCGTCAGAGGCCGGATATGAGGACCTGTTGGTCTGGCTGGTCGGATTCGGCGAACTGGTCCGGGTGGGTGTTGAGGGCACCGGATCGTGGGGTGTCGGATTGTCCCGGTTCCTTACCGATCATGACGTGACGGTGGTTGAGGTTGACCGGCCGAACCGTCAGACCCGCCGCAAACAGGGGAAGTCGGATCCCACTGATGCTGTTTCGGCGGCTCGAGCCGTCTTATCCGGGACAGCGACGGTGACTCCGAAGAGCCGGAACGGTCCTGTG
>CAXMPK010000050.1:0-1520 GCA_964195405.1 uncultured Acidimicrobiia bacterium
TTCGACGATCACGATCGACTCGATCGGCGGGTCAGCGGCTGGGTCCTGCGCCAGGATGATCTCGGTCTGGTCCTCTCCCATGCCCAGGAGATAGGTCGTGCGCAGCGGGGTCATCTCGAAGCGTGCCAGGAGGTCACCTACGTCGCTTGAAGGATCGTCTTCGACCGAACCCCCGGAGGTGGCCGTTGCGGTCGACGTAGGTGGCGCCGCAGTCAGGACAGTCGTGTCGTCGGTGGCAGACGTAGCGGCCGTCGTTGTCGCGTCATCGTCGCTGCATGCTGCAGCAACGAGGGTCAAGACGACGAGGACTATGAGGGCGCGAGAAGCAGAACGCATTCGAGGAACTCCTGGATGGGACCTCGGCAGCGTACCGCCGATGGTGCCTTGCTCAATTGATCTCGCCTCCAGGCCGATGTGGTTGGTGATCGCCGTTGGCCACATTCACAAGACCGCTGGCTGAGCGAGAGACCAGAAGACTCGCGGACTTGTCGGGTCAGGCGATGTTCGGACTACCTTTGCGCCGGGGCCGGTAGCTCAACCCGGCAGAGCAGCGGGCTTTTAACCCGAAGGTTGTGGGTTCGATTCCCACCCGGCCCACTTCGAGACGCCTTTGTTCAATGGGTGTCTCCACGATGTTTGGCCTCCACTCGATGTGAGGCCAGACGCGACTTCTACCATTCTTCTACCCACCGCCGAACAAGAGCCCTGAAACCAACTCCGCGACTTCTTCCTGCAAGCTTGGCGTGACGTGGCATACCGTGATCTCAACAGGCGAGCATCCATCGAACGGCAGGCCCCCTCGGACGGGTTCCCCCTCGCCACCGAGGGGGTTCTGCCTTATGACCCGCTTGCGGTCCTCAAAGGGTTATCACAACAGGGCACACCCCCCCCACAACTTGTGCAACCCCAAGGGAACGGTCGATCTCGTACCGTCCTGCCTTGGTGGTACTCTCGCACGAACCCAGGCTCGGAGATGGAGCCGCCGGAAAGGGATTAGCGATGCCCAGAATTCCAGGTCTCCTCGGACGTATCCGGCAACCGGTGTTTGAACTCAAGAAGCGGTGGACTGCGAGGCCAATCGTATTCTCTGCTGCCGGTGTAGTGCTCGTGACCTTCGTGATCGTTGCCGTCTGGGTGTCGGTCTTCCCAGATCCGACCGGCGAACGCGACGCCGACGGAGAAGTCGTTCGTCTTGGCTCTGACTCACAGTCATCCGATCAGGATTCCGCCCAAATCGACATGACCGAAGGTGGGGCACTCCCATACCCGAAAGACTTTGAGATCGACCCAATCCGTGTCGACGACGTTCCCCCTCCTGAGCCGCCTGAGGAGGAACCTCCAGCCACAGCGGCTCCCGAACCAGTCCTGCTACCGGAGCACCTGGCAAGCAGTTGCGGCATTCTCGGTTTCGAGGACCTTGGTGGCGGCGAATACACAGTCACCTTGAACGGAGACTGCCAAACGGCCGTCGAGGGCTTTTACGATTTCGCGGCCACGGTTGAGCGGACTGACGCACAGTG
>CAXMPK010000051.1:0-2589 GCA_964195405.1 uncultured Acidimicrobiia bacterium
CGACGAAACCTGAACACCGCGCAGGTACCCGATGCCTTGAGCTCGATCCACTGACCTGCTGAACAGCTCAATCGCGTCGTCGAGCCGACCCTCGCGGGCAGCGATTCTGGCCTGGTGTCCCAGCATCCACGACATGTAGTAGTGCTCATCGAGACTTTGGCAGACCTCGAGACCCTCGACGAGAAGTCTCTTCGCAGTGGCGAGTTCGCCCATAACCAAGGCGACGAACGCTCGTCGGCTCTTTAGACCAGCAGCCCAGAACGGGGAGGCGAGCTTCTGATCGCCCAAGGCAATCCCCTCGTCCATGACTGCGTTGTGCTCCTCCCACCTCCGCAAATACAGAAGGCACATCGCAGCCGACTGCAATGCCAGCCACAACGCCTCGGGATCAGAACCCTGGCGCAGGGTTTCGGCGGCCTTCGATGCCGCGGCGTAACCTAATTCAGGATTTCCTTGCAGCCCAAGGAAGAAACCTTGAAGAGCTGCCGCCAATGCACGCGTCGCCCGAGTCGACTCGTCATTGGAATCATCCTCGAAGGCTTCCAAGACCTCACCAAACAGCAGGACGGCAGCGGGATACCACCCACGCACCTCGTAGACGAACCAGAGTCCGCCAAGCATCTTGCGTGACCCGGCCGCGTTGCCTGTGGCCAAGTAGTGACGCCACGCCATCCTTATGTTGTCAAGATCCTGCTCGATGGTCGACATCAGGAGCGGCTCGTCGCTCTTGTACAACAGTGCGAAGGCCTCTTCGGCGAGCTCGCCGTAGAACTCGGCATGGGCTTGTAGGAATGTCACGTTCCGTGCCACGTCTTTTCGCATCTCGTCCTCTGCGTATTGACGGAGGAGTTCGTGGACGCGATACCGCCCGGTGTCTGCATTGGCCATCAGCAGAGATTTGTTCGCCAGCGTCGCCAAGTTCCGCAGCGAAGCCCCGGCTACAGCTTCTGCCGCTACCCGGGTGAAGCCTCCGCGAAAGACCGACAGCGAAGAAAAGATCTCTCTCTCTTCGGGACCGAGAAGGTTCCACGAGTAGTCGAAGACGGCTCTGACACTTCGTTGCTGATCAGGAACGTCGAGCATCTCAGTCTCGAGAAAATCGAGGTTCTTTGCGATCTCCGAGGCGATCTCAGCTGCTGGCAACATGTCGACCCATGCCGCAGCCAGGAGAATGCCAAGTGGCATGCCGCCGGTTAGTCGGAGGATCTCGGACAGCGGTTCGAGATCCTCTTCTTCGAGGACGAAATCGGGTTTGGCTCTCCTGGCTGCATCGACAAACAGATTCACGCCGCTTGTCGCCAGGGCTGTCTCCGGCGTGCTCCAGCCTGTGTCCAGGCCCCCAAGAGTCAGAACCGTCTCTCCCGTCAGGTTCAGCTTGGCGCGTGAGGTCGCTACCACAGCTATCCCCGGTGCAGCCTTGAGAATTTCGGAGATCGTCGGAGCCCCTTCGGTGAGATGCTCGAAATGGTCGAACACAAGAAGCTGGCGCTTGTTGGCGAGATACTTGAGAAGCTGGCTCATCAGGTCGTCGTCGGACGACAGCCCCAACCCAAGAGATTCGACAACCGCCTGGACGATGTCGTTGCTGGAATCGATGTCGCTCAAGCCGACGAAGAACACACCGTCGGGGTATTCGCCGGTCAGGTCGGCGGCAACCTGAATCGCCAGTCGGGTCTTGCCGGCACCGCCGGGAGCCAGGATCGTGAGCAGTCTTGTGCTGCCCAACAATCGCTTCGACTCGGCGAGCTCTTCCTCACGTCCCACAAACTCTGTGAGCTGCTGGGGCAGATTGTTGGCAACGGCGTCGAGAGACTTCAGCGCAGGGAAATCTCTTTCGAGGCCGTCTACGTCGAGCTGGAAGACGTGTTCGGGACGGGTCAGATCCTTCAGGCCGTGAGCTCCCATGTCCCGGACCGTCACACCTTCCGGCAGGTGATCACGCGCCAATTCGTAGGTGGCGCCAGAAATGAGGGTTTGACCCCCGTGGGCGATGGCACGGAGGCGTGCGGCCCTGTTGACGACCGACCCGTAGTAGTCACCCAGTTGCAGGTCGGCTGTACCGGAGTGCAACGAAGCACGCACACGTAGCTGAGTAGGGGTCACCCACTCGGTTGTAGCCAGGTCGCGCTGCATCTCTGCGGTCGCTGCTACCGCATCGCTAGCTGTTTGGAAAACCACAAATCTGCTGTCGCCTTCACCTCGTGGTTTGACGGAATGACCGCTGTGGCGTGCGACGGCCTCGTCGATGACCTGGTCATGCTGGTCGAGCGCATGCATCATCAAATCGGGAGACGCCTCCCACATGCGAGTGCTCCCCTCCACATCGGTGAAGAGAAACGTCACTACTCCGTCAGGAAGCTCAGCCATGTGCATGAGGATATTCGTCAGATGCTACGGCCGCTCCAAACGTAAGAAAAAGTAGGTGGTGTTGGGCGCGAGAGGTCCGGAAGAATCACGTCAGATCCAGCTGGGTTGACTCCGAGGCATAGGACCGGACAGCACCGATCACCAAGGAAGCACGCGGCCGTCCCAAGTGAGGAACTTGCCGTGGTCGTCGGCCGTGAGGCCATCGAGCACTTCGATGATCCC
>CAXMPK010000052.1:0-1795 GCA_964195405.1 uncultured Acidimicrobiia bacterium
TTGTCCAAGGGGGCCAACGTCGAGGACGGTCTTTGCCGTTTGTGTGCCATCTCCATGGCCTGGCCCCGTGTTGACGCTTATGCCGAAAGCCGGAGCTGCTGTCAGGACGAATAGGGCTGCGATTGATCCAATAATCGCTAACTTGCGTAACATGTTTGGGCCTCCTCTGGCCGTTTGATTTGGTTGATATTCAGGGTTCTCAATCTCCAATGTCACCAATGTTCGCTGACCGAGTAGATCTCATCGGCCACCAACCCGTGGACCTCCCGGTGGACAGTGTTGGCGTCTTCGGCGTTGTCGGCTTCGACAAGACAGAAGATCTTTCCCGCCTCCTCGTCCACCCAGTACCTGAGATAACTCACCTGGTACTTTTCCTGGGTTTCGAGGTCAGCCTTGTGAGCCGCAGCAACATCCTCAGCGGAAACTCCGCCCTCGATGGTGTGGACATCCATGAACAGCGACATATATGCACCTCCCTTCCGCTGCCCGGCGTCACTGCTCAGCGTAAGGAAGAGAGACGGAGAGGTCATCGGGGGCGACTACCTAGAAAAGCGTCTACCCACCCTTAATTTTGATGCTTCCTCGCTCCACGTCACCTCCCAGATCGTCGCTTGGTTTCACCCCTTTCGGTCGGTGAACGGTCAACCACGTAATCGGCTGAGCCCCCTCCAACGATATCCCCAAAACTGATGAAAGCGCGATCGCTGCTAACCGACCTCGGTGGCGTGCCGCAGCTGCCCGCTTCGATACATGGCGTGAACCCATGCCGGTTCTACCCCGTAGGCGGCAGCGACCGCCCGGACCCCGAATAAGCGACGACGACGCGGCCGCGGGTAGACAGCCGCCACCCTCCTTGCCGCCTCCGTGACGAACGCCGCCATCTCGGTGTCGTTCAGCGGCGGCGGCTCCAGCGTCGCCAAAACTGCTTTGACTATTGCT
Source organism: uncultured Acidimicrobiia bacterium (assembly GCA_964195405.1). Lineage (GTDB taxonomy): Bacteria > Actinomycetota > Acidimicrobiia > Spongiisociales > ZC4RG35 > CAXMPK01. Next base: position 940 of record CAXMPK010000052.1, read on the forward strand.
GTGAACTCGTCAGGGTCCATCGTCTCAACAGGAGCGAATGAACTCGGCGACTCGGCAGGGTGGTCTACCACTGCTGATCTCGAGGGAGCGGACGACACGGCAGGGGACTGCAGCGATCGGACCCGCCGCAATCCTGGCCCGCGTCTTGTCACGCAGCGAAAACATCATCTCCGTCTCCGGATAATGCGACAGGCCAGGACCGACCGCGCCCTTAGGAGCCTCATGGTCGAGGTCCATTGGTCGGCGACACCAGACGCCGAGATATTCGACACAAGGGTGGATGTGGACCTCAAGCTGCCCCCGCGCGTCAGGTATCTGGAGACCTGACACAAATCTGACGCAACATGGCACAAAGATGGCACACCCGTTTTACGACCAGCTCAGACGAACTCAGACCAACATGACGCCGACAGTCGAGTCAAGTAAAGGGAAAAGGCCAGTAACGGATTGAAACCGTTGTGCCGGTTGGGGTCTGTTTTGCGCTTGATTTGGTCTGAAAAACCAGAAGTCGGCAGTTCAATTCTGCCCCTGACCACGGAAAAGCCCTTGTAAGTTGACAAGGTCCCCGATCGGGGTTTCGGCGACAAGCTTGAGTGTCTCTTCGACAGTGGCGATGCAACTAGTGGACGCCCTTGACCTGGACCCCGAGTACGGCCTGGGTGCCGACCTGATCCGACACTCGATCAGCGGTGTCGGCCATGACCGATGGGATACCGACCCGTCGTCGCCATCCAGCTAGCGCATATCGGCTGTCGGCTCTAGGCGTGAACGCAACACCATCGGCGAGAGTTGGGGTTTCTCGCTAGGAGGTGTGCGGTGTCGCGGAGATTCACGGAGGCGGAGATCACCGAGGTGT
>CAXMPK010000053.1:0-24653 GCA_964195405.1 uncultured Acidimicrobiia bacterium
AGCCGATCGTGCCACAGCGGGGCACACTCTGGGCGCGGCGGCTTGTCGCCTGACGCGCTAGACCCCGGATAGCAGAACCCCATCGGAACGAGCGCGACAACGCTGCGGTCGTAGAACTGTTCGCTCGTGACCCCGAGCCAGCTGCGGAGCGTCTCGCCGCTCGGGTCGTCCCACGGGACGCCTGATCGATGCACGCGTCGGCCCGGCGCCTGGCCGATGACTACGACGCGCGCCGAGCTCCCCGCTTGCACGATCGGGCGCGGGCCGTAGGGGAGGTCCTCCGCACAGACCCGACACGCCCGGACCTGGGCAAGAAGTTCGTCGATCGGTGTCACGGCCGCCAGACCGTACCCTTTACACGCCGACCTCGGTGCCAACAACAACGCCCTCATCTGTTCAACCCGACCGTTCCGACTCTTCGGTGTTGTGGTCGCCACATGGGATAAGGCGGATCGAGGGGCCGAAACAGCATCAGTGGGATCCGATTTGCCCTCCCCGCGATGGGTTTAACGGTTAGGACGATCCTCCTCCACCACGGTGACCTCTTGGTCATTGAGGAAACGGGCAAGGCCGACACCCGACGACCCAGTGTCCTCCACACCAACCCGTTCCACCTCACCGAAGCCGACCAACCGGCCGAGAAGATCCTCGAAACCAGAAGCGTGGGCGAGAACCGATTCGACACCCAACAACCCGCCGTTGTCGTCGATGGCTGCTGCCACATTGGTGTCAGCGTGAGTGTCGACACCACCAGCAACACGACGATTCCCATCGCCGCCCCTTCTCGTGAGGCCAGTGGGGTGACAAAACCACCGGGACGGCGGCCGTGACCCGACCGAACTGGAATTAGCAGTTCAACTGGCGAACATCGCCCGACCGGTGGACACCACACCAGCCACAATCATCACTTCCAGCCGGTTATGGCGGATGATCTGACGGCAGATGTCACCGATTATGGATGGAGGTTTGGCGACAGCTCCCCGGCTAGTCGTCCAACTCTCGAAGGAATCCTTGGACTTCCGCAACGAACCGCGTCCAGGCAGGCTCGTCTTCGAGCATCAAGTGGTTGCGGCCTTCCAGAGGAACAAATCGTGCGTTGGGAAGTAGTGAGGTCATCAGACGCCCTTGCTCAAACGGGATTTGCCGGTCCTCTCGGACAGACAACGCAGATGGCTTCCGCGGTGGAACAGGCTTCCCCGATCTCAACTTCCCCGGGTTCTCCGGCGAGGCGACCGACTGGCTCAACGCCAAGCGAGACATCGTTGGCATCGGAGTTGACACCATGAGCTTGGATCCCGGGAACTCGGCTGACTTTGCGGTGCATGTGAGCTTTCTCGGAAGCGGACGTTACGGAATCGAGAACCTTGCCAACCTCGATAGGATCCCGGCCAGGGGCGCTCTCGGCTTCGTCGGGCCAATCCCATGGGAGGATGGCTCCGGCGGTCCATGCCGTGTGCTGGCCACAGTCAATGGGAATCGGTAAGAGCCGACCTCAGAATCGAGTGTGCTCACACCGACTGCTCGGCAATGCTGAAAGGTGATAGCGGGCGGTCGATATAGGGCCCCTGCTCAGGGGGTCGCTCACGATGGTCATCTTGGGAACAGGCGTGACTCCGGCCAAGACCCCGTGCCCCCTCCTCAGGAGAAACACCTATGTGCGGCTGTTGTCGTCCAAGTCAGAACACAACAGGTCTAGTAATCGTTTGGCGGAGTTCCGGTCGAAGACGAGTTCGTTTCTCGAATCTCGACGCCCACGCTGCCCCCAAAATGTCGAATCCGACCTATGCGGTGCTCGTTACACCCTGTAGGTGTTGGACTCCGATACCGAGACTCACCCTGCGGATGTAGATGATCAGCTTTTCCGCGGGTTCCGTCTTGGGACGGTCATCGCGGGGTGGGGTCCGGCTTGGTCTCGCTTCTTACCCGGATCGGTTTCGAACCCGCCAAAGTCGTTCTGGGCGCCGAGCCTGTATCTTGCATGATCGATATTGAGCCGTGTGAACAATCGGAGAATTCCCGCATGAGTTTCGACCTGGATGGAAAGGCAGCGATCGTGACTGGTGGGGCAACTCTCATCGGCGACACGGTGGTTGCGGAACTGGTTAGAGCAGGCGCCAAAGTTGTATCAGCCGACATCAATCGTGAGGAGGGGCAGCGCCGGGCAGATGAATACGGCGGTCGAGTCGTGTTCTCAGCTACAGACGTGACCGAAGATCCTCAACTCGAGGACCTCGTCCAGCTCTGCGTCGATTCGTTTGGTGGAATCGACATTCTTGTCAACGCAGCGGCCACCTACCTCGACGACGGCCTGGAAACCAGTCGTGCCAACTGGCTCGCGGCGCTTGATGTCAATCTTGTTTCCGGAGCCATCCTCACAGCCAAGGTTGCACCTCACATGGAGAGACGCGGTGGCGGCTCCATCATCAACTTCGCGTCGACATCGGGCAAACGAGCCACCCACTTCACGTTTGTCTATGCCGCCTCCAAAGCGGCGATCCTGGGTGTCACTCGCGGCGAGGCCGTCCAGCTTGCGGATCGCGGTATTCGGGTCAACTCGGTGTCACCCGCTTGGGTTTGGAGCAATCCGGTGGCCAACATGTCCGGTGGAGACCGAGCGCTGGCTGACGAGGTGGGAGGGGAACTTCACATCCTTGGCCGAATCGCCGACCCCGAAGAAGTGGCCAGAGTGGTGGTGTTCCTCGCTTCGGATTGGGCCTCGTTCATCACTGGTGAAGACATTGCGGTTGACGGCGGGTACACCGCCCTGGGTCCTGGTGCGATGGACCGATCGCATCGTGACAGATTGCAGGCTCACGATGATTGAGTTTAGAAAGGGGACTGTTTCCCCGTTTTTTCACCCAGGCGGGGAACCCCACACAGAGACCTCGAAGTTGGGCTTCGCCGAACTCCTCGAAGACCAAGTCTTAGACCCAGGCCGGTGGTGTCTGGTGCTTGTGACGGGACGGTCATCGACAGTTGGGAGGACCCCGGTTAAGTATCCGGGGTCCTCGGTCACGTTCTCACTCTGGCCTAGGGCAGCGTGAAGCTGTAGAACTGGTTGTTCGGTTCTCCGAAGGAGTCGTACCCAGTACCCCAGTAGACCGATCCGTTGACGACGGCCGCGCCCGAAGCGCAGGATCCACCGGCCGCGAAACTCCAGAGGACGTTGCCGGTTGCGGCGTCGATGCCGTACATGTTGCCCTCAACACCGAGCGAACAGACGTATACGACGCCGTTGGCGACAGTCACCGCGCCGTACCCAGCCGCCCCGGCAGGGTCGGGTGTCTGCCACAAGATCTCACCAGAGGCAGGGTCGAGAGCGGCCCAACCACCGCTGTTGACGGTTTCACCGCCGATGATGTCCCAGGGGTCGCCTGTAACATTGGACACAGCGGTGTAGAGCCGGTCGCCGTCGTAAGCCGAACCCCACATGATCCCACCCAGTACACCGCCGGGGCCTACCTGAGTAGACCAGACGATTTCCCCGGTTTCAGCATTCAGGGCCCAGAACTGACCACTCTTCTGGCCGACGCCGAGCAGACCGGTCTTCTTGCCGTGATCTTGTACGTCGTACAGGATCGGTGCCTGCCCGAAGTCGAAGTCAGGTCCCGCCGGATCCGGGCAGTTACCGACGCCTGGCTCCAAGAACAGACATGAGACCGTCCAGACGTCAAACGGGATCACAACGGTCGACCACAAGATCTCACCTGTGTCCATATCAAGGGCAACCACAGCGTCGAAGAGGTTCCCGTCATCGAGACACGCGGCCTGAGCGGCCTCGTCATCACCTGCTGCCGAGAGACAGGCAAGAACCGAGTCCGGTACCGAGTAGTTGTTCCCGGTTGCGATGTACACCGCACCTCGTTTGGTGTCAACTACCGGGCTACTACCCCAGATCGCATTACCGCTGTAATCAGGTGAGGCACCCGTCGTCGGCACCATGCTGGTCTCCCAGAGGATGGTGCCGGTATTGGCGTCGAGGGCCATCATGGACCCTCGGAACGAACAGCACTCGTAGTCCGGAATGAACGCCGCGAAGGCTTCCTCGAACGAAGCCACACCGACATACACCACATCGTCGAACACGGTCGCCGACTGGGTGACGATCGCAAACGGGTGGTTGCCGACACTCGTGCTCCACAGAAGGTTCCCGGTGTCGGCATCAACCGACATCACCCGGGCACCAGCCCCGACTCTGCCTCCCTGGTCACCAAAGATCAACGCACCCTCATAAATGGCAGGCGTAGTTCGCGCAAAGACGCCTTCGGTACCGACGTAGTCGACTCCAACCGACCGAGACCATATGACCTCACCCGTGTCGCGATTGGCTTTGTAGAGGTTTCCGTCCCAGTCCGGGAAGTACACAGACTGCCCATCGACTGCTGGGGTCGCGGAAACGTCTCCGCCCGTCGTGATAGACCAGGCCACCACCAGATCGGCGACATTGGCTTACGACGAACCCCCATTCAAAGCGGCTACTCAGATCATGGTGAACCTGATCGCAATAGTGGTCTTGGTGCGGACCCTTCAGGTCTATCCCTTCGACTTCTCGGCATACGACTTCCCAATCGACATCTCGACCTTCGACCTCACCTGGGATCTGGTGGCTCGCCTCCTCATAGGCTTGGCAATCCTGGGGACGGCCATCGCCGTCGTCACCGAGGCAATAAAACTATCCCGAGCTTTAGACCGCACATAACGGCGACTTATGTGCCACATGGGATCGGGAATCAGGCGAGGAGGGAGATCCGAGATGGGAACCGTAAGGGGGTATTTGTTCGTCTGAAAGGCATGAGGGTAGCGATTGCATGCTTGGCGCTAATGGTTCTTGTCGTCGCCTGTGGAGACGGAGCAGTCATCGACGATTCGGCTTCTAGCCCGACACCGGAAATGATGGCTGCGGCGCTGGTGGAACTCGTCACCGTGGATCACACATTCGGCAGTGGCCCCTCACCGTTTATTGAATACTTGATCCAGGAGCGGATTGACCCATCAGCTGGCGCCCCGACTGCATCAACCGATGAAACAACTCGACCGCTTACCGACTCCGAGCGTGGAGCGATCGAAGACGCCCTGTCACCATTCGGCGCCGTGCGTTGGATCGCCGACCCTGCTGACTATCGGACCGATGACTTGGTGCCGACGATCGAAGGAGCTGCGATCCTCGGCGTTGGCGAACCTATCATCGACAATGAGTCCGGTCTTGTTCCCGTCTCAATGTGGTGTGGTGGCGTATGTGGAACTTGGCTGACCTACCGACTCGACTTCATTAGCGACGTGTGGGCTGTCACAGGTATCGAAGGACCGATCGCTGTCTCGTAGTAGTCGCAGTCATCAACCTTGGACCCTCCATATGAAGGAATTTGCTTTGAAGGACACTTCGCCTCGTGGTTCGAATGTAGATCGTTTTCCCACAGCGAGCTGGTGTGGTTAGTGGGGGCAGTTGGTTAGGGTGTGCTTATTGCACGGTTCACGTGCTTCGCCTTTCTCTGCTTCTGTCGTTCCGTCGGTGTCGCAGCGGGGTGCTCCCGTTTTTCGGTCGATCTGACCGGAATCTGAGCTACTCGGCCTGTCAGGTGCCAACAAGTAGACGGTTCAGCTCAAAGGAGCATGCAATGTCCACAAACATCTATGTGGGGAATCTCGCGTTTTCTACCGATTCGTCCGACCTTGAGCGCTTGTTCGCCGAGCACGGTCCAGTCACCAAGGCTCAGGTGATTTCCGATCGCGATACCGGCCGCTCCCGCGGCTTCGGTTTCGTCGAAATGGGATCGGCCGAGAGCGCCCAGAATGCGATCAGTTCGCTCAACGGATCTGACTTTGAAGGCCGCAGCCTCAAAGTCAACATCGCCAAAGAGCGTTCCTGACCCATTCGACTCCACCGCGCTAGCCGGCCGCTAGGCCAGAGATGATGCTGTCTTCTCCGGTCTTGGCGTTCCCAAGAGCCCAGTCTGTTGGCCGGCATGGCTAAAAGCCGAGGCGAAGCGGTCGCGAAGCGAGCGAGGGAACAAGCTCGTGCAGTAAAGAAACAGGCCAAGCAGACCAAACGTGAAGCCCGAGCGGACGACACCGCCCACCTATCGGCTACCAGCGAGGCTGCCCTTTTCGAGGAGTTCGCCCGGCTCAGCGCCGAACGTGAGGCCGGTGCGATAAGCGAAGACCGCTACACCCGCGATCGGTCTCGAATCCTTGCCGAACTCGGAATCGAAGCCGACTGAACATCGCACCGTGACGGGCAGTCCGGCGGGCCAACGAGAGTCGAACCCCAATAAGCCCTGGGGGAACTACGCGACGCTGGCCTCGTGAACGACTGACTACGAGGCCGAGGGCCTAGTGAGGCAATGCTCGGAGCACCGGAAGACCGGTCTCCGTGACATTCTTGGCGGGGCACCCTGAAGGCACCTTCGGGACACCTCGACCCGATATCGCGAACCGCACATAATGCAGCGGCTATCGGCGGGCTGGTGGCGTTTATCTAGGTGAGGCTCTTCCTCAGCTCAAGGCGTATTCGACCGCTTCAATGGCGGACATTGCGACACCAACATCCCACGCCTTCCGATAAGTCGTCTCGTCCAAGCGGTCTTTAGCGAGGCTGTATTCGGGCTCGCGGTCTGCAAGCCGCAGGGAGGCATGCGCCTGTCTTGAATTTCCCAGCAACTGTGAAGAGGCTCCATACAGAGTGACAGCCCGGCCTAAGTCGTCGTTCCGAACGAGGAGCTTGCTGATGGCTTCCATAGACCGGACCATGTTGGCCCGGTCCTGAACATCGGCAGCCATCGACACGGCTCTTTCTAGGCGTTCTTTGGCGACTTCGGGGAAGTCGTCGAGTTCGACGAGACCTAGTTCTCTTTCGGTGTTGGCTGCGCAGTGATGATCCCCAATTTCTGTGAGGACATCCAAAGCGTTGGTGAGTACTTGATGGGCGTCCGCTTGGCTGGCGGCTCGTTTCACCATGCCTAGTTGCAGGAGGGCGTGACCCTCTCCTGATGGCGAATCGAGTTGACGAGAGATGGTGAGGCTCTGTTCGAGCCATGCCAGCGCATCGGCAGGGTTGCTTTCGGAGGCCATGAATCCAAGGTGGTAGAGAGAGTCGGCTGTCTTGAACATGTCTCCAAGTTCTCGGAAAAGTGCGAGACCCTCTTTTTCGGTTTCCATCGCACGTTTGGGTTGTCGTCGGAAGGCTACGTTCCCGAACATCGAAAGGGCGTTTGCCAGAGCCCACGAGTCGGCGTCCGTTCGGGACAGTTCGATGGCCTTTTCGAGGGCAGCTATCGATTCATCGTCTTCGCCGAGCCAGCTGATTGCGTACCCGTGAAAAGCCATAGCCTCTGCCAGAAGTTGTTTGTCGTCTAGCTGCAAAGCCAGATCTAAGACCTGGGACGCCAGCATGGCTCCTTCCTCTTTGTCATCAGATATGACCATCTGCATTACGGCTAGTGCTGCTCTGATGCGGAGGGCGAGTGATAGATCCTCGTTCTCGAGCAACTCGGCTGTCATCCAGGACCTACCTTCAACCCAGTTTCCGAGATGCTCCCAGTAGGCGCCCAGTGCGGCGACGAGGCGGAGAACAAGAGCGGACTCGCCCGCACCCTGGGCCCATGTAAGGGCGCTCCGCATATTGTCGTATTCGGCGTCGAGAACATGAATGGCGGTGTCTTGTCCTGGACCTCGTAGCGCTGAATTCAACACCTCGGCATGATTCGCAAACCCTTCAGCATGGTTGCGACGAAGCAGTTCAGGGTCTCCATGCCCGACTAGCTGCTCTCGGCCGTATTGTCTCAACGTTTCAAGTAGTCGATAACGAGTCCCTGTTTCATGGCCCTCCATAACGACCATCGACTTGTCCACCAGATCCAATACCAACCCGTCCGTATCTTCAGCGTCAAGCCCGTCTTCTGCACAGATCATTGCCACCGTTTCCAACGTAAATCCACCACTGAAAACCGACAGTCGCCTGAAGAGCATCTTCTCCGTGACGGCTAGGTGGTCGTAGCTCCACGCAACCGTCGCTTCCAAAGTCTGTTGTCTTGGCAACGCTGTACGACTTCCGCCAGTCAGCAACCGGAACCGGTCGTCGAGATGTTCGGCGATGTCATCCGGAGAAAGTGACCGAATCTTGGCGGCCGCCAACTCAATGGCAAGCGGCAGTCCGTCGAGTCGACGACAAATCCGAGCCACTGCATCGACGTTGCTCTCGTCCACCAAGAAGCCGGGACGGACTAATGCCGCCCTCTCGGCGAATAACTCGATCCCATCGTAAGTCAGCACATGAGCGGTGTCTTTGGTTGCTCCTCGCGGGACGCCGAGGGATGCCACTGGGTAGCTCACCTCGCCTGCCATTCCCAGAGCTTCACGGCTGGTTGCCAAGACTTTCACCTCAGAACCCGCTTGGAGGAGTTCTGCGGCGAGAAGCGCTGACGGGTCAAGCAGGTGTTCACAGTTATCGAGGATCACCAGAACTTCCTGATACCGAACCACCGATGCAAGCGTCTGCAAGATGGCCTCGCCTGGTTGGGGCCGAACTCCCATTTCGGCTGCTAGTTGGTTGGCGACCAACTCCGGGTTGGTGATCTGTGCCAATTCTGCCACCCAGACTCCATCCGAGAACTGTTCTTTGATGTTCCCCGCCAACTGGTATGCGAGCCGGGTTTTTCCTGTGCCCCCCACGCCGGTCAACGTCACCAGGCGATTTGTCTCCAGTAAGGCAGTCAATTCGGCCAGAATCCTCTCTCGTCCGACAAAGCTCGTCAGCTGCACAGGCAGGTTGGTTCTGACATCGTCATCTGACCTCAGCGCCGGGAACTCGCTGGGTAGTCCGCTGATCAGCAGTTGAAATAGATGCTCCGCGTTGCTCAGACCTTTAAGACGATGGCGCCCCAAATCCTGCAATCTCAGATTCTCAGGGAGTCCAGAATCGACCAGCGATCGGGTCGGTTCAGAGATCAACACCTGGCCTCCGTTTGCTATTGCCGAAATTCGAGCGGCGCGATGTACCGCCAGACCCACATACCCGTCAGGGCCGACAACCCCTTCACCGGTATGGATGCCCATTCGGACGCGAACCGAGACGTGAGAAGGCCACGTTTTGCTCTCTAACGCAACTTGCGCCGAGACAGCTGCCTCTATTACGTCATTCGCACTCGAGAAGACACCAAAGGCCCCGTCCCCTTCAATGCTGACCCGTATCCCTCCCGCTTCCTCGATCGCGTTCTGAAGAACGAGATGATGTTCTTCCAGCAAGTCAACGTAGACCTCACCGAGTTCCTCGAGGAGCTTGGTGCTGCCTTCGATGTCCGTGAAGAGGAAACTGACCGTACCGGTCGGAAGATCTGCCACGCCGAACGACGATAACGACACTGAACGGTCAACCGACAAGATGCCGGTCTACATCAGCGCCAGCACGTCTCTCAGCACTCAAAGAGACTGAGACTCTCAGCGTTATTGACCCCTAGCTGTCCCCACAAACAACGTTCACATCCGCACATAACGGGGCGACTTCAGGGGGAACGTTGCAATGACCACCGAAAATCGCACCGGTTATTGGGGACTTTGTCGGACCTGAGCTATGTGAGGATGAGTTCGATGACTGGGATGGTCCGGTCGGTTCCAGCTTGGTAGGTGGCGAAGTTGTCTATGGCGGCGGCCTGTCTCGCGTAAATGGCGTCGCGTTCGTCGCCGACAATTTCTACGGCCTTTGCCGATGACGTGTCTGCGCCGATTTCAACGGTGACGGTCGGATTCGCCGTGAGGTTGTGATACCAGTCGGGGTTGGTATGACTGCCGCCCTTTGACGCAAAGATGAAGGCGCGGTCTCCCTCTTCCCGGTAAACGAGCGGACTCAGGCGTTCTAGGCCTGATCGAGCGCCGGTGGTGTGCAGGATCAGCATTGACTTGTCCCCGAACCAGCCGCCGACCTTCCCATCGTTTGCCCTGAACTCCTCGATGACTTTGGCATTCCATTCAGACACAGCACGTCCTTTTTTTGGTGGACACCAAGAAACTCGTCGGAATGATGCACTATTCCCTCTGCCCAAGGGTGGGTGGGTCTTGAAGGATCCCGGTGTCGAAGTGGTCAAGTGCGGCTGGTCGCTGAACGACCATCGGACCAAGCGGCGTCAACCGCAGAATCGCGATATCAGACCCCTCAGAGCCCGGGAGGCGAGTAGGCAGTCATCGGCCGACACCCATTCGGTGTCTGTCATCGCAGCCCCGAACGTACGTCGCCCTGGTCCAAACATCACTGTGGGGATCCCGCGCGAGCATCCATAGCCGGCGTCGAACGTATTCCCGGAGTGCACGACGGTCGACCTAACTTCAAGTGACTCCAACTCATCGAGCAACGAGGTGACCACCTGATCATCGGCCGAAACCTCGGCGGGGAGCATCACTGCCCCTTGCGAGACCAATACCTCGAAGTCGAGCGCTGAAGCGAGGTGGGATCGAACGGAGCCTACGGCGTCCTCAGGGTCCTCACCCGGGAGGAGGCGGCGGTCGACGAGCAACAACCCGTGTTGAGGGATCGTGTGAGGCGCCACCGGCTCGAAGCGCAGCTGATAAGGCGTCACCGTGGCCGGGCCGAGGTCGGGGTGTGGTTCGGGAAGCGGCGCCGTCGCCAGGGCGGTGAGAACCTCGGCGGTACGGGGAAGTGGGTTCACCCCGAGCGTCGGCTGGCTCGAATGCGACGAAACGCCGGGAACCTCGATGTGGACGTCGACCCTTCCACGGTTGCCGATGGAGACGTTCAGATCGGTGCCGAACGCCAGAACGGCACGTGCCGCTCGGACACCCAGGTCGTCGATGATCCTACGAGATCCACCGTGGCTGCTCATTCCTTCGGTGTTGACGGCCAGGATCACCGGCCGCTCCAAAACGGCTGGCAGCTTCGCCACCGCATCGAAGGCGGCAGCCATCGGCCCTTTGTTCTGACTGGCCCCCTGCCCGACTGCGACCTGGCCGTGGACACCGAATTTTTCCCCGTTCACCAGTTGACCGGCTAGCGTGTCGTCCATCTCGTTGCCGTGTTGAGAGACGATGTAGGTCTGGATCAGCAAACCATCGTGGGCCGAATCGAGCAACCAGATCCCCGTCGGAGTGTCTCACGATGTGATCGGGCTCGAGGGCCTCGATCATCGGCAACACCGTTCCGTCGATAGCGGCGAGGATGCGGGGGTCTCCAGGATGGATCTCGTGCGACCCTCGAGGAACCTCAGTCGAAGTCGGTAGCAGGGTGAGTAACCGATCCATTATCGTGCCTTGCGCGCTCAAATCCCTCCTCGTTTCCCGGCGTTTCGGCCCTTTCATCGATTCATCGTAAGCAGCATTCAACCCGGCGCCTCGGCCGAGTGTGTTTCTGGTAGCTCGGCAAGATCGCACCGTGAAATTCGGAATTCTCCTTCCCCACTTTGGCGAATACGCCAGTCGCAGTGCAGTACTCGATGGCGCCCGATTGGCCGAGTCCGTCGGATTCGACTCGGTGTTCACGCGCGATCACGTTGTCTACGAGCCGCACTCGGGAATCGAGAACGAGGACACGACCTTCTACGACTTGCTTACCACGATGGCAATGGTGGCGGCCGTGACCGAGCGCATCACGATCGGCACCGCGGCACTGATCCCGTATCGGCACCCGATCAACATGGCTCGCTCGTTGGGGACGATCACCGCCATGTCAGGTGATCGCTTGCTCCTCGGCCTCGGTACCGGGCGCTTCGACAGGGAGTTTGAAGCGGTCGGCCTCGGCGACGTCCCCAGGGTCGAGATGCTCAAGGAGACCATTCAGATCCTCCGGTCGTTCGTCGACGATGGCGTGACGTCTCACCACAGCGACATTTTCGAGTTCTCGGACGTCTCCGTGGTCCCGGTGCCCTCCAAGCTTTCCATCTGGTGGTGCAGCGGCACGCCGGCCTCGGCACGGATCGCCGTCGATCTGGGCCTGGGCTGGCTCCCGGGGCGTATCACCCTCGACACGATCCGACTCCGACGCCAAAGGATGGCCGAACGCTCTGCCGCCGCCAGTCTGGCGATGCCCCGTATCGGAGTGGTGGCACCTACCCGGATCGGATCATCGCGTGAGGAGGCCATCGAGAGTGTCAACCTGGAGGGCCTGCTCAAGTGGGCCAACGACTACGGCAAGTGGTGGGTGAAACCGGCATCGGGCGGCTTTGAGACGGCCGACGACCTTCAGGGCTCACTGATCGCCGGTTCGGCCGACGACGTCGTCGCTGAAGTGGCGGCCTTCCAGGAAGCCGGCGTCGACTACTTGGTGTTCGACCTGAGAACGCAGTTCGACCAGTGGATGGACCTCATCCAACTCCTTGGTGAGGACGTGTTGCCCCGGGTCCGCTGAGCCGGCGAATAGTCCCGGCGGCTGTGATAGGTCAGACTGCACGGTTGCCAACTCCGACCTTGAGGGCACCCCGCTGAGACCTCGGAGCGACGTCGCGAACCGCACATAATGCCTCCGGTTATGTGCGGGCATGTTGGGTCGAATCGGGTCGTGGCTACAGTGGACGAGCGTACGTTGAATGCGTACGACGCCCGCTCCGTTTCTGCTTCCGCCCAGCGGAGCGACCGCAGGACATGCAGGTACTCGTTGGTTGCCGGAGTGGATCAGCCCCCAGCCCGGCCAGGCGCGGCGTGAGTCCTTGGCGGTTCGAAGCTTCGGAAGGAGCACTTATGTCCAACAACCTTTACGTGGGAAATCTCACGTTCAACACCACCAGCTCTGATTTGGAGTCGCTATTCGCCCCACACGGCGAAATCAACAAGGCGCAGGTGATCACAGACCGTGACAGTGGCAGATCACGCGGATTCGGGTTTGTAGAAATGGCAACGGCTGAGGGTGCCGAAGAGGCGATCAGTGCTCTTAATGGGCACAGCGTGGATGGCCGGGAACTCACTGTGAACGTCGCCAAAGAACGGTCCCGTTGACTTCGAAACCCAGTGGTGTAGAAAACCTCAAAGCTCGATGCGGTGGATGCGGACACCCTCATCAAGAGCATCGTGGTGAGGTCGGATGCTCGGTGCCGAGATGCCAGTGCACCGAATACCGGGCTCCCGATACTCAAACGAGCAGTCGCAAACGGTCAAATGACTAGATGATGTGATCTCGAGATCGAGTTGATGTACGGCTCGCTAACAAGGCTCTTTGCCAGCCAACCCATCTCGATGTTCCAAGCAAAGGATCACTATGGAGACTGATCAGGGAGAGAGCGGAGCGTTACGAGCGGGAGCGCAAGGAAGATCACGATCGCTACGAACGAGGCGTAAGGAGGCAGCCGAGAAAGCCGAACGCGAACGGGCCGAGCAACATAATCGAAACTCCCGAAAGCGTGATGAGAGGTCTGACGATTGAGCGAAGTAACCACCTAATCACCCGCACATAGCGCGCTCTTCTGCTGTACCTGTCGGTCATTTTCGGCTTGGGAGTTGCGGTGGGTGGCTGCCGGGGGGCTAGTAGGGCGAGGGGGTTGGGGGCCGTGGAAGCCGTACCTGGCAGATCTATCCGTTTGATTTTTCAGGACATGACTTTCCTGTCGACATTTCGGCTTTTGAATTCACTTGGGATATGCTGGCCCGTGCTCTGATCGGCGTGGCGATCTTCGGTGTGGTGATAGCGATTGTCACCGAGACGGTGAAACTGTTTCAAGCACAGGAGCGCACATAGCGGCGCTTATGTTGCGGCTAGGTCACCGCATCAGCGACGGCCCATGGTTGTTAGGGCTGCGCCTTGCCACCGGTCAAATGTCTGGCAGGATGCTCGAAAGGTCCCAGGGATGTGCCTCTGTTGCGTCAAATTGCAATACGACACCGGGTGTCTCCCGTTGCTCGACGAATCTTCGACCTTTCTCTGCACCCAGATAGCGACCAGCTATGGCGGAACGGACCCGGTTATCTAGGTCGGGCATAAGATTCGGAGAGCGTTCGACCCTTACCCCACGAAACGGTGCGACCGTCTCAAAAACAATCAACGAACAATCTTGGCGTCCCCGCAGATGCGACAACTTCACATCCCCTTCAGCAATGACGACCTCGAACCTACGATCTTGGAAACGAAACCACACCGGCGACACAGAGGCAGTGCTGTCCTGACGGTATGTAGTGAGCACGGCGGGCGACGGCGAATCGAGCAGCGTCTGAAAGTCGGTCGGCCAGATCGCGGACATCTAAGCGAATTCGTGAGCGGCCATCACCTCACCCTATCCACACTGGCCCGACTCCAGTCGCGTACATGACGGCTGCGAGATCAAGCCGAGTTTGACCACACATGTTGATTCTTGAGTCGTGGTGCCGGCGGTTTGTGGGCAAGCTCTTGTTACGTCCGACGGTCCGTCAGGTAGTGGGTGGGGGGATAGGTCATTGTGAGCACAACGTTGGATGGGCGGACGGTTTGCGTGATTTTCTAGACTCGTTGGGAATCGACGATCCGCCCGTTTCTGGGTCCAGGTTGTACGTGGCACGCTGGGTCCTTGCGGGCCATTCTCAAGAATTTGTCTCGGCAGGCCGACATTTAGATGGCCTTGTCTTCCGCGTAGGCAGGCGACATAGGCACGACTGAGAGGAAATCACCTATCAACGATCCCTCGCTAGTGACTGTGGCCGTCGCTGAGCGCCTTTCACAGAAAGGGGCCATAGCTGAGTTGGGACAACGCGCCCTGCTCGGCCGTGACGTTGATTCACTTTTGCGATTGGCGGTCGGCCTTTTGCGCGAGGTTCTGGAAGCCGAGTATGCCGAGGTCCTTAGTCTGCCCGCCGTCGGCGAGTCTCTGGTATTGGTCGCTGGCAGTGGATGGCAAGACGCCGTCCAACTAGGAGATACGACCGTTCCAGGCGACGGCAACTCCCAAGCTGGTTTCACACTCCTGTCAAGCGAACCGGTATTTGTTGAAGACCTGAAAAACGAGACCCGGTTTGCGAACTCCGCGCACCTGCTCGCTCACGGCGTGGTTTCGGGAATGAGTGTGGTTATCCAAGGAAGGGAACTCCCGTTTGGAGTCCTCAGTGTGCACAGCACGAGCCACCGTCGTTTCAGTGTCGACGATGGTGACTTCCTGCGAGCAGTCGCCAACGTCCTCGGTACTGCCGTCGAGCACAGACGTTTCGTCGAGCAGCTTGAGCAGAGCGCTCGGTACGAAACGGCATTAGCCGAGTGCGCTCGGTCTCTGCTTGCTAGTTCGGGGGAGGATCGGATTCAGCGTGCGCTTGGAGCGCTATTCGTCGCAACGGAAGCGACCTATGTGTTCCTTGAGCGCAACGTCGTCGACCCAGATTTGGGTTTCTGCTCACAATTTGTCGCTGAGGCCGAGGATCAAGCTTCCCTCAGTCACGAGTTGGACAACGAATATTGGGACCTTGTTCCTTGGGAACAGATGCCCACCACGCGCCAGAGCCTGGAAAACGGTAAACCAATCGTGATAATCCCAGCCGACCTCAAAGGTCTTGAGTACGACCAATACGCCGCGGACCCCTATCCGGTGAAGACGGAACTCGAAGTCCCGATTTTCGTAGACGGAGAGTGGGCAGGCCTCATTGGCTTTTCAGATCAGACTGAGGTGCGCAACTGGAGTGACAGCGACATTTCTCTGCTGACTACCACAGCGAAGATGATCGGAGCCTTCTGGGAACGTGAAGCCGATCGGGACCGGTTAGAACAATTGAACCGAGCCAAAGACGCCTTCCTGGCAAGCGTCAGTCACGAGCTGAGGACCCCCCTTACTGCGGTGGTGGGCTTCGTTCAGATCCTTCACGAATCCGCAAACACGATTTCGGAAGGAGAACGCGCTGAGCTTCTCGAAATGGTGGTTGCGCAAGGCTCGGACCTCACCAACATAATCAGTGACCTTCTGGTTGCGGCTAAAGCCGACATGGGCGAGTTGAGGGTTACGAAGGTTCCAGTCAACCTGCGCGCTCAAACTGCTCAGGTGATGGAGTCCTTCGAACGGAAACAAGTTGCCGACATCGAGGTGGTCGAACACTCAGTGCGAGCTCTTGGCGATCCTGACCGGGTCCGTCAAATCATTCGTAACCTCATCTCCAACGCTCTCCGATACGGTGGCGACACCATCCGCATCGAGCTGCTCAGCGACGACATCCATGCCAAAGTGCTGGTCTGTGACGATGGAGCCGCAATACCAAAAATGGACCATGAGCGAATCTTCGAGCCCTACCAACGCGCCCACGACGCTCCCGAACTTGTCGATTCCCTAGGGTTGGGGTTAGCGATCTCCCGGCAGCTCGCCCGCCTCATGGGCGGCGACCTCACCTACCGACACGAAGCCGGCGAGAGCATCTTTGAGTTCACGCTCCCGCTCATCCCCTAATGACGCTCGTCCCCGTTGATGGATCCCGCAGACTTAGCTGCACCCATTAACAGCCGGGTGCGAAGTCGGGCTGGCCGGATTCGAGTGGGCGGTGTTCGCCCGTTGAACTGCTAATTCCGGTTCGGCTCGGGTCACGGCCGCAGGCTTTCGATCCTTCGTTACGGAGTTTATGCGTCCGTCTGGTGTGGCTATATAGTCAGTAGGCGACGAGATCGCTCTTTCCCAACCACTCTCCGTGGGGTAAGGTTCAACAGCGGCAAGGGAGGCCACTGCGGCGGATAAGCCAACGCGTCTGAAGTTCTTCGATCGAGGGGCAGTTCTCGTTGAGCTGGCCGTCGCGCTTCCGCTCGTCATGATGCTGATTCTGGGAATGGTCAGCGCCGGAATCGCCTTCAATAACCAACTCGCCCTCACTCACGCAGCCCGGGAAGGTGGCAGACACGCCGCCACGCTTCCGGTGACGAACTTCGGGTCGATGAACGCTTGGCTCGACGCCGTGGCTATTGGAGTTGTCAACGACTCAACGGGTTCCCTTGGTCCAGGTGTTCCCGGACACCTTGTTTGCGTTGCCTATGTGCACCCTGATGGAGTTGTGGGAACAGATCAAACCTCTAATCGCATCGACAATGCAGGAGTTATCTCCTACAGCCCGGCTACATGCTTCGCCGATGGCCGCCCCAACTCGGAGAGGCGTGTCCAGGTAGCAGTAGCACGGGAGGCCGACTTCAACGCACTTGTGTTTTCGTCAACTCTGACTATCGATGCTGAGGGTGTCAATCGTTTTGAAGCGGCCGGAGGATTCTGATGACGCGTCGTCTGTTCCATAGGTTCAGAGCTGACGATGGAGCGGCAATTGTTCTCATAGCGGTGTCGATGATGTTGCTGATCGGGATGGCAGCTCTGGCGGTAGACCTGGGCGCACTCAGAGAAGATATCCGGGCGGACAGACTCGCTGCCGATGCTGCTGTCACCGCCGGCGTCGCCGAGATAAATCCATTTTCCGGAGCCGACGGACAAGAAGCCTGTGAGGTGGCGTGGGATTATCTGCTGCTCAATATCGAGGACGAGGGGGCCTCGGTCACAGCGCCCAATTGCGCCCTTCTTGCGGGAAATTGCATGGCCGCGTTGCCAGTCACGGTGCCGGCGTCGGCAGGGCCCTATTCATTCGAGATCACATATCCTGTGCCCGATGGCAACCCATTGATGGGAAGTCAGGCAATCAACCCCCTCTTTGACGGTGTTTCGTGTCAGCGTCTCGGTGTCAGCATCGAACGAACTCGAAACCATTGGCTTGCTCCTATCCTCGGCTCCAACTCAAATTCGACCAATGTCAGCGCGGTGGCCCGCAATGCTGCCGGTCCCGGTGGCGGCGAGATCGTGCCGCTGCTGGTCCTCGAGCCGATCTCTTGTGATGCCCTTTACACAAGCGGACAGGGGAAAGTGACGGTCAGTTGGTTTATGGACACCCCAGGGTTCATCGTCGTCGACTCCGACGGGTCAAAGACCGGTAACCCCAACGCCTGTATCGGAGCTTCCAATTGGACCATTGACTCCAAAGGCAACCAGAACGGCTGGATCAGGGCTATTCCGACACCGTCGGGGATACCCTCGGTGATCCTTTCTTATGCATTGTCAGGAGCGTTCGGTTCCAATCCTGCCCGTGGTTACGACCCTGGCGATCTGACAAGTCCAGTTGACCCGGCAGATATCACTGATCCGGCCGAGTTACTGATGCCACAGACATGGTTCCGTCTCTATCCGACGCCGTCATTCACTTCGCAGCGAATTACCCGAGCGGCAATTGATCATCGTTACAACTGCAAACTGAATTACCCCGATTATCCGCTCGATCTCAACGATCCGGGTTTGGGTGGGATTCCGATCAGGCCCTGTCTCGAAGCCGCTGCTCCTCACATCGACAACCTTGTTGTGGCCTATGGGGCCCCGGCCGGCGTGTCCCCAATGGGAGCATTCCAGCGTTGGTCGATCAACCCCGATGGCACGCCGCGATATCCGTGCACCGTTGACGACACCACCTGGGGTCCGGCGTCAATCGCGGTAGCCGGAGACTGGTGGGTGGATTGTCCCGGCGGACTAGTCATCTCCAATACGAAGACAGTGGTCTTCAGCGCCGGGAACGTGGTCTTCGACGGAGATATCGATATCCGGTCTTTTGGGATACTTCGAGTGAACCCCGCACCATCGAGTGATCACGTTGTCTTCGTACGCGGAACTGTTCTGAGCAATAGTGATCTCAAAAAGGGTGCCCAAACGCAAATCTTCCTGAACCAAACCATGGTGTTCCTCCAATATGGGGTAATTGACCTCGTCGGAGGTTCTGGTGGTCTCACCTGGACGGCACCACTACTGCCGACTAGCAACTTCGAGGACCTTGCCCTCTGGTCGGAGTCACCGGACGAACATCAGATCGGTGGGCAGGCGGGTAACCAGCTTACGGGCACCTTTTTCACCCCATTCGCCAGCCCCTTCAATTTGACCGGTCAGGCTGGTCAGTTCCAAACCGATGCCCAATTCATTACCAGACGTCTTGAGGTCGGAGGTCAAGGTGAGGTAAAGATGCATCCGGATCCCGATCGATCGACTCCGATCCCAATCAAGGAAGTACGCCTTATCCGTTGAATCGAGTGACACAGATCTAATTGAAGTCACATGTTGTGAGGAATAGTGAAAGGCGAACGCATTCATGGCGCGCAGGCCATCACCAACTCAGACAGAGACTCCAGGGTGTCGTCAGCCGGGATTGCCCGAATAATCGAGATGTCGAGAGACTGCTCCTCGCCTGCAATGCCCGGTGCCAATTCCTCTCGTGAGCCGCCGGTGACAACGGTGTCGCTCGCTTTCAGCCCGTATCGATCAAAGACCGCCTGATAGTGGGGGATTGCGCTATAGACATTGGCTCTCTCCGCCACCGCCTTGGCCGCTTGGGGGAGTAGTCCACAACGGATGAAAGAGACAACTGTTGGAACCTTCCGATGGATGGCCTCGGCTGCTTGGTCGAGAATGATCCGGTTCTGCTCCACCTCTGCTGCGATCGACCAGGTGAAAATCACGGCATCAGAGACCTCACCTGCCAAAGCAGTCATCTTTGGCCCGACTGCACCCGTAGTCACCGTCACATCTAGCTGAGCCCTGATGGTTTGAACCGCGCTGCGGACCTCAGCGAGAGCACCGGGTCTGCGGCCCGATCCGATCCCCAGCCAGAGCCGGTCCTGCGGCAAGCGACGTCTGGTCACCTCAGCCACGAGTTCGTCTGCTGAGATCTTGGGTAGTGGAAACACCCCCACGCCCAGATCGAGGCCGGTTAGTTGGGCAGCGACATCGAGGATGTCCAGTGCCCCTTGGTGAGGGCTCCCATTCACCCAGAACGAGTTATAACCCGCGCTCTCAACCCGCGATGCGATCTCAGCGGCCACCTCCACCGGGACCGATGCATCTATTCCGAATCCACGCATCTCACCGACCGTACTCGCGCCAGCGACCATTGGCGGGTGGTGTGGTCTACTCGGGATGCCGTGTCAGGAATTGGCGATCTCGATATCTCCTGCAGACTTGGGTTCGCCGTCCTCGAAGCCTGGCCCAAACGTGTCACTCCAGATCACGGTCGTATATAGCCAAAAGGCCGTCCCCATCAACACCACCGGAAACGCCCTCGCTACCCACGGGTAAGTTTCTCTGGTGGCTCCAAGCCAGCCTCCCACGAGGGCGCCCAAAGGAAGGGTCGCCCAGCCGAGGGCCCGACTAGCCGTAATCACACGTCCCAACATCGACTCTGCCGCATAGTGCTGACGAATAGTGGCCAGGGGAATGTTGATGACCGAAACTCCCATCATCCAGGCTGCCTGGAGGATCAGCGCCACCACACCGTATGTGGTGAACATCACTAAGAACATGCAGAATCCGGCCAATCCCATACCGAGTATCAGGGTGCGTCCCAAACCGAGGGTTCGCGTGATCCGAGGCGCGATCAGGGCTCCCAAAACACCACCGACTCCCATTGCAAACAATAGGACTCCGATCTCGAATTCATCGTTGGCTCCCAGCACCCAGAATGCCAGCACAACAAAAGTCGCCTCGATGAAACCCATCACGAAGTTGGGAACTGCTGCGGCGATGGTCGTGGTTCGGAGACGGGGTTCGGACCAGATGTAGCGGATGCCGTTGGCGGCTTCAGTGAAGAAAGGGGCCCGCTCGTCGTTGGGATCGCGATGATGTTTGACCTTGCCCACCCAATGCAGCGAGATAGCTGACAGCACAAACGTGACACCGTTGATGAAGAGACCGAGTTCCGGGCCGGCAAACAGCACCGCCATGAGACCGGCGGCAAGCGGGCCCAGTGAGAACATGATCTGTTGGCTGACAACGATGAACGAGTTTGCGTCGACCACCTTGTCCTTCGACACGAGCGCCGGGATCATGGAATACATAGCGCCGTCGAAGAGCGTCGTCATCGACCCCACCAGGAAGGCCATGACGAAGACGGTGGCTGTCCCGTATTCACCCACCCTCGCGGCCAAGTAAAAGAAAGCCGAGGCTCTCACCAGGTCTGTGGCAACCATTATGGGTCGCAAAGCCCATCGGTCCAACAAGACACCACCGAGGAGGCCGACGATGAGCGTCGGTGCGGTTTCCAATGCATAGGCGATCGAAAAGTCGAGGGTGTTACCCGATCCCGTCGCCTCGTGGATGTGAAGAACTAGGAGGGGGATTGTCAGGAACGCGATATATGTGCCGAATCCGCTGACCGCTTGTCCCACCCACAAAGCCAGGTATTTCGGACCTAATGACCGCATCGAGCTGATGAAGTTCATTGGCCGGCACGATAACTCCCGGTGGCGCACTGTCCAGGGGTTGTTAGATTCCTTGGTTCAATGACCGACCCAAAAGAGATTCCGCAGCTCACCACCGAGCTAATCGACATGTCGCGGGAATATCTGCGACAGGAGACGATCGAACCGGCCAAGCGTCTGGGCAAACACGCGGGACTTGGTGTGGGTGGCGGGGCCGTCCTCGGAGTCGGCATGATTTGTCTGGCGTGGGGCCTCTACTACGGGCTGACCCAGTTGTTCGAGGCCACGGTGAGCGACAGCGCCTGGTGGGTTGTCCTGTCGCGATTCATAACAGCACTGGTAACCGCCGGCGTGGCCGGCATCATCGTATGGAGAATGCAGAGTGACGATTACGAGGGATGACATTGAGGCCAAGGCCATGGAGATCGTCGGCGTGGTCGATCAGACCAAAGAGTCGGTACAGGACAAAGCCATGATCGGGGCGGTCGCGGTCGCCATCGTCGTCGGGGCAGCATTTCTGATCGGTCGCAAACGTGGCAACCGCAACAAGACCGTTGTCGAGGTCTACCGGGTCTAGAGGCCCAAACGGCTTCAAGCCACACTTTTCCGACCCTTCTGTGAAGATTATTGGGGCTATAGCGCGGGTTTTTCTTCACAGAAGGGATACGGAAGCGCGGAGAGGGGTTTGATGGCCCTGTGAGTGGTCATTGGTTGATGAATCTGGTGATCTCATCCATCACGATCTCGGGTTCGCGGCTCACCCTCACGCCTGTGAATCGACGCATCTCCCAGCCGAGGTTCATGAGAGAGTTCTGACGCGCCAGGTCATCGCGGAGTTGCTCCGGGGTCGAATGAGCCTCGAAACCATCCACCTCGACGATCTTCTTCCGGGTTGGCCAAGCGAAGTCCGGGTAAGCATGGCGACCTTCGGGTAAGGACACTCGCAGTTGAGGAACCGGTTCGGGGATTGGGCAGCCTCGTATCAGTTGTGCCATCTCTACTTCGGCACCACTGGCAGTGAGGCTTTCGGTGGCGGTAGCAATGACTCGACGAAGACGTCTTGTGCCGCGGACGCCTCTTCCCGCTTCCTGTCTCATCATTTTCAACACATCGTCGGTTTGGGTGTGCCCAAGGCGAAGGGCACTCATGTATGCCTTCTCGAGGACCTTTCCGGGCAAAATGCCGGCCAGGTCGAGCAAGGTTCTCTCAACGGTTGTTGACCGAATCGCCGAATGGTGTGCGGTCCTCGGCAGATCTCTCCGGGTGCGGTGGACGATCACCCCCTCGGGAATCGGGAGCTTCGAATATGGAACCGTGATCTCAATCATCCGGGCTCGAACACCGTCAAGACCCCACAACCGGCTTGCGCTTCGATGGGATGCCCGTGCCTCTGGGCCACCTGCCAGAACCGCCGCCAACATGTCGGTATGCCAGGTCCGTGGGGTCACGTTCAGGTAGTAGATGCCACCGTGGACGGTTTCCCACCTGTGTATTTCAACTTGATGTCGGATCACGTCATCGCTGGCGCCAAGCGCAATCGCACCGGCGCGATCAACTAGACCATGGTTCTCCCGGGCTAGCGCCCGGACCTTCTCCTCATCCCACACCCTCTCAATGTGCCGGGAACTCGAATCTGTTTCAAGAGAGCCATTCTGTGAAGATTATTGGGGGTATAGGCCCAGAAAATCTTCACAGAACGAAGAGAAGGAGAGGGTCTAGCCGCGACGTCCCCGTTTGGGTTTGATGATCTCGAGGCGCGGGGTCCCGGATTTTTTGTGGTGGATCACGATGGCGGTGCCTTCAGGCACCGTCTTGCGATAGATGAGCTCTTTCTTTGGCTTGGTCCGCTGGAGATAGCCGAGGGCAGTCAGGGCAAGACCAATATAGGTCTCCCTGGTGTCGCCTTCCCTCAGCCCCCGCAGCGTCCGGGCGTTGCCCGCCTCCCGGGCATTTGACGCGCCAAACACCATGTTCCAAGCTCTATCCGTCAATCTCGCCATCTGTCTACCGTTGCCTCCGAGTTCCCAACCATATAACCACCATGAAAAGCAAGAAGTTCACTCGTGTCGTCATCTGGGTCATCGTCGTCTCGATGGTGCTCAGTCTGGTCGTGGTCGCCGCAGCCTCAATCTTCTGATGTTGCTGGCCGAAGGCGATCCGGCCCTTCTCATCGACTCCAAGGGGCGCCACTTTCTTCTCAAACTGGAGGCCGGGCGCATCTTTCAATACCACCAGGGGACAGTGCCCCATGATCAGCTCATCGGTGCCGGGGACGGGTCTTGGGTGGAGTCATCGACAGGATCCAGTCTCCTTCTGCTTCGCCCTCGGCTGGCCGATTTTATCCTGAAGATGAAACGGGCCGCTCAGGTCGTCTACCCCAAAGACCTGGGGCCGATTCTGGTCTATACCGACATCGCTCCCGGCATGACCGTGCTCGAGGCGGGGACAGGCTCGGGGGCTCTCACCTTGGGGCTGTCGCGGGCTGTCGGGTCTACCGGAAGAGTGGTGAGCGTGGAACTGCGTGACGACCACGGGGCTCACGCACGCAAGTCGATCGAGCGCTGGTATGGCGAGATTCCTCAGAATATTGAGCTGCGGATTGGAGACGTAGCCGAGTTTGTGAAAGAAATTGAGCCTGACCGGATCGTTCTCGATATGCCCGAGCCATGGCACACCCTCGAGCCGGCTGCGGAATATCAGCCGTCAGGGGGAATGATCTGTGCCTACCTACCCACGATTCCCCAGGTGCAGAAGACCGTGGAGAAGGCACGAGGGTTGGGTGCGTTTGCCGAAATCGAGGTGAAAGAGTTCTTGTTCCGCGACTGGAACATCGACGGGCGGTCGGTAAGACCCGATCACACCATGGTGGGACACACCGGTTTCCTCATCTTCATGAGAAAGACCGACGTTCAAGTTTGACAATCAGCGATCCTCAAGTAACCCGAAGAACTAGCCGAACCCCTTCGTATACTGACCTCAGGCGACCCTGAGCCAGGAGGTAGCCGTGAACGAACGCCGCACATACGACAATGACGACCAACTCCGCAAAGTTGTCGCCGCGCTCGAAGAGGAAGTGTCGTATCTTCGCCGGCGAGTGCGTGAGGCCCCCGGTCGCGTCGATGAGATGGAATCGGAGTTGAATCGTGCCAAAGACCGGCTCGACCGTGCGGCCGGCCAGAACGACAAGCTGTCCCAACTTCTCGAAGAGGCCCGTCAGCAACTCGGGGTTCTTAGGGAAGAAGTCGAGAAGCTCACGTCTCCTCCGAACAACTTCGGAACGGTGCTCCAGATCAACCAAGACGGCACGATCGATTTACTCACGGGTAGCCGCAAACTCCGGGTCTCAGCCCAGCCGAACGTTGAAGTCAAAAAGCTCAAGGTAGGCCAAGAGGTACTTCTCAACGAGGCCTTCAACGTAATCGATGTTCGGCACTTCGAACCCGCCGGTGATGTTCTCCGGATCAGGGAAACCCTTGAAGACGGCAGGATTGTGGTCATCGCTCACGCCGACGAAGAGAAGGTCTTA
>CAXMPK010000054.1:0-6754 GCA_964195405.1 uncultured Acidimicrobiia bacterium
ATTGCTGGCGTTGATACCGTTGTCTATTCGGTAAGTTTCGACGAGGGCATGAACCCAGCCACCGTGGATCTCACCGACTTTGAGATCTTGGGCACCGCAGCGGCGACGATCAGCCGTGTTGATGGCACAGTGGATCCCGCCATCTTTGAAGTCACCGTCATACCGACCACGGGCGGGACGATTCAGCTGCAGATCGCTGCAGATGCTGTTCTTGAGGATTTTGTCGGCAATACCGTGGATACGATCATGGCCATTCCCGACGATACGATCATTACGGTTATTGACGACGTGACGGACCCGAACCTGGCCTCCATCGTCGACGACATCGCAGGCGACCCGATCGTGGCATTCAACGGACTCACCTACACGGTGACCTTTGATGAGGACATCGACCCCAGCACATTGGATATCGCCGACTTCGGAAACAACGGCGGAACCGCAACCATCACCGTCGACAGTGTCACCGCGACCGGAGACCCCAAGGTCTTCGAGGTGGCTGTGACTACTACTGGTCCCGGCAGTCTGATATTTGAAATCGTTTTGAATGCCGTGATTACGGATCTCGTGGGCAACCCCCTTGATACCGACCCGGCCTTGCCGGACGACACCACCATCACCGTCACCGCTGACCCGCTTCCCACGCTGGTCGCGATCGACGACAACCAGGGTGGCGGACCTGTCTTCTCGGATCAGACATTCACGTATTTCGTGAGCTTCGACACGGTGATGGATCCTGCCTCGGTCGACGTTACCGACTTCGAAGGTGGTTCTCCTGCTGCAACTATTGACCAGGTGCTCCCCACGGGTGATCCAATGATCTTCGCCGTGGACGTGACTCCTGGTGGAGCCGGAACGATCACTCTACAGATCAGTTTGGGAGCCGTGATCACTAACCAATACGGAACTGAACTTGATGCGGGCTCTGCGAGCCCAGACGATACCACCATCACCGTTGATGCTGGTTTGTCACCTGCACGTGAGGTGATCACGGTTGATGAGGTTAAGTCTGGGAATTCAGGTAGTAGCCCACTGAGCGTCGATTTTGATATGGACATCAGTATGGCTGACAAGGTGGTCGTTATTTTGACGGGTGAGAATGGCAATCCCGGCAGCATGGATGGGAACGTCACCAGTGTCACACTCGACGGCAAGCCTATGACACAGGTCGTTGATCGTAATCCAATTCCGACTGCTCCTTCAGCCACCTTTGACCAGACTTATAACGATATCTGGTATATTGATATTGATGCTAGTTATTTTGATAGTAATCCTGCCGCCGGCGATGGTGTGGTTTCTGCCAGCATCAATAGTCGCGGTAATATCACGGCGTTTGCGCTCTCGGGCACAGCCCCTGGCGTTGCCGGGACTGCCATTTCGGCGCAAGAGTCGAAGTCGGTGAATCTCTCTGTTGCTACAGCAGGGTCGATCGTGATTGCTTCGCATGGCATGGGAGGAAATGGCAACTCAGCCAACGTCAACAGTGTGGATGCTGATGCTCCGTTGACCGAGGCCAGCGCTCATGAAAATGGCAACATCTGGGATGGCCATGTGACGGCATACGCGCTGGCTGAACCTGCCACCACCTATCCTTATGCGTTCACCGGTGGAAACCTCGTAGGAACGCACACCATCGCTGCTGCATTCCCAGCTGCACTGGTAGTAGTGGGCGGTAACGACTACGACAACTGGGCAGCCGGCCCGTTCCTAGGCACACTGACCGATTCCACCGCGAGCCTCGACTTCGACGGCGGCGGCTTGCGGACCGGTGTTGAGTGGGTTGTCGGCGGAGATCCGACCGATCCGTCTGACGACGCTGGCCTTACGCCGACGAGCACCGATGACGGCACCTACCTGGTGTTCACCTACATCCGCACCGATGCGGCCAATGATGACCCGAACACTACCATCGCAGTGGAATACGGCAGCAACCTGACCGGTTGGACAACCGCCGTAAACGCGGTTAACGGCGTGATCATCAACGTGACGCCCGACTCCCCCTCCGACATCGTTGAGGTGAAGATTCCGAAAACCGAAGCTGTCAACGGCTTGCTCTTTGCCCGTCTCAACGTGGTGATTACTCCGTAAGGAACTCGTTACGTAGCGAAACTTAATCAAGCGGTGGCTTCTCGAAAGGGAGGCCGCCGTTTTTGTGTCGGACGAGCCATTCCGGGCTGCTCGCACAGTTCCGTCTGCGTATAGCAATCGCTCTGTGTGAGGACCGCAAATCTTTCTCTCTGTTCCATAGGTGACTCTTCTTTCCAGGGCATGATTGCCCATTCGAGTGTAACCCATGTGCTCGGTTCATAGCTTCCGATGACCCCTTTCCTACCCATTCCTCGAGCCATTTCCTTGAGCCACCTCGGCAAGCCATCAAGGAATGGATTCCCCGACGACGAAGACTTTGAATGCTTCGACCAAAGCCCAGCTTGGAGGCTTGCAGAAATTCCGCTCGGCGATGGCCGAGTTCTGGTTCTCGATCCGATATAAATTCTGTTTGCAACCGCATTCAATAAGACTCGCTGCGAAAAATATTCTTGGCACGGAGGATAAAGGGTCTACGTTCGCGCTTAACGTAAACCTAAGCGTATTCACCAAAACAGGATAAAACCATGCACTCGCCCAATAGAAGAAAATTCACCATCGCCCTGGCCTTGACGGCCGGGGTCTTTTTTACTGCCCCGCTCGCATGGGCGCAGTCACCCGTAGCCATCGCGAACGCCGGATTCGAGGATCCGGTGTTAGGAGATGGAGGTGTCGGTACCCCGGCGGACTGGACTGTCGTCGCCGGTGGTGGTGACCTGTACAATCCGACGACCGCAGAATTCGCAGGCGAGGCTCCGGTGGGTTTCAATGTGCTCTCCATGTTCTCGAAGGCCGATGGTGACGGCTTTTCGCTCATGCTCGATGGGGCCACCGGCCAACTGCAAGTCGGTGCCACCTACGCGCTGACTGTCCAAGTCGGGGATCCGCTGAATTCCGATTTTGATGGCTACAAGGTTCAGCTCCTGGCCAATGGAACGGTGCTTGCCGAGGACGATAACACAGTCGTCCCCACCGTCGGGACCTTTGCCACAGCCACGGTCAACTACGTCTACAACGCGGCCCACGTCGCACATGTCGGATTCCCCCTGGAAATTCGACTACTCAGCAAGGGTCTCCTGAGCGGAGATACCGAGTTCGATGACGTGAAACTCACCGTCATCCTCGCCAGCCCGATCGCGGATTCGGGTGGGCCCTATGACGTGATGGTTCCGGATGGTTCACTGGACCTCATCGGCAGCGGCTCGCTGCCCGCGGATGGAGAAACCATCACGCTCTACGAGTGGGACGTCGATGGCGATGGCGACTTCGATGAAATGATCACGGGTGAAACACCTGCGAACATCGACTATGCGACCCTCACGGGAACTCACGGCATGGTTTCTGGTCCTAACACCATCAATCTGCGTGTGACGGACTCCGGCATGAACACCAGCACTACCGCAGGAACGGTCAATCTTAACGAGATACCTGCTTTGTTGATCTATGAACCGTTCGACGATCTCGAGCCAAACCTTCAAGGTAACACACCCGGGCTGGGACTCCCTGGCGTATGGGAGAGTAGCCCAAATTCGAATGTCGCGCCTGAAAGTCTTAAATATGGCGCCATCGCCACTCAAGGCGGGCGGCTGATCGCGAATCCTTCTGGTGGTACTTTTCAGAAGTCCGAAGTTAGCTCCCAAACCTTGATCGACAATGGGCTCCTGAATGACGGAGCCACAGTCTGGTTCAGCGTCCTGATGGTGAAGCATCCGGTGGGAGCCAATAGCAACCGTAGAACATACTTTTCTCTGGGCACTGGACCTCCAGACGGTTTCGACCGCATCCGAACTGGCCCCGACAGCGCTGACAACGGCACCGGATTTACGGTTGTTTGCAATAAGGTAAGCAACACCGGGATCACCGCCCAAGCTTGGGGCGACGGCGGTGGCAATGGCCCCGCTACGAGAGGAGCTACTGATCAATCCGTCGCTGATGGAGACACCTTCTTGGCCGTCGGTAAAATCACCTGGGGTGAGTTCGGCGTTGCCGATGACGTGTTTGAGCTCTACCTGCCCGACAAATCCCTGAACCTAGGGTCCGTGGTCTCCACGATTCCGGCCGATTTCGACCAGCTTGGCATCTCCGACGCGGCGAATGCCTTCGCTTGGATCGGCATCGGCGGGGGACACAGGAGCAACAATGCTCCCTCGCTTGACGAAATCCGCTTTGGCGGGACCTATGAGAGCGTCACTCCATTCGACACGGTCGCGCCAGCCATCGCGTCCACCGACCCCATCGATGACTCTGAAGCGGGAAGTGGTAGCCTGCAGGTCGCCACGTTCGATAAGGACGTGACCATTGGGACCGGAGATATCCGGATCGTCAACGACGACGACATGGTCACGACGACGATTCCTGTCGGCGATTCCCAGATCGTGGTGTCCGGCAATACGCTCGCGATCACTCCGACCGTGCCGCTGATTGGCGGCAAAGCCTATCACATCGAAATGGATGCCGGAGTCGTGACCAATTTGGCCTCGATCGACTTTGGCGGAATCGCTTTGGCGACGGAATGGAACTTCATCGTGGACGGCTCGGCTCCGACCGTGGCTTCCTTCGGGGACGACACCTTCCCGCTCCCGGTCCTGACCAACGCCAGCCTCACCTACACCGTGACCTTCGACGAGCCGGTTATCGCCGGGACGGTTGACATCACCGACTTCGCGAATGTTGTTGGCGGCGCTCTGATCACGGTCGATAGTGTGACCGCTACGGGTGACCCCGCGGTTTACGATGTCGCGGTCTCCACCCTCGGCAGCCCCGGAACCCTGACGCTGGAAATCGTCATGGGTGCCGTGATCACGGACCTTGGTGGCATCCCCCTCGACACCACCGCCGCGATCCCCGCTGACAACACCATCACAGTGAACAGCCCAATGGCGACCGCGGGCAGTATCACAAACGATTTTCAGGGGACCATCGCGTCTCAGGGAAATACAGCCACATCAAGCGAGGCGCGCTTTTTCAACGTCTCGGTGAACCCCGCCAATGCAGGCACGGGTTGGTATGGTGCCGACTTGCCGGGCACCGGGGATGATGCACCTGTCGGGTGGCGGAAATACACTGGGCCTGTCGTAGCCTACAAGTTCCTTGGAAACGGCGGCGATGGCAATGTCATTAGCACCGCCGGAGCAGGTGGAGATGACGACCGCATCACCTACACGACCGAAGACACCTCGTTCGATGCCTTTGGCCAACAGCAGCTGAGACTGTGGGAGGATAACGACCCGGGGGCCGATCTGGCTACCGGCGCCGGCGCTGGCGCCTCTGGATTCACCACCACCAACGGCAATTACGGTTACCGAGACTGGAGTGGGGCCGTTGGCACCGTTGACATTTCCGGCATGGCGTCGGGATCGCTCCACATCTACTACGGTAATTACAACGGGGCACCTTCGGTTAAGGTGACCATGCGGGACACCGACAACGTGGCCGCGGACATCGTGATCAACGACGCCCACAGCATCGCCGATGGTGGCAACGGCGATTCCGCCAACAGTGCTGAATACTATCTTGCGGAGATCGACTTCGTGACGGATGGGGTCTACGACGTCATTGAGTACGAGTGGGTCGCGAATAATGGTCGAGGGCTTGGCACCGTGTTGACCGGCCCGGACGTCGCTGGTGGCGTCTACGCCACCTGGGCAGACGGTTCGTTCCTCGGCACACTGACCGATTCCACCGCGAGCCTCGACTTCGACGGCGGCGGCTTGCGGACCGGTGTTGAGTGGGTTGTCGGCGGAGATCCGCCTGATCCGTCTGACGACGCTGGCCTTACGCCGACGAGCACCGATGACGGCACCTACTTGGTGTTCACCTACATCCGCACCGATGCGGCCAATGATGACCCGAACACTACCATCGAAGTGGAATACGGCAACGACCTGACCGGTTGGACGACCGCCGTAAACGCGGTTAACGGCGTGATCATCAACGTGACGCCCGACTCCCCCTCCGACATCGTCGAGGTGAAGATTCCGAAAACCGAAGCGGTCAACGGCTTGCTCTTTGCCCGTCTCAACGTGGTGATTGCTCCGTAAGGAACTCGTTACGTAGCGAAACTTAATCAAGCGGTGGCTTCTCGAAAGGGAGGCCGCCGTTTTTGTGTCGGACGTGCCATTCAGGGACAGGTCATTGATTGAGGAGGCACGAGGAGAGCTCAGAAGTCCTGTCCCGAATGGCTTGTAATTAGGCGCCATTTCATGGGTTTCTTCTGGATTTCTCGCGATCAAGATCAGCTTGGATGCTCGAAGCTAAGGGACGGCCGCTCTGCTCCGTCCGGTTGTTTCACCCCTCCCCACGGCATGTTCCATCGCTCGGGATCAGGATGGGCATTGGGTCGTTTTACGGTCGTGAAAATAGATGGGAGGCCCTCTTCACGACTGGAATCAGCACCTGGCATTCCGGGATCACGCCAATGGAATGGGGGAGGCATAGAAAAGACGTGTAGGCTGATTGAGGACCTATGATCTACGAGTAGAATTTTCCACACGATGTAGAGTTAGATCTAACGACGAATGCATCTTTTCTTAGCGAGTTCTGTTGAACATGCTGAGTTTTCTTGATCAATTTAAATTGATCATATTCCGTGTAGATATCGGCAGGATGTTTATTTAACTAAAAAGTTAAAATACTTGTTCGGAAACGTCTCGTTCTTAAGTGTAAAATGCCA
>CAXMPK010000055.1:0-10466 GCA_964195405.1 uncultured Acidimicrobiia bacterium
AAGCACGGCGGTCTGGCACTGATTGCGGCGGCGTCGATGGTTCAGGCGGGCGGACCGGGTGGGGTGATCGACCTGGTGGAGCAGGCCAACGATCTGTACTTCACAGACCTCTCGGCCGAAGAGGTGCTTCTATTGATGGGGGCAATATTCCAAGCTGATCTTTCGGCGGCCACCAACGTGGTTGCTCCTGGTTACGTGGACTCCACCAGTGGCGGGGCCAGCATCGTGCGACTCAGGGACGAAGCCTATGAGCTGTTTGAGGATCTTCAGGATGGACGGATCGACATCGAATCCGAGTAGGCGTCGAATCACCTCCCGTAAGGCTTGATCGACGGTCCTCGTCTCACAACTGCATTCCACACCGTCTCGTAATGATCACGGTCATATGCATCCACCTGCGGTAAGACAAACTCGTCCCAGGCGTGGCGAAGCGGGTCCTCACGACCCGCGTAGATCAAGAGACCGATAGGGATGCGATCAAGGACCGAGCGAAGCGAGAGGGGTGTTTCCACACGAACGCCAGTATCGGCCGCTTCGAATGAAGCGTTGATCTCGACCGTGAGTCGGGACACGGCCTCGACATACTCGTCTTTCAGTTTTGGGTATCTGGTGTTGAGCATTTCCTTGACCTGCTCTTCAGCGGGAAATGTTTTCTCCCAGATAACCCAGCGGTCAGCAAATGCCTTGTTGAGTGTCTGGGTACCGGCGTAGTCCCGAATGTCGGTCGGGTTCATGGTGCCGAACATTCTTACGTCCTCTCGGAGACTCACCGTTTCGCCGTTGGGCAAGTCGAGTGCTCCGTATCGATCGAGCAGGCCGTGAAGTGCGAACAACGTTTCGGCGCCGGCAGCGTTCAACTCGGAGAGGTTGAGGAGAGCCGGCCCTCGAAGAGCGCGAGTGATGTCGCCGTCCTCCCATCGGCTTTCAGTCCCACCCTTCCCATCGCCGTGGAGATGAGTTGACCCGATCAGCGTCACGTCTCGTACCTCACCGGTGAGGGGGATCCGGAAATACGGCAATCCCATCGCCGCGGCGAACTGCTCGATGTCGTGGTCTTTCCCGGTCCCCATGTGACCTCTGACCGCAATATGGAGAGGTACGAGACCATCGGCGCCCGACCGTCGTGCCTGTTCCACCTGGGCGAATCGGTAGAGCATGCCGAGGTCGACATAGTGCGGATCTGGCACGGGAATCTTCCGCTGTCTGAGATCGAATTCATTTGTGCCCTTCTCGACCACGAATTTCTCGAGTTTGATCGGTGACCCGTCGCCGGTCGGGTCCTGGAAAATGACTGTGTCAGGCAATTGCTTTCTCCTTGGAATGGTTTTCAGAAACCTTGATCCACCAACCGTCCATACCCGAGATGGCAAGACTTCGGCGGAGGGCACTCCTTGTACCGTCGATCATCGCTTTCGCCAGACTTTCGGGCTGTTCGACGACTTCATGACGTTGGTATGCCTCATCCACGGTGTGATCACCGATTCCGATGCCGATGACGGTGGTACCGGTGGCCTCCACCGAGGACACAGACTCCGTGAGCGCATCCAGTGACCCCCGGGTCATCCCGTCGGCGAGAACCATGAGCAATCTGACATCGGCTCCTTGCCGGCCCATGCGTTCGGCAGCGTGGATGACGTTGTACTCGTCGACGTTGGCTGCCTTTTCGAACAGCGAAACCGGTGGTGCGTTCTCTGGATTGCGACGGGTCAACGCAGCAGCCCGTTTTGGGTCTTGGGCAGTGAAGAACAGACCGGACAGAGTGTGCTGGGCGTCGCGCCACCGGCGATCGAAAGACTTCACTAGGTAGTGATTGACCGTTGTCGTCAGACGGTCGGCTGCGGACCCTTGGGTCTGCCTCAGACCTGCCGTGGCAGCGGATCGAGCAGCCCGAAAGCTGCTCTCCGTGTCGTGGGGACGGGCGGCGAAGCCCCGGTTGAAGAGAGCAACTTCGAAATCGATCTGAAGCTCGTCACAAAGGCGGGCCATCGTCCAGGCCCCCAGCAGTGCCGCAGACAGTGCCCAGGTTGTGCCCCGTCCCTGGCTACGCCCCGGGCTGAGCATCGAGGCTGATGCGTCGACGAGAAGTGAGACCGCGTAGCGTCGACGGGTCCGCGCGGCTCTGCGCTCATAAAGACGCTGGTACAGACCGGCACCGATAAACAGCGCGGCGTGGGGCGAGACGTCACCTTGGTCGAAACCCGAGCGAAGCCCACGACGCTGGTTGGCGGCGAAGAGTGGGAAAAGCTCGCCAGACACTCGACGCTGCGCTACATCCCACTTTTTCGCTGCGGCGTTTAGGGCCTCCAGACCCTGTGGCCCGAAGTTCGAGAAAGCAGCGGGAATCGGCGTCACCAGAAGCTTCCCGCCCTGACCCGTTGGGAGGTAGACGTCCGGAGCCTGGCTGACCCGGAGCAACTGTTCGGTCGATTCATCGCCGGCCAGCTCAGAGGCGCCTTTGCGGTCCGACAACCCTGAGCGCGATTCGGCAGCGCGCTTTGTGTCTTGATACGACTCGGCATCAGAAACAATCGGAGAAACCATTCGCACCGCGTCGACCCCGGAGGCCGCCTTCTCGGCGTCGTCGTCAGATGCCAGTTTCCGTTGGGCATTTGTTGCTTTGTCGGAGACTTCGGTGATGAGTCCATGCACACGAGCGATCGCCTCTAGCTCCAATGCAAGTTGGGCTACGTACCAAGGGTCGTCGGTCTCTGCCGCCATCTTGCAGTGTTCGACGGCATCGTCGATTGCCACCGCTGCCCGGGCCTCGAACCGGGTTTCCAGAACCTCCCGCTCGACGTAGCCGCCGGTGAGAAGGAAGCAACCCAGAACGTATTGACTCAGCGCACCCGACTTGGCAATAGCCTGTCCGAGGGAGGAGAGGTAGAGGTCGTCAAGCACCGACCGGGCTCCCGGATAGGTCGCCAGGCCTTGTTTCTCCTGGCGGGCGTCCTCGAGGCTGAAGAAGAGGACTTCGGCGACCGGTCTCTCAGTGCGTTCGAGTGCGGTCAACAGGTCGAGTTCGACGCCTTCGGCAATCGGCCCCTCGATCGGCCAGCCGTCGGGGAGCTCTCGCACCTCGTCGAGATTGGTTGAGACAAGATGCATTACCTCATGAAGAGCCGATGCCAGTGCTACCTCATCGGGCGTGACCGGTGCGTTGCGGTGATATGCAGCTTGAAAGATTCGGGGATCACAAACGATCTCGTCCTCGGAAGCTGCCGATTCTGAACCGAGACGAACCCGGAGGTTGGGATTGTCGGACAGGCTCCTCGCCAGCCGAGTGACAGCTGGGGCCACCTTCTGATAACGGCTTACAACGGCTTCGATGGCACGGTCTTCGGGGCCAATCAGATCGGCAAGGAAGGTCTGGTCTCGTCCACGCATACGTCGACCATTGTCTCATGAGTTGTCAAGGCCGGATCCCTACGATTGCACCATGACATCAACGACGGCCCTTGCCGCTGCCTCCGCCCACAAGAGTGCTCATGGATGGGAGGTGCTGCGCGACTTCTCTGTCCTGCTCGAATTGCCCAACGTGACTGGGTCAGTCGACGACCTGCGTCGCAACGCCGAGGAGTTGGTCCGCCTTTTTGAAGCCCAAGGTGCCTCCATGGAGATCGTCGAACTTCCCGGCGCCGGTCCAGTTGTAGTTGGTGCGCTCCGCTCGCCCAATCCGACCGCCACTCTCGGGGTGTATGTCCACTACGACGGTCAGCCCGTCGATCCCGACAACTGGGTCTCAGCTCCGTTCTCGGCCACCTTGACCTCTGGGCCTTGGCATGAGGGGGGAGAGGTGATTCAGTTCCCCGGGCAAGGCGATGTCATCGATCCGGAATGGAGGATCTATGCCCGAGGTGCCTCCGATGACAAGGCTCCGTTCATCGCCATAACAGCGGCTCTCGAGGCGCTTGGAGACATGGAGAGGACGGTCGACCTGGTCTTCTTGTTCGAAAGCGAGGAAGAGTCCGGAAGCCCGAACCTGGGGCGCTATATGGAGCACCTTGCTACCAGCCTCAACGCCGATGCTTGGCTCCTATGCGACGGCCCGGTTCATCAAACACGGGCGCCTCAGGTGGCCTTTGGCGTGCGTGGCTATTCGGGTTTCGATCTCACCTTCTATGGGCCGGCCCGCGAATTGCACTCAGGGCACTACGGGAATTGGGTTCCGAACCCAGCTCTTGAGTTGGCGTCGTTCCTGGCCGGTTGCAAGGACGACGGCGGAATGGTCACCATCGAAGGCTTCTATGACGACACCTGGCCGATATCAGAAGCCGACAAGGAAGCCATCGACGATCTTCCACCTGTGGAAGATCGACTCCGCGAGGAACTCGGATTTGGTGGCCCCGAAGTGGAAGATGCCAGCTACGCCGAGCGCCTCATGTTGCCAACTTTCAACATCCGTGGTTTCGAGGCGGCAGCGGTTGGTGAAGACGCCAGGAACGTGATTCCGGCTGAGGC
Organism: uncultured Acidimicrobiia bacterium; assembly: GCA_964195405.1. Classification (GTDB taxonomy): domain Bacteria; phylum Actinomycetota; class Acidimicrobiia; order Spongiisociales; family ZC4RG35; genus CAXMPK01. Next base: position 4,459 of record CAXMPK010000055.1, read on the forward strand.
AACAGCGTCGATCGATATCCGTCTCGCAGCCGGGGACGATCCCGAGACGATGCTCGAGCGTGTTGAGGCTCGATTGGCTGGGGAGGGATATTTGGTCCTCGATCGGGAGCCAACCTCCGAGGAGCGACGCGACAACCGACACTTGGCCAAGATGAGTCGCGGTCCTGGCTACCGAGCGGTGAGGGTTCCCATGTCCTCTCCCCTTGCAGAGGGGCTCCTCGAAGTCTGTGAGGTCGCCAGCGGTGAAGACGTAGTCGCGCTGCCCACTTTCGGGGGTTCGATCCCGCTCTACCTTTTTGAAGACATCCTCGAGGCACCCGTCGCCATCCTGCCGATTGCGAATCATGACAACAACCAGCATGCTCCCAATGAGAACTTGCGGATCGCCAATCTCTGGTACGGAATCGACATGTGGGCGACTCTGTTGACCAGTGATTTCTCAACGGTGAAGCGTTAGCACACCGTGTGCAGCGAGTGATAACAGAGGCCCGATGTGCACAGGCATCGGGGCGTAATACGCTTCCAACGTGCACTACGACCTGACAACACTTCCCAACGGTCTCCGTATCGTCTCCGAGTCGATGCCTTCGCTGCGTTCAGTGGCGATCGGCTGCTGGGTCGACACCGGAAGCCGAGACGAGAATGCCAACGAATCCGGGGTCTCTCACTTCCTCGAGCACCTTCTTTTCAAAGGCTCTGAGAAATTGTCCGCAAGGGAGGTATCTGAGACCTTTGATGCCATCGGCGCCGAATCCAATGCCTTCACTTCGAAGGAGGCCACTTGTTATTGGGCTCGGCTTCTCGACCAGGAATTGCCCACCGGGTTAGACATCCTCTCCGAGATCATTCAGCGACCGGCCTTTCGCCCCAACGAAATCGCCGCCGAGCGGCAGGTTGTCATCGAAGAGATCAACATGTACGAAGACGACCCAAATGATGTTGCCTTTGAAAGGTTCACCACTGCGGTGTTCGCCAACCACGACCTCGAAGACCCGGTGCTCGGCACTCGGGATTCAATCAGGGGCGTATCTCGTGACGAGATCGCCGAATACTGGGGGCGTCGTTATGGAGCCGGATCGTTGGTGGTGGCTGCCGCCGGATCTGTCGACCATGACGAACTTGTCGAGATGATCGGCGAACGGTTTGGTGAATGGTCCGGTGATGGTGTGGATCACGATCACAGCCAGGCCCAGGCGGTCTCGAAGATTCATGTGACACGCCGCGACACCGAACAGGCTCACATCATCCTCGGAGGTCATGGACTTAACCGTTCCGACGAACGTCGATGGGCCTTCGAAATCCTCAATCATGTGCTGGGCTCGGGGATGTCGTCGCGTCTCTTTCGCGAGGTGCGCGAGGAGCGGGGTCTTGCCTACGCCATATACGCCTTCAAACTTGCATACGCCGACAATGGTGCGTGGGGCGTGTATGTGGGCACAACACCAAGCCAGACGGAAACAGCGATGAACGTCATCCGTGAGGAGTTGGCGAAAGTGGTGGCCGAAGGCATCACTTCAGAGGAGCTGGAGCGGGCCAAAGGCTCTATGCGCGGCGGGCTGGCGCTATCGATGGAGGACCCCAATAGTCGGATGGTCAGACTGGGGCGGGATGAGATGACCGGGATGCCCCATCTTTCGGTTGACGAGCGACTCGCCAAGCTGGAGTCGATCGATCTCGATCAGGTGAAGGCTGTTGCCGGCGACATGTTTGGTGAGGAGACACGGATGATTGGTGCGGTGGGGCCGTTTGATGAAGCCGACCTCACCTCATACGTAGCCGTCTGACCGCAAGCGTGGCCGTCTGACCGCATCCGTGACCCGAGGTCACCTTTCGTGGCCGTTTTCTGGTTCATCTACCTTTCTGTGAAGGTTTTTGCGGCTATAGGCCCAATAAATCTTCACAGAACGAGGTTTTGGAAGGGTTTAGTCGTCGATGTTGAAGGTCATCGACATTGGTTTCTCACCAAAGTTGACGATGCCAACCTCACCGTCTGTGGGACGGACCAGTGTCAAGGCGCCCCCCAGCTGGTGAGTGCCGTCATCTGTCGGCCAGCCCACCGTCCGGATGTTGGTGACACTCCCCGTCAGGGAACTCCACAGAATTGTCTTGTTCCCTTGAATCAGGTCGATGACTGCCTCGGCGCCACCAACCGGCCTCAGGTCTGATCCCGGTGTGGCCGCCTGGAAAGTTGCGACCGAGTTCCCGGCAGCGGCGATGAGGAGCGCCGCTGCCAGGCCCAGCCCCACGAGACGGATCTTGCTGGTGTGGAAAAGTGTCACTCTTTGCATTCGACTGTCACGGTAAGAGACTGGGTGGTTTTCTAAATAGCTATTTCAACGAATTGCGAGAGGACTAGTCCGTAGATCAGGGCGATTATCAGGATCACCAGGGCGACACCAAGCACACCCCGTCCTCGTTGTTCTGCCCACCTGGCCGTGAGAAATCCAAGGACCACCCAGAGGGTTACCTCGAGCGGCCAGGCCACCCACACCCCGCCGAAGAAGACTCCAAATGCAGCTGAGATGGGACCACCGGCGTAGAGGAGGGTCAGTCCGAGTGTTTCGCAGGCGCCGGTGCAGTCGGTCTGGTTGGTCAGTGTGATGCCTACGGCCATGAAGATGACGGCGAACCCCAGGAGGAAGGAAGTAGCGATTGCTGCGTCTCGACATCCCGGAGCGTCTTGTTTGCTGGCCACGGGAAACGATCGTACGACTGGCGCCGGCGAATGAGAATATCGGGGCTACGGTTCCCTCATCATGGACGTCAACAACCTTCTCCTCATCGTCCACATTGCCGCCGCAAGCACATGGTTGGGCGCCAACGTCATGCAGGCGGTGGTACCACCGATGATGGCCAAACAGGGTGTCGATGCAGTGGCCGGCTGGTATCGAGTAGGCGCCGGACTGAGCAGGAAGCTCTATATGCCAGCTTCCATCCTGATCCTTATCACCGGTATCTGGATGGTCCTACGGGTCGAAGCATTTGGATTTGGCACCAGATTTGTGACCATCGGGTTCGTCGTAATCGTCGTGGGCGCGATCCTCGGGATCTTTGTATTCACGCCAGTTGGCAAGGCGGCGGCAGAGGCAATCGAATCGGGTGATCACAACCGGATCAAGAAGGCGACCACCAAGTTGGCAATGTGGGGCACCGTCGACACTTTGCTCATCCTGTTCACCATCGGCGCGATGGTCATACGCTGGAGTTGACCCTTACGATCCACAGGAGATGTCGAACTGTGGCCGTCTTTGATCGCGCGCTGGGTGGGTGAATGTGAACGGCTGGTAGTAGTCCTGGACCGGTGCGTCCAAGTCCAGGAGACGCTGCTCCGCCAATTGAAATGCGAGGGTCGCTGTTGCGGGCTTGGTCATTGAGAACCAGTTGCATGCGGTATCGGGTGTCATCGGAGCGCCGGATCGGATATCGGCGACACCCCAAGCTTCGGAGACCACTAACTCGTCGCGCTGGACGATGGCCAGCACAAGACCCGGCACGTTGGCGCCGATCTGATGTTCAATCTCAGCTGGGACCGCTCTCATCAACCGCGGATGACGGCCCATAATGCACTACCTGGCGTTGAGCAGGCTGCTCAGGATCTCGTCGGCGCGGGAGTACATGATGAAGTGACCTTCTCCTTCGTAGAAGGTCGCCTCCGCATCGGGTATTGCGTCCCGGTAGTACTCACCCATTTGGATTGGCACGTTCTGATCGACAGTGCCATAGAACAGGGAGACAGGAATCTCGATGTCTGCACAGTCGAATCCCCACTCCCCGAGGAAGGCTCGCGCGTCCCAGTAGGCACCTTGCGACCCGTTCTTGACCATCTCTCCGAAGTTATCGAAGAACCCGTCAAACCGTGGGGTGTCCAACAGAGCCAACTCATCGTCGGGCAAGAGGGAACCGATCCCCTTCGCGATCGAGTCCGGGTTCTTGACCATTCTCGCCATCAAGGAAACATAGGGGCGGGTCATTACCGGAGCGGTCCCACCGAGCCAGAGTGCAAGGCGGACGAACTCCGGCAATCCCCCGGGTTGCCCCCTTGAATGAAAGTGGTGAGATGCCGGCAACAATGGCCGCCGAGGTGACCCGGTTAGCAAGTTGATAAGCACAAGCAGCTACGTACGGCCCGCCAAATGAGTGACCGCAAACCGCGAACTTGTCGAATCCGAGGGCGTCGGCCAGCTCCGACACGTCATCTGGCCAGTCCAGCAGACGCCGATCCTCCTTGAAATCCGAGGCCCCACAGCCGGGCCGATCAACCGCGATAACCCGCACCCCGAGGTCACGGGCGATGACATCGTTGGGGGCGAAATCGAGTCGCGAGCCGATCCAACCGTGAAAGAAGAAGACCGGGACGCCTTCGCGATCTCCGTACTCCTGAAACCCGATCTGCCTGCCATCGGGAAGCTGCACATAGTTGGCTTCAGGCATCAGATTTCCACGTTACCCACCACTAAACCGGCTACGGATCGGAAAACCGCGATGAAGGCAGCCCCGAGTGGCGTGCCGTCTACCGGAGTGGGCAGGAGGTTCGCTTCGCAGTCCTGACAGACGACCTGTCCCAGCCGACCGCTCCGTGGTTGTCGCCTGGCATCGTCTATCTGTCGAACTCGTCTGATCCGGTCACCTATTCGAATCCGGCCGTGATTTACTCACCGCCCGATTGGCTGGCCGATCCCCGTGGACCCGACGTAACCCCGGACATGATGTGGTTGCCGCTACTCACCTTTTGGCAGATGGCCGGCGACTTGGCTTTCTCGGCCGGCGTCCCAGCCGGTCACGGTCACTTGTACGGCGCCAATGTTGTGGACGGTTGGGCGGCGCTGTCCGCTCCCAAAGGATGGACAGACGCCGACACCCGGCGCCTGCGAGATGTGATGGGCCACGACGAATAAGTCCTCGACTCGCATAAGTCGCGCCTTTCCAATCCGTCAATGTCGGTTGTAAGGCTTGCTGGTGGGCAAACCCTCAGATTCGGTGGTCGATTCAGGCAGCCGAGGAGGTTTCTAGGGGTGTGGGTTGGATTCTCTGGAATGCAAGAAGCAATTTGACCTCGAAGCCTTGCCCGACGAAAACGAGGTCGGGGGCTAGGAGCGGGTGCGGACATCGGGAGCTCCCATCCTGGCGGCGTCCGCAGTTCGATCGTCGGGTTGCAGCTGGGAGTCTCGCTCAGCGTTGACACGGGCTCGGTAGTGCTCGATTTCGCGTGTTTGTGTGGCTTCGTCCCAGCCCAAATGTGGCGCAATGAGCTTGCTTACCGGCACGGCTGCCCGGGTTCCGCGGTGTCGGGCCTCGATGGAGATGCGTGTGCGTCGGGTGAGGAAGTCATCGAGATGGAGGGCACCTTCGTGGGTGGCGGCGTAAACGATCTCGGCACCCATGTAGCGCTCCTCCGAAACCCGATCTCTCAGCTCGGGTCGGTCTTCAAGAAGGGCATAGATCTCTTGAGACAGCGATCCGTATCGGCCCAAGAGTCGAACATGGGTGTCCTCGTCCACGTCTGGCGGAAGTGGCTCACCGCGGGCCCAGCGGTAGGAGTCGGCGCCGACCAGGGGAAGCTCGGCGGTGTGTGACTCGTTGACCCTGCCCGCGATATAGCGTGTTGCCGCATCGACGGCGTCTTTGGCCATTAGTCGGTATGTCGTGTATTTGCCTCCGGCCACAGAGATCAGCCCATGCCCGTCGTCGATGACGGCGTGCTCACGGCCGAGCTTGGAGGTCTCTTCGGATTCTCCGGACAGAAGAGGCCGCAACCCGGCATAAATCCCGACGATGTCACTGGATCGGAGCGGTTGGGCCAGAACTGTGTTGATCCATTCGAGCACGTAGTCGATGTCGGTTTTGCTCGCAGCGGGATGGGAGCGATGCAACGACCATGGAGTGTCGGTTGTACCGATGATCCAGTGGTTGTCCCATGGGATGACGAAGAGGACACTCATCTTTGTGCGCAGGATCATTCCGGTTTCCGAGTCAATCCGATCCTTCGGCACCACGAGGTGAACACCCTT
>CAXMPK010000056.1:0-2485 GCA_964195405.1 uncultured Acidimicrobiia bacterium
CGGTCCGCGATGCACGGCGGAGGTGTCACCGGGGTGCCCTCAAGGTGCCCGGAACCGGTTCCTAACCCTGCATGAGGGTTCCACTCGATGCATGAGAGTGCACTCCCCTGCCAAATGTCCGATACCGACGACAGACGATGGCGACGACGCGGAGAACCCCGTCGCGACGGGACAGGAGACCACTCAGTGCACTTCTGTGCGTCTGGGTGCTGGTGTCGGAGAGAGGACTCGAACCTCCACGGGGTTACACACCCCACCAGGTCCTTAGCCTGGCGCGTCTTCCAGTACCGCCAGGAGCCAATGCAACCTCATGACACTCCGTTCATCTGAGTGCATCTCAGTGCAACAAGGTCGAAATGCGCGTTTTGGTTCGGGGTGCCCTCAGGGTGCCCCGCCAGAGATAGCTCCGAGACCCGTCCTCCGGTATTCAAAGCATTGACGCGCTAGGTCTTAGACCTCGTGTCCCACTCCCCTGGTCTGGCCGTATTGATCCAACTCCTCTCCAGTGAGGACGGACGACTACAGCACTTACACCGACTCGAGTCAGTCTCAGGTGTCATGAGAGGTGTCATTTCCCGGCCTCAAAAACCGCACATAATGCCGGTTATGTGCGGTTGCTTAGACGTAGAAAGGGGGACCCCAGATGTTTGAGGTCCCCTTCTGGCACGTACTGCTCTTAGGGAACCATATTGCAGGGGGGAACGCAGATGCCACCGCCGCCGCCATCTGGATGCACGATCGTGAAACCGCTTCGAGCCGAGCCGGATATGAACACAGGTCCGTTAGTCAAGGTGATCTGCAGAAAGATGTCGCCATCAAGATGGCCAATGATGACGTCAAAGACGTGGTCGATGACGTGAACCGACCCGCTTGGGTCGATCGTGATTTCTATCTCTGACGGGGTGACAACCTCCACGTCAGCGGCGACTGCTGGCGCAATCGTTGCCAACGTCATCGCCGCAACACTCAACAGCACGATCAGGGAACGCCTTCTCATTTTTCCTACTCTTTCTGATCTGGACGAATTCGACAGGCTAGACGACCGACCACGCTCAGTGCTGGCCGGAATCTCAATGCCCGCACATAACGGCACTTATGGGCGGTGGGAACCAATCGCCTGAGTCAGGCTTCGTCGCGTGAGCGACTGTAGTTCTCCACGGTGGCGATTTTGCTGTACGGCACATAGACCAGATACGGCGCCTGGTCATCTGATCCACAGACCAGTACCACGCTGCCCATCTCGAACTTCTGGATGCGACCCCGCTTCCCGTCCATCAAGACTTCTTCACCTATCCGAAAGTTGTCAGCGAAAACGAACACGACATACGAAATGAGGTCCCTGATAAACGGCTGGGCTCCAAACGAAATTGCGAGGCCTGCAATTCCAAACACTGCGATCAGCGCGCCGACGTCAACTCCAACCGTGTCCAGCGCCACGATGATGGCAGTAAGCCAAATCGCCCACCTGAGAGCGCTCTGGGTGATCTCTCGCAAAGCAATCACCCGACCCTGATCCTCTCGGCCAAGTCTCTTGAAGACCCGGTTTACAAACACGCGCCTTCCAAACTGCAGGGCAACAGCTCCAATGAGAATCCCAGCAAGCCAAAGGGCCGTCGTCGTGGAGACGTCCATCGAGAAACAAGCCTAGGTTCTCACGTCTTAGCCCTGAGCTAACCAGACCCAAACGCTTCGCCGGTTCCACAATCCCACAGCCAATATGCCGCACATAACGGCACTTATGTTCGGGCGAATCGAGGACTAGTCAGGTTGAGCGTTTACCAAATGACACCCAAGAATCCCCTTAGAGAAGGTCGATACAACTTCCGTGTCGGGAAACGTGCCTCCCACATCGCGTCAGCGGGTCGTCTGCATATTGTGCGGGCGGCCTGCCTCCCACATCACACCCCCTGGACCAATGTGCCGCAACGACGCTTTGTTCTCCGCAGCGACCACAGCAGAACAGTCCGAAGTGTGGCAGAGCTAATTCAGAGTCAAGATAGTCATCGAGGCCGCGCACATAACGGCACTTATGGGCGCCTGGGTAGCATTGGGTTGAGCTTGGAGGATCATGGTTTCATCGGTGTCTGAAGTGGTGATCGACCGTCCGAGAGATGTTGTCTTCGACTACATATCTCATCTGGACAATGATCCTGTTTGGTGTCCTGAGGTGAAGAAGGTCACGCCAGTCAACAGCGACCCGCCAGGAGTGGGTAAGACCTACGAGATGATGGCTCGGCCTATCCCCCAAGATCAGGAAGGCGGCTACGAGATCACCCAGTTCGATCGGCCCGCCTCGATGGAACTGAAACTGTGGCAAGGGACCAGTGAAGGCATAACCACCTACAAGCTGGATGAGGTTGATGGAGGGACACGGCTTGTTTATGAGACCAACGTGGAACTGAGCGGGATCGCCAAACCCTTTGAACCCGTTGTCGGCTGGCTCACTACCCGAAGTCGTGGTCCCCGAATGCTCGCAAACCTGAAG
>CAXMPK010000057.1:0-14550 GCA_964195405.1 uncultured Acidimicrobiia bacterium
TCCCGGGCTTTGGCCAAATTCTGGAATCCGCCGCTCTCGACGTAGGCGTCGAACGAGGTGGGGTCAACCTTTCCGATCCGACGAAGCAGCGTCAGGTCAGCAGTGTCCTGATGTATGAGGCCAGGAGAAAGCTCATCGAACATGATTCGCTTCACACTTTTGGCGTCGACGGGTGCGGCGTTGGCATAGCCAACACCCGGTTCGTGCAACATCGCGGCGGGCGCCCGGTCACATTGACCAAGACATGGGCTGCGTTCGTATTCGGTGGCCGTGGCGTCGAGGGCCGCACACAGGTCCTCTGCCCCATATTGAGCGCACACGATATCGTCGCAAACATGAGTCGTGGAGCCACCCTGCTGATCAGTTTTGAACAGCGCGTAGAACGTCGCCACACCGTATGCCTCGGCTGGGGGCACGGTCAGCCTGTCCGATATGTAGCCCAGGGCTCCCCTGCTCACCGAACCGGTGGCATCCTGAACTGCGTGAAGCGCCGGTAGAAGCAGGTGCCGTTGTGCCCTGGCGGCGTGACCACCAAAAACGACCCTCCCATCGAACGGTTCCGACCGACCTAGTACCGCATCGACGGCAGCGGATTCGGCCTCGGTGGGCCGGTCGAGCATGGTACGGAGATCCACTAGGCGAGCGCTTCGACTCTGATCGCCGTCGCCTTGAACTCGGCTGTTCCAGCCTTGGGGTCCCAGGCATCGATAGTGAGGACGTTGACATCGACATCATCGGGGAAATGGACTGACATGAAGGCAAGCCCGGGACGCAGGGTCTGATCAAACCGCACCGAAGCTTCGACGCTGCCGCGACGCGAGGTCACCATCACGGTCTGGCCTTCTTCGACGCCAAGTGACTCGCCGTCTTCGGGCGACAGATCGAGACCACCCCCAATGCGACGCGGAGCCGAATAGCGACCGCTTTGGACACCGGTGTTGAAAGAGTCGAGTCGGCGACCGGTAGTGAGACGAATCGGATAGTCGTCGCTGAGAGTGTCAACCGGGGGCACGTCGTGGACCGGGAAGAAGGGGGCACGTTTGGAGGTGACCGGTCGTTCCCAAAGCCGACCGTGGAGGAACAGCTCGCCATCCGACTCCTCGTCGGGGCAAGGCCATTGGATGCCACCCATGTCTTCAAGACGTTGGTACGACATTCCGCCGTGGAGCGGAGAGAGGGCGCGCATTTCGTCCCAGGCTTCCTCGGCAGTTGGTGTCGGCCAATTGTGACCCATGGCGCGAGCCAGCTCGCTGAGGATCGCAATGTCACTTTTTGCCTCGCCCGGGGGCTCAACGGCCGCCCGAACGCGCTGCACCCTTCGCTCACTGGAGGTGAAAGTGCCGTCGGTTTCGCCCCAACCGGCCGCAGGCAATACCACGTCGGCCAACTCGGCGGTAGCGGTCAAGAAGATGTCCTGGGCAACGATGAACTCGAGATTGGTGAGTCTTTTGTACATCTCCTGTGAGTCGGCCTCGGATTGGAGGGGGTTCTCGCCAAGGACAAACAGACATTTGAGGATCCCCTCGTCCATTGCCTCGTGCATCAAACTGATGTGGAGACCGGCCTTGGGTGGGATCTCGGCGCCCCACACCACCTCGAATTTGCCCCGCAGGTCGGCGTTTTCTACATCCTGGAATCCGGGCAGCTTGTTGGGTAGGGCACCCATATCGCCGCCGCCCTGGACATTGTTCTGACCTCTAACCGGAACCAGACCCGAGCCATATCGTCCGACATGTCCGGTGAGGATTGCGAGATTGCAGAGAGCGAGAACGTTGTCCGTTCCGTTGTGATGTTCGGTGATCCCCAGCGTCCAACAAATTTGTGCCGTCTCAGCAGAGCCGTACTCGTGGGCCAGCTGCTGGATCGCTGATGCGGGCACCCCGGTGAGCTCCTCGGCTCGCTGAAGGGTGTATTCGTCTACGTGTTCGGCGTAGGCGTCAAAACCCTCGGTGGACTCCCTGATGAACTCTTCGTTAGCGAGGCCTTGGGTGATGATCTCCCGGCCGACGGCATTGGCAAGGGCGATGTCGGATCCGACGTCAATGCCAAGCCACATGTCGGCCCACTGCGCCGACGAAGTGCGTCTCGGGTCGACGGCCAGCAGCCGGGCACCGTTGTGTATGCCCTTGAGGATGTGATGAAAGAAGATGGGGTGCGCTTCGCGCGCGTTCGAGCCCCAAATGATGATGAGGTCGGTCTCCTCAATTTCTTGATACGAACTGGTGCCACCGCCCGCTCCAAACATGGCCGCCAGACCGGCGACTGAAGGAGCGTGTCAAGTGCGGTTGCAACTGTCGATGTTGTTTGAGGCCATCACCATCCGCGCCCACTTCTGGGCCACATAGTTGGTCTCATTGGTCGCCTTTGAGCAGCTGAACAACCCGAAGGACTCGCCGCTGTATCGAGAGAGACCCGCCGTCGCCGCGGCGATCGCATCTTCCCAACTCGTCGGCGTCAGCTCACCGTCCTGGCGGACGAGGGGCTGAGTGAGCCGTGCATAATCGCGCTTCATCTTCACCTCCTTCCTGACTCCCCCTTTTGCTGGCAAAGGGGCGAAGTCGGTGGGAGCGTACCTATCAAAAGGCGCTCACGGTGAACCGTCAGTACGGTGGATTAGGTGAGCGACCACGACGACGACCGCCCGCCAGGGCCCGACAAGTCATGGCTGAAACGAACTGGACACCGCGTCGGACACGCCATCAATCACGATCATGGCCATCAGCCCAATGTGGAACTACTCCAAACCGGCGCAATTGGGATCAGAGCAACGAAGATCTCCCTGGTCGGGCTTGGTGCAACTGCTGCTCTGCAAGCCATCATCTTCCTATTCAGCGGGTCGGTCGCACTGCTGTCCGACACAATTCACAACATCACCGACGCACTCACTGCAATCCCGCTGTGGATTGCCTTTGTGATCGGCATGAGACCGGCAACTCGCCGCTACACCTACGGGTTCAATCGGGCTGAAGATGGCGCAGGGCTCATCATCGTCCTGGCGATCGGGGCGACCGCTGCCCTGGTGATCTGGGAGTCGTTGCAACGTCTCTTCGAACCACGCCTGATTGATCACATCCCGTGGGTGATTGCCGCCGGACTCATTGGCGCGCTTGGCAACGAGCTGGTGGCGCGATATCGGATGCGGGTAGGACGGGAGATCAGCTCCCAGGCGCTCGTAGCCGACGGTCACCATGCGCGTACCGACGCCTACACATCGCTAGCCGTTGTCGCCGCGGGGATCGGTGCTGCGTTCGGAGCATCGTGGGTCGATCCCGTGGCCGGCCTAGTCGTCGCCGTCGCCATCCTCTGGCTGCTGATGAAGACTGGAAGGGAGATGATTCGTCGTCTCCTCGACGCTGTTGACCCCGAACTCGTCGACGATGCTCGGTCGACCATCGAAGAGGTTTCTGGTGCCATCAGCGTCGCCGGTCTCCAGGTCCGCTGGCACGGCCACCAACTCCAGATCGCTGCCTCGGTATGTGTCGATCCGACCCTGAGTGTCAAGCAAGGCCACGACATCGCTCATGAGGTCGAGCATGGCCTCCATCACGGCTTCACATCGCCCGTCGTCGCGATAATCCACATCGAACCACACGAAGAAGGCGACAGTCACGACGCTGTCTCCCACCACACCTCTGATCGATAGCGCCTCCACAGGGTCATCTCAGGAATAGGTCGCTGTCGCCTCCGGTTCCTTGACAAAGTGAGGGTCACAAACGAAACGCGTAGCCCCCGACTCAGAACCACTGACCACTGAGTTCAGAGACTCAGGGATGGCTCTTGTCGACTGGATGACTGACACCGCCGGTCTCTATGGCTTGGCCATCGGCAGACCACTCAAGACCGCATAGCCGATCATCACGAGAGTCGACGATTCGGTGATAGCCAGTTCGATTCTGCGACCTGCCTCCCCATAGCCGATGAGACGCGTCTTCAACATCACAAGAGCCACTGCAGCCGAAGGAAGCCTCAGAGCCTTGATCCCGATCCCGCAGATTTTCTGAGTTGAAAAGCCCGCGTTGCTGAGAAGCACAGTGAGTTCAGACGTTGTCAGAAACTCATTCCAGTCATGCAGATCAGATGGCAGAACCCGGGTCAGGCGCCACCTTTGGGCGACATTTATCAACAGCAGTCGGCTCCAGAATGTGCGAGTTGGCGTGGAGAAGAGGAACAGGCCTTGGGGTTTCACAACTCGGGCCGCCTCGGCCACGACCGCGACCGGGTCGGCAACATGCTCGAGCACCTCCGAGCAAATCACGGATTCGTAGCTGTCATCACGGAAGGGGAGTTGGGAGGCGTCAGCTGCCACGATCATCGACAAGCCGGTCGCCTTGGCATCGCGGAGGGGATCGAATGACAGGTCAATCACCACAACATCGGCGATATCAGCAACACCGGTGGCGACGAATCCACCCCCGCTGCCGACATCGAGAACCCGTGGGCGACTGTCTCGAGAATGATGGGACTCCAAGACTGTACGGAAGAAGGGGACACGGACTGGGTCGAACAAAGTGTGCAGTCCGTACCAGAAGCCGCCCTCATCCCACCACGAAGCTGACACCCACTACTCCTCGAAGACGACAATAGACCGCGCCGATAGCCCCCGTCTCATGGTCTCGAACCCGTCGTTGATCTGATCCAGTGTCAACCGAGACGTCACCATCTCATCGAGCATCAGCCAACCGTCGAGGTACCACTCAATGTACCTGGGGATGTCTCGTCTGAAGTCGCTTGAGCCCATGTTGGAACCCTGAAGCTTCTTCTCATGGTAAAGCTGGTCGCCCGGAATATCGAGAACGGTGTTTTTCGGAACTAGACCTATGACAGTGGCCGTCCCACCCCATCGCAACATGTTGAAAGCGGTCTCGATGGTGCCCTTGGAGCCCAACGCCTCAATGGCGTGATGAACCCCGAGACCGTCAGTCATTGCCAACGCCCTCAACACCGGATCGTTTTCGCCGGCGTTGATGGCATGGGTAGCGCCGAGTGTCTTGGCCAGCTCGAGCTTTCCAGCCACCACATCGATCGCTATCACTTTCTCGGCTCCGGCAATTCGCGCACCTTGCACCGCGGCCAGACCAACGCCGCCACAGCCGATCACCGCAACCGTCTGACCTTCCTCAACGCGGGCAGTGTTGAACACCGCCCCCAATCCGGTGGCAGCGCCACAGCCCAGCAGGGCCGCCTTGTCGAGCGGAATGTCTTTGGTGACCTTGACGACTGCCCTCTCTGACACCAGGAGACGCTCGGCGAAAGAGGATAGATTGAGGAATTGAGTCACCGGCTCGCCGTCAAATGAGAGCCGGGGCGATTCATCGGATCTGCGCTGACCGGCGATGTCCCGATTCATGCACAGGTGGGAGTTTCCCTCCAAGCAATAGAGACATTCCCCACAAGAGATTGCGATGTAGGTGATGACATGATCACCAGGAGCAACGCAAGTGACATTCTCGCCAACTTCCTCGACGATCCCCGCCGACTCGTGACCAAGCACGACCGGCATCGACACCTGGTACCACCCATCCATGTAGTGAAGATCGCTTTGGCAGAGACCGGCAGCAACCACCCTCACCACCACCTCGCCCGGCCCGGGGGTGTCGAGATCAACATCTTCGATGGTGAGCGGTGCATTCACCGCCCTCATGACCGCAGCCTTCACAGCGACGGAACTCTATTCGGCTGGTGCGGGCGGAGATGTGCTGGCGCTGGTATTCGCCGGGGAATAGTGTCCGTCAAATGTCGCAATTACCGGCGTCCGCCACTTACGTCATCGTTGGAGCAGGTGTTCACGGTCTCAGCACCGCCTGGCATCTCGCAATGGAACTGGGCTCGGGGGACGACATTGTCCTCATCGACAAGACAGCACCCGGCGCCGGCGCCACCAGCATCGCTTGCGGGTGTGTCCGCAACTTCTATATGACTGAGCCGGTTCACGCCCTGGTTCGTGAGTCTGTCGACGTCTGGAACTACGACCCTGTGCTTTTTGGCTTTCAGCAAGTGGGTTACATCTCTTGTGGCGAGGAAAACCAGATCGCCGAATACGAGAAGATCCACAAGAGTCAGAACTCGGTTGGCTACACCTCAGATCTCTACGTTGGTCAGGAGGCCCGCGATTTTCTCTCCGGGGTTTGGCCCGACTTCAAGCATCACTCCATCGACGTGGCCATCCACGAAAGGCTCTCCGGATATGCGGGGACTGTCCAGGCGGTCAGTGGTCTTGAAGAGATGTGCAGGCGCAATGGCGTCAACATCGTCTCCGGTGTCGAGGTCACCGGCTATGACGTCCGAGGTGGCGAGGTCAAGGCAGTGGAGACCAGCGCCGGGACGGTCAGTGCCGACGTAGTGGTGTTGTGTATGGGGGCTTGGATCCCGGCCCACTGGAAGATGTTGGGCAAGCCGATGCACCTCGATGTCGGCTATCAAGACGGATCGAAGGTCGAGAACAAGGACATGTGGACCTACTGGCGGCTCGAAGAGGGTGAGGTCTACTACCACGGTCCGTATTACACCTCCGACAATCTCAACCCACCTGTTCTCCATATCGAATTGATGAACACACCGGTGGTGGACCCACAAACGGGCGCAGAGTTGGACGACAACGTTTACGTCTACTGGAAGAACGGGACCGAGCGAATGGATCGCCCCGGGATCCAGGGCGGCGGCCTTCCCCGCCTGATCGGACCCCACGCATCAGTGGAGCCTTATGGCTGGGCCAACGACGAGTACCAGGCTGACGACAAGTTCGCCGACTATTTCACGGCGGCGATGGGAATGTTCATGAAGCGTTTCGAAGGGATCAGGCCCAACTTCAAGGAGCGGCGCAACGGAGGCATCGGCGCCTTCACACCGGACAACATCCCAATCATGGACTGGATTTTGCCCAACGTGTACATGATCGCCGACTCAAACCACGGCTTCAAGATGACCGGAATCGGCAAGCTGGTGGCCAAAGAAATGACCGGTTCTCAGCCGGTCTCGGAACTACGGCCTTTCAGATTGGGTCGATACGCCAGAGGCGCTGCCTACGGCTCGGGGACAACGCACTCCCCCTGGGTCTGAGGCCCGAGCGTGTGCACACGCTCAACACTCTCACTCCGAAGCGCTATTCGTCTCACCGGGTGTAGGGGTCGCTGAAATAGATCGGCTTGTATTCCATCCCGAGATGGAGGACGTCGCCATCAAAAGGATGGGCGCGGGCCACGTCCTCGTCTAGCTCGACCCCAAGACCGGGGGCAGTAGGCGGGATCACGAACCCGTCTTCCCACTTCATCGGTGTCTTGAGAAGCTCGGCGTGAAAGCCGCCCCAGTCCTGAATACCCTCCAGGATCAGGAAGTTGGGCGTGCAGGTGGCGAGCTGGACATTTGCCGCCCCCACGATCGGCCCGCAATAGAGATGGGGAGCGATCTGAGCGTTGTGCGCCTCCGCCAGTGCCGCGATCTTCTTACCCTCGAGGATGCCTCCCACCCGACCCAGGTTGGGTTGAAGGATGTGGGCGGCACCGGCCTCGAGATAGCGTGCGAACTCGATCTTGGTAGTGAGGCGCTCGCCGGTTGCGATGGGGATTGAGGTCTGACGTGCCACCTTGGCCATCCCCGCGGGATCATCGGGCGGTGTTGGTTCTTCGAACCACAGAGGGTCATACGGTTCCAGTCTCTTGGCCAGTCTCACCGCACCCGACGGGGTGAACTGACCATGGGTCCCAATGAGGATGTCGGCCTTGGTTCCCACCGCCTCCCGGACCCTCTTCACCATCTCGACACTCAACTCGAGGCGCTGTAACGAAGGCTGACGCCCATCGAAGATTGTGTATGGACCGACCGGATCGAATTTGACCCCGGTGAAACCCCATTCCACGTATTCGGCTGCCCGCTCCGCGGCGAGATCGGGATCGCTATAGACGTCAACGGTGTCGCGTTCCTTTGGGTACAGATAGGAATAGCTGCGCAGCTTTTCGTTGACCTGCCCACCAAGAAGGTTGTAAACCGGTTGGTCGAGAGTCTTTCCGATGATGTCCCAACAGGCCATTTCCAGTCCACTCGTCACGCCTTGCAACGTCAGATCCGGTCGGGCTGTAAAACCCCGTCCGTAGGCGCTTCGCCAGAATTGCTCGATATCGAACGGGCTGGTTCCGACCAGATGACGTTCGCCGACATCTCGGAGGCCTGCAGCGATGACATCGGGAGCAAACGTGCCGGCGTACGCCTCCCCGTAGCCGACAATCCCGTCGTCGGTGGTCAGCTTTACAAAGACGAAGTACTGCCCGCCAAAGTGGGGTGGCGGATTACCAACGACTATCGGCTCGACTTCGATGATCTTCATGTTGGCGAAAGGCTAGGACCCTTCGACGATCACAACGCCCGATACATGATGTGTACTGGAATGAGCCCATGGCTGGAGTGCCGAAAGGCATCTGGGACCGTGCCGACGATCTCGAATCCAAGACTCTCCCAAAGACTGATCGCCTTGGTGTTGGTGGTGACGACCGCATTGAATTGCATACCGTGGAAGCCGAAGTCCTTGGCTTGGTCAATGACGTATTCGGCAAAGGTCCGACCCATCCCCCGACCTTGGTGTTGGGGATCGACCATCCACCCAGCGTTGGCGACATGATCACCCAATCCTGGGGTGTTTGCCTTGAGGTAGGCGGTGGCCACGATGTCATTGTTGGTAGTGGCCACAAAGACGGAGTTGGCTGGTGCGAACCAAGTATCTCGAGCGTCGTCCTCGGACATACCCGGTGGATAGGGATAGGTGTCACCCGACCCGGTAACTGCACGGAAAATCCGATAAATGTCCGGCCAGTCGCCGGGGGCTGCTCCTCTAAACATCTGACGGAGACTCTGGCATAGGTATCGCTTTCAAAGAAAGGGATACTCCCCGAATGTCGAGGCGCTAGCCCGCCAATTCGCGCTCAGCGACCCACTCGGGTTCGCCGGAATAGTCCCAATACTTGGTTTTCTTCACTCTGAACGAAGGGGTGTCCAGCACACGATCACTCAGAACGCCTGTATGGATGCGAATCGTCAGATAGTGAGCAGGACCGAGAGTTCTCGCTGCCTGCGCATGCAATGCACCACGACTCCAATACTCCCTATCGATGGGGTGGTCATGAAGAACCAGGTTGGCCCAATAGCCATTGGGCAGCTCGACGGAGCTGTAGCTCAGAATCCCTGGATAGTTCTTGAACTGGGCCACGATTGCCGAATTGGCCTCCTCGAGAGGTTCGATATCGATCTCGGAACGTCGCTCTCCAAAGAAGCCAACGAAACAAGCATCCTGGTGAGCACGAAGACGCTCCTCGTTGCAAATGAGAGCTCTACGAACCAGACCATCCTCCTGCCAGGCCATCCGCTGATGGGGGACGATTTCTCTTACACCGAGATCAGACTCGCCGAGCACCCCGACCATGTCGTCAAGCATGGCTTGCAGCACAGAAATATCACGGTCGATCAGGTCGACCGCGGTAAAAGGCCTCGCAGAGACGGCCTCATTTGGACCCAATGACAAGGTCTCCGACACAGGCACCTCTTCTATTTCGGCGTTCTTGGACGATAGCTATAGGCCACTTGGATGAGACGGACCACTAAACACCCTCCAAGGCGACCATTTTTGAATCAGGAACATATTGCTGGCGGACCTTTGCCCACTGCTGATACTCAGCGCTGTCATACCAAGCCCGCAAGTCCCGCATCGACGGGAACCGGATGATCACCATCCGATCGGGCTCCCAATCCCCCTCCAATACCGTGGTAACGCCACCCCGAGCGATGTACTCACCCCCATGTTCTCCTGCGGTTCTCATCGCCGCCTCGAGATACCCGCTAGCTCTGTATCCCTCCATGTCATCGGGAAGCACGTCGGCCATTAAGTACGCAACCATTTCGATCTCCAGACGTCAGTTCGTTACTCATGATGCACGATGACGAGTTGACACCTGGGACTAAGCCGAAGGGCTGCTGCGCCGCCGATTGCGCCGTTCACGCTTTGGGGTGGCGTCAGTCGACCGTGAAGTCGGTCCCAAACGGGTCTCCACATCTGCGAAGTCGAAAACACTGCGGTCGTAGTTGTCCACCACCTGTCGGATCTGGGCGATGTGCGCCGGCACCGAGCCACAACAGGCTCCGATGATCCGTGCACCTGCATTGATCGCCAACTCGGCATAGGCCGTCATGTCGTCGGTGGAGGTCGGATACCACAGCGTCCCGTCGATCACCTCCGGGATACCGCAATTGCCCTTGGCAACGACGACAAAATCTGGGGCGGTGTCATGGATTTCAGCCACCGCAGCCACCACGTCCGACGGACCCACCCCACAGTTGGCACCCACAGCGAACGGCGTCAAGCCGTTGCTGCTCCACCACTCAGCCAGAGCGGAGGGAGCAACTCCCATCATGGTGCGGCCATGGGTGTCGAAGCTCATCGTTGTAACGACGGGGAGATCGACGGATTGGGCGGCTTGAACGGCTGCCGCCAGCTCCTCGGTTGATGACAGCGTCTCGATCCAAATCACCTGTGCCCCGGCGGCGGCGAGAGCCTCGATCTGTTCCTCGAACAGGGCAACAGCCTTCTCATGAATGAGCTCGCCCATCGGCTCGAATAGCTGGCCAGTGGGTCCTACGGACCCGGCGACGATGACCTGGCGGGCCGCGGTGGCAGCAACGCCGAGGGCCACGGCGACACCAGCCTTGTTCAGCGCATCGACCCGATCACCAAGGCGGTCGAGATCGAGACGGGCCCGAGTGCCACCAAAGGTGTTGGTCAAGATGATGTCGGCACCGGCGTCGATGAATCCCTGGTGCACTTTGGCAATGCGTTCCGGGAATTCGACGTTCCATAGTTCGGGCGTGGAACCGGCCTGGAGACCGAGTTCGAAGAGGGAAGTGCCCATTCCGCCGTCAGCAACCAAACATCCGTTTCTCTCCAGAAGATCCGCGAGGGGGTTGCTCATGTCGATCGTCCTCCTGATCGACAGCTGCAGAATCTCGACCGCCTGAGAGACAAAAGGCCGCTCGAGTCATGTGACTGGAACGGCAAAATGCCGCTTTAGCCGGATTTATAGAGCGCCCGCAAGCTGGTCAAATCAAATTGGCGCTATTACTTAGAGGTCAGCCTATCAGCAGAAGTTCATTCTGACGATGAGGAATCTGAGTCAGCCGACTTTCCATGCTCCTCAACGATCATCCGCTCGACGATGGGCACAGGGATGTTGTGACGGGTTCGGTCACGCTCCGAGACAAAAAGACTCGGAGGGAGATATGTGAGATGCCAAAGAATTCAGCCGGGAGGACTATCCACTCTTCCCGGTCAAGGTGGACAGCTTTGGACCAATGATCTTCATCTCCATCAACCACGACGTGATGCCGCTTGCTGGGTGGCTAGGTGACCTTCCCGATCGTGTCTCCGAGTATGACCTAGGCCGCTGGGCCGTTCGGGCCCGCAACGAGTCGAGAGTGCCTCCCTGGCCGGGCACTGTGTACTCGAAGATGTCAGCGCTGAGTCAAGCTTTGCGTTGATCGAAGTCATTGTGGAGACCGTCCTGACGGGGGGACTCTGTAGTCGGTGCGGTGTTGTCCCTTACGAGGACCGATCTTCTCCGTGGTTGTCCAACGACTCGTCGTAGTGGTGATAGTCGCTCCCATAGTCGAGAAAGATCGCTGTGGTTGTCTTGAGGCCGGTGGGTGGAGTGAGTGTCCCGGCCGCGATCGACATGAATCTCGGATAGCGGGTTGTCCGCCAGAACAGGGTCGAACCGCAGTTTCCGCAGAACCCGTATTCGGTGCCCTCCACCGGTTCGTACCACTTGAGAGTGTCGCCTTGGATCTGAATGTCTTCACGTTTCGCCGAGGTCGCCGCCATGAAGTGGCCTGTGCTGCGACGACAACGGGTGCAATGACAATTGGTGATGTCACGCAGCGGTCCGTCCACCGCGTATTGGATCTCCTCACAAAGGCACTGACCTTGGTGGCTCATGAACTCTCTCCGATCTCGATTACAAACGCTCCGACGTGCCCTTTCTTGATGAACTCTTCTTGTGCCTCAGGCAGCCGCTCCAACGGATACGTCGCCGCCACAAGAGGCCTGATTTCCGCACGCTCGATGTAAGAAATCAGATTCTCAAAAACGATCGGCGGAAGAACGCTTGCCCCATGCATCGTGATGTCCTTCAGGTACAACGTTCGCAAGTCAAGGGGAACGACTGGACCCCCGATCGCCCCAGCGACCGTGTAGTGGCCTCCAGGTTTGATTGTCTCAAAAAGAGCCGCAAATACGTTGCCTCCGACAACGTCTGCGAAGACGTCGACACCGCCCGTTTCGCCAATAATCGCTTGATCGACATCCTCCATGGAGCGATCCAGCACAACATCTGCACCAATACGACCCACGCCATAGATCTTCGAAGCAGATGTGAGGGCAACGACGTTGGCGCCACGACGTTTGGCCAGCTGAATCAAGGCGTTGCCGACACCGCCCGAAGCACCGGTGACCAGAACCCACTGGCCCTCAATCACTCCGGCTCGGTGCAGCATGTGTTCTGCAGTCGCATACGAGCAAGGGAAGCTCGCCAGCTCGACATAGCTCCGATCGGTGTCGATGCGGTGGGCATTGACACTGGGGACAGCAACGTATTCGGCATACCCGCCGTCGCGCTCCGAGCCCAGGTAGGTGGCATCGCCAAGTGCTCCCGAAGGAGACCGAATCCAGGCGTCAATCATAACTCGCTCCCCGATACGGCCCGGATCGACATCGGAGCCAATACTGACCACGCGCCCTGCAGGGTCAGCACCCTGAATCAATGGGAAGGCCAGCTCACCACCCCAGCCACCGTTCGCGTACCAGCCCGTTCTGGTGTTGACGTCGGTGTTGTTCATGCCGCAGGCAACGACTTCGACCACAACCTCGTCGGCGGCCGGTTCCGGCACCGGCAAATCGTCCCGGTATTCGAGCATGTCGAGCCCACCATGGCCATTGAGCACGAAGCCGCGCATTGTCGAGGAACCAGTCATCTGTTTTTTCTCTCTGTGAAGATGCGTTGCCATTGTCATGGATCCTTCGTCGTGTCAACAATATGAAGTCACTCAAACCCCATCAGATCGGCATCGTGCTGGCGGCATCAGGTTCACTGCTGGTGAGTCTCGACTCGCTGGGCTTTCGACTCACCGAGGAAGACCCGTGGAACAACGCTTTCTGGCTAGGTGTGTTCATCGCCATGGCAATGCTTGTCCTTGTGCCGATCAGGACCGGGCGTTCGTTCCCGGCGGTCGCCAGATCAGAGGGTCGGATTGTCCTGATTTCGGGCGGGCTCCAAGGCGCAACCACTGGACTGTTCGTACTTGCCATCGACGCCACCGCTGTCTCCAACGTGGTTGCGATTGTCGCCGCCACACCGATGTTCGCCGCGGTTGTGGCCCACTACGCCAACAAGGAGAAGACGTCGACTCGAACATGGTTGGCGATCGTCGTTGCGTTGGCTGGAGTGCTGGTGATTGTCTCCGGATCACTCGGCGGCGGCAACATCACCGGCGACCTCTATGCGGTCGCGGCGATCACCGGCTTTTCTTTCAATCTCACTCTCTGGCGTCGTTTCCCGGCACTCAATCGCCAGGTAGTTATCGGTCTCGGTGGTCTGTTTCTTGCCCTGGTCGCCTTTGTGCCGGCGGACCCATTGGACGTATCTGCCAACGCGATCATCATCCTCGCGGTCCTCGGCATTCTCACAGGCCCGGCTGGGCGAGTGTTCATTGCGACGTCGACCCGCTACTTGACCGCCGCAGAGGTGGGGCTCTTCACACCGGTAGAGACGATCGCAGCCACCACCTGGGCTTGGCTCTTCCTCTCTGAGGTCCCAACCCAAACAACAATCATCGGCGGTCTGATCGTGATCATTGCGGTGACATTCGGTGTTGCGGGAACAAGAGGCCAGAGGCCCGTTCCCGCACCGCCGATCTGATTTCAGGTGTACATTTTCACGCATTCCATTGAACAAGACGGTTCAGTGACCAGAACAGAGAGTGATCGTGGCAACCAGCACCATGGGTGATCGGAGCCTGACTTTGAAGTGGGCCGACGGCACGTCATCCGATTTCCACTACATCTGGCTGCGTGACAACTGTGCCTGTGCCGAGTGCAAACACCCTGACGCGTGGGAGCGACTACTCGACAACGTGGAGTTGGACCTCGATGTTCGGCCCAAAGTGGTCTCCTTCGACGATTTCTTGAAGATCACCTGGGAAGACGGGCACGAGACATCGATGAGCGCCGACTGGCTGCGAAATCACAGATACGGCAAACAGTTTCGAGAGGCGCGTCATAACAACCCCCAACTCTGGACAGCCGATATCGCCAACGACCCCCCAAGCATCGGTCTCTCGGAAATTGACGCCGACGACACCGGTCTCCGACGCTGGCTGACCATGGTTCGGGATTTCGGCTTCACCATCGTGACAGATGTCCCCACCCGAGTAGGTGCTGTGGTCGAATTGGCCGAGCGCATCGCCCACATCCAGGAGACTCACTTTGGACGTGAGTTCCAGGTGATCTCGAAGCCCGACCCT
>CAXMPK010000058.1:0-4512 GCA_964195405.1 uncultured Acidimicrobiia bacterium
GACTACTACCTGCCGTTGCCGGTCAAATAGCCGAATCTGTCTTCGGACCAGCGACACCAAGATCGCCGACGCCGTGACCACGACGCCATCTACGAACTTCAAAAACCCGGGCGGCCGCCAACACCGTCATCGCGGGCTGAGGCGAACCGAGCACCGTCGCCTGGAGTCGCGTTGAATTGATTGTGGCCCGAATTTGCGACCCTCAATTGGGGGCAGCCTCACGACTTCGAACCAGTATTTTCCTAGCGACTTCATCATCTCCACCATCCCAGACAAGGTCGACGGCTTGGCGATGTAGGACGAGGCGCCCAGGTCATAGGTTTCGGCAATGTCCGCCTCGGCCACGGACGTGGTCAACACAACAACTGGCAGGCCACGCAGCGCAGGATCCCGCTTGATCGCGCTCAAGGCTTCCATTCCGCTGACTCGGGGCATGTTCAAATCGAGGAGAATCAGGTCCGGTCGTGGTGAATCTGACGCTGCGTAAGCGCCCTCGTGTCTCAGATACGCGAGCAGCTCACCGCCGTCGGCCACACTGTGGAATTGGTAGAAGATCTGGCTTTCTTCAAGGGCTTCTCGGGCGACCTCTTTGCTCAGTCAACTCGGCTCCTGCGTCTGCTCAACAGGGAGTCTAATAGTGAGAGTGGATCCCTCCCCGACAACCGAATCAGCCGTAATGATGCCACCGTGCCGTTCCACAATGCGGCGACAGATAGCTAGGCCTATCCCTGTACCTTCGTATTCGTTTCTACCGTTCAGGCGCTGGAAAACTCCGAAAATGCGATCGGCGTAGTGATCGTCGAATCCGATCCCGTTGTCGCTGACGGCGATTTCACACCATTCACCTGGTAGGTCGACAGCCTCACCGTTGAGAATCTGACCAGTGACCTGCACCACTGGGACTTGGGAGTCACTTCGGAACTTGAGGGCGTTGCTCACCAGATTCAAGAACAGCTGGTACATCTGATCTTCGTCTGCTTCGATCGAGGGCAGATCGCCGACCTCGACAGCCGAAGCGTCATGGACATCTTCGACCACGAGAGCGAAGACAGTCGACAGATCGACATTGGCAAAAGGCGTTGACTTGGTAGCAACCTTTGAGTAGGTGAGCAGGTTCTGAATAAGGGCCCGCATTCGAATGGTTGCACTGCTCATTCTTTGAAGTGAGTCCCGCGCACGATCGCTCAAATCGCTCCCGAGCTCCATGGCCAGACGGTCGCCAAAGGCTTCCACCTTCCTGAGTGGCTCTTGGAGGTCATGGGCTGCGACCGATGCGAACTCTTCGAGGTCACGGTTGCTCGCCTTCAGTCGTTTGGCATAGGAATTCAAGGATTCGTTGGCACGCTCCAGCTGGCCGGAGCGATTGCGCAGCTTCTCCGTCATCGTGTCTGCCAAGGCCAGCGCACGGGACCGGGAGCGGCTCAATGTCCAAGCCATGCCACTCAATGCCAAACTGAGAACTATGCCCCCGACTCCGATCAGCACCAAGACCCATCCTTCGAGCTGGGTCCGGATAGAAGGAGCTTCGTGGACGACGATGGCCCAGCTCCGACCGGCCACGTCGAATGTGAATTCCGGGCGGTCACCGGGAAGCAAAGCTCGCAACGTCCTATCGAGGGTCAAGCCCTTACGGGTACCCATAGTTGGGTCTAGTGGTCTAGAAGTCGGTGGGCAGACCGCCTTCAGCCTTGCGTCGCTCAACAAACTCGGCGAGTTCTTCTTTGACCGCTGGGTCCATCGGTGGCTCCTCGTAGGTGGCCATCAGTTCGCCAACAAGTTCAACGATTCGCTCCTTGGACTCGGGCTTGCCGGCTTCTTCCCAGGCCTCGTAGTTGCGCCAGTCAGAGATCAGTGGCCGGTAAAAGGCGGTCCGAAAACGATCCAACGTGTGTTGTGTGCCAAAGAAGTGACCACCGGGTCCGACATCGCGAATCGCGTCCATGGCAAGGGCATCGGAGCTGAAGTCGATCGGCTCCAAGTAGGTCTGCACCATCCCGCAAAGGTCGGCGTCGAGAACCATCTTCTCGTATGACGCCCGCAGACCGCCTTCCATCCACCCGATCGCGTGCATGACCATATGGGCGCCGCCCATCACCGCCCCCCAAAGAGAGAACACCGACTCATAGGCAGCTTGAGCGTCGATGGCGTTGGCGGCGTTGACGCCGGAGGAGCGATAGGGAATCTTGTAACGACGGGTCAGCTGTCCGGTGATCATGGCTGTCTGGATGTATTCGGGCGTCCCGAAGGCCGGAGCTCCACTCTGCATGTCGACATTGGAAGTGAACCCGCCGTAGATGACGGGTGACCCCGGCCGGACCACCTGGGTGAAGACGATTCCGGCCAACGCTTCGGCGTTGTGCTGGGAAATTGCGCCGGCCACCGTCACCGGCGCCATCGCCCCGGCCAGGGTGAATGGGGTGATGCAGATCACCTGGTTGCGCGAGGAGAACTCGATGATGCCCTGAAGCATCGGTGTGTCGTAGACCAGCGGGGAATTGGCATTGATCACACTCATGATCGAAGGCTCCCGCTGAAGGGTTTCCTCATCGACCTGACGGGCGATCTTCACCATGTCGATCCCGTCCACGTTGCGCTGCCGACCCAGGCTGTAGGCGTGGATGAACCGGTCGGACAAGGTCAACAGGTCATAGAGAGTGTCGAGATGTCGCACCGATGGATGGATATCGATCGGCTCGACCGGGTATCCCGGCCAAAGATGCATTGTGTTGATCGTGTGACCTAGTCGTATCAGATTTTGGAAGTCCTTTTGGTTCCCGGTGCGGCGGCCCCCTGCCTCATCACTGACGTTTGGTGCGCTGCCCACGGAGCCAAAGGCAACCTTGTTCTCACCCATGCGGAGGTTTCGCTCGGGGTTCCAAGCATGCAGGGTGAATTCGGGTGGGGCTGTCTTGATGGTCTCTTCGACAAACTCAGGATCAAAACGGACCCGCTTGCCTTCCTTTTCGACCTTGACGCCGCTGGTGGCTTCGAGCAGCTGTCTCGACTCGGGGTCGTTGAAGTCCATCCCGATCTCACTGAGGATCTGGAGTGAAGTCTGATGAATGATCTCGATCTGATCTTCACTAGCGAGCTCTGTGGCCGGGAAATGACGTGTCGGCTGTTTCCATGGGACTTGAGTCAGCCCCGAGGCTTGTGCCGATCCCCTTCGCCCTTGGCGACGCCCTCGTCTTTGTGGATTGTCAGTGCTCATCAGTAGGCGAAGTTATCACCGCTGCTCATGGCCTGTCATCCGTAATCTGTGCGCACTATGAATGGCGGTCGCTATCGGTCCAAGATTGGACCCGCCACCAGTGTTGCTCCTCTCAACTGGCACACGCTGGGCCCTGGCAAGCTGGCGACTTCGGAATGGGCTGAGGCGGGTCTCGAGCTCCCGAACCTGGAAGCCATCCGTGAGTATCGGCTGGGGCGGGTGCGGGAGAAGCTGATCGAATTCGACTACGCCGGGATCGTCCTCTTCGACCCGTTGAACGTTCGCTACGCCACCTCCAGCACAAACATGCAGGTCTGGATAACTCACAACGCATCCCGTTACGCCTTTATCGGGGCCGACGGTCATGTTGTTCTTTTCGAATTCTCACACGCCGACTATTTGAGCGACCCTTTTCCTCTGATCGACGAAATCCGTCCAGTCACGGATTGGTATTACTTTGCGGCCGGGAACACGTCTGAAGCCAAGGCGAAGCGTTGGGCTGATGAGATCGGCGAGCTGGTCAGACTCCACGGCGACGGCAATACCCGTCTCGCTGCAGACCGCCTCAACCCTGAGGGCGCTCATCATCTGACCGAACTGGGAATCACCATCCACAGTGGCGAGGAGGTGATGGAGCTCGCCCGCGTGATCAAACATCCCGAGGAGATCAAGGCGATGCGATGTGCCATCGCCGCCACGGAGACCGCCATGAAGGTGATGCACGACCACCTGGTTCCGGGTGTCACCGAGCAGGAGCTTTGGTCACATCTCCATGCCGAGTCGATTAAACGTGGTGGTGAGTGGATCGAGACCCGACTTCTGTCGTCGGGCCCGAGGACCAACCCCTGGTATCAAGAATGCAGCAGTCGGGTGATCGAAGCCGGCGATCTGGTTGGTTTCGACACCGATCTGATCGGCAGCTACGGGATGTGCGCCGATCTCTCTAGGACCTGGTTGTGTGGTGCCGAACGCCCGACATCTGAGCAGCAAGAAGTTTATGACCTTGCTTTGGCGCAGATTGAGGACGGCATCGGAATGGTGAAACCGGGGGTCACTTTCAAGGAGCTGACGTTCGATGGATGCATCCCCGACGGCGAGATCTATCGGCACTACACCTCACACTTCCATGGGGTCGGACTGTGTGACGAGTACCCGGCGATCTACTTCCCCGAGGATTGGGATTCTGCTGGATATGACGGGGTGGTTGAAGCTGGGATGGTTCTTTGTGTCGAGAGTTACGTCGGCCGTAAGGACGGCGGTCATGGAGTCAAGCTGGAAGAGCAAGTGCTGGTTACCGCAAA
>CAXMPK010000059.1:0-24293 GCA_964195405.1 uncultured Acidimicrobiia bacterium
CCCGGCGTGTCCTCCTTCCAGGTTCAAATTGCCGACTTTGACATCCTCACCGCTGGGGATTCGCCCGACTGCCTGGTGGCGATGAACCCTGCGGCTCTCCAAACCAACATCAAGGATCTTCGCCAGGGCGGAACCCTGGTAATCAACACCGACACATTCGACGAGAGAAACCTCGCCAAAGCCGGCTACGACGCAAATCCGCTCGAAGATGACAGTCTCGAAGGCTACCGAGTGATCAAGGTTCCAATGGACGACCTCACCAAAGAGGCAGTCAAAGACAGTGGTGTCAGCGGGAGGAATGTTCTGCGCTCGAAGAACTTCTTCGCATTGGGTCTGATGGCCTGGCTGTTCCACCGTCCCACCGAGCCCACCGTCGAGTGGGTGGAAAAGAAGTTCGCCAAGCTACCCGAGGTCGCAGCAGCGAACACGGCTGCATTCAGGGCTGGCTATAACTTCGGAATAACGACCGAAGCCACGAAGAACACCTTCGAGGTCAAGCCCGCTGTCCTAAGACCGGGCACATATACCAACGTCAATGGCAACACAGCACTGGCTTGGGGTCTCATCGCCGCCGCGAAAAAGGCCGGGATTCCGCTGTTCTACGGAACGTACCCGATCACACCCGCGTCAGACGTGCTACATGAGCTATCCCGTCACAAGAACTTCGGTGTCCGAACGTTCCAAGCCGAGGATGAGATCGCCGGAGTTGGCGCCGCCATTGGTGCGGCGTTCGCCGGTAACCTTGCCGTAACCGGCTCCTCCGGCCCTGGCATCGCCCTCAAAAGCGAAGGCATCTCTCTGGCTTTCATGCTTGAACTTCCGATGATCGTCATCAACGTTCAGCGAGGCGGCCCGTCGACCGGCCTTCCCACCAAACCTGAGCAATCCGACCTACTTTTCTCGCTTTACGGTCGTCATGGTGAGTCACCTTTGCCGGTTCTCGCCATTCCGACACCCTCGGAGGCGTTCGAAATGGCTATCGAAGCAGCACGCATCGCCATCAAATACATGACACCGGTGATTCTTCTCAGCGACAATTACATCGCCAACGGGTCGGAACCATGGCTGCTCCCCGATATCGACTCGATTCCTGCGATCAAGGTCGAATTCGCCGGACATCCCAATGGCCCAGATGGCACATTCCTGCCCTATATGCGCAATGTGGACACCTTCGCACGACCGTGGGCCCTGCCTGGAACCCCTGGCCTGGAACACCGTGTTGGTGGTCTCGAGAAGGACTCGTTGAGCGGCAACGTTGCTTACGATCCGGGCAACCATCAGTTGATGACCGACACCAGGGCATGGAAGGTGGCGAACATCGCCAACGACGTCCCCGATATCGAAGTTGCAGGTGACGATGATGCGTCCCTCCTGGTTCTGGGGTGGGGGTCGACCTACGGATCAATCCGGGCAGCTTGCAACCGCACCCGCCAAAATGGGACCAAAGTGGCTTCTGCCCACCTCAGACATCTAAACCCCCTGCCAAACAATCTGGGGGCTGTCTTGAATTCCTTCGACAATATTCTGATTCCCGAGCTGAATACCGGTCAACTGCTCAAGGTAATCCGGGCAGAGTTCCTGCTCGACGCCACCGGACTCAACCAGGTCACGGGCGAGCCTTTCAAAGTGAGAGACATCGAAGACAAGATCGCGGAGATGACCAAGTGACAACGCCTTCTTATACACGTAAAGACTTCCAAACCGACCAAGAAGTGCGTTGGTGCCCGGGGTGCGGTGACTACACCGTCCTTGCTTCGGTGCAGGGTTTTCTTGCCGAGCTGGACCGACCCCGTGAAGAGTTCGTCTTCATCTCCGGGATCGGGTGTGCTTCCCGATTCCCCTATTACGTGAACACATACGGGATGCATTCGATCCACGGCCGGGCACCAGCCATAGCCACTGGGGTGGCGACAACCCGTCCAGACCTCTCGGTCTGGGTGGTTACGGGTGACGGAGATGCCCTCTCCATCGGTGGCAATCATCTAATCCACGCCCTGCGTCGCAACGTCAATCTGAAAATCCTGCTGTTCAACAACCAGATTTACGGTCTCACCAAAGGTCAATACTCCCCAACGTCCGAAGTGGGTAAAACCACCAAGTCGTCGCCGTTTGGCTCGATCGATTATCCGTTCAACCCGGTGTCGCTAGCGCTCGGAGCGGAGGCGTCATTTGCGGCTCGAACCCTTGACATGGATCGCAAACACACCCAATCCATCCTCAAGGCCGCCTACGAGCACGAAGGCTCAGCATTCATCGAGAGCTACCAGAACTGCAATGTGTTCAACGACAAAGCCTTCATACAACTGACCGGCAAGGAGGAGCGGGTCCACAACCGGATCGACCTCGAGCACGGTAAGCCCGTTGTCTTCGACGGTGGAGCCAAAGCGGTCATCATGCGTGGAGGGCAGGCGACCATCGTCGACTCGTCTTCCGTCGACCCCAACGCAATCCTCGTGCACGACGAGACCCGGCCCGACCCGTCGGTGGCCTTCGCCCTGAGTCGGCTGTCACATGGCCCCTACGGGCCCACTCCCCTTGGTGTGTTCCGGAATGTGCAGCGAGCTGTGTATGACCAAGAGGTCCAGGCACAGGTTGAGGCAGCGACCGCGAAACTCGGAGAAGGCGACCTGGAAGACCTGATCCGTTCCCACGGCACATGGACCGTCGATGCCACTTCATCCAATGGTGGATAGCTCAGATTCTGGCTGGTGACACGGTTACTCCAACGACTCGGTACACCGAGCCGAAGATGTCCAACTGCGCCCTAAAAAAGAAAGGGAGTTGGGTCGGACTCGGGCATCAGCAGGAGTACCTAGGTCCGGCGTTATCGTGCGGGGAGATGCCCCTATTCGCCTAGAGCAACCGCCGGCGGATCTCTGAAATCTGCTGCAACACAGATTCGGAGTTGCCCGAACCGCTGGTGACCCGTCTCGCCAACGATTGCTCCGGGTCCAGCAAATCCAGATCTTCGCTCTTGAATCTCGGGTCAAAGAAAACAAGGTCATCAATCGTGGCCTCATCGAGACTACGCCCGCTTCCCTCGAGGCTCGCGATGAGTTTTCCGACCTGATTGTGAGCTTGACGGAAGGGAACCCCACGCGCAACCAGTGTTTCCGCCAAATCGAGACTGACTGTCTCCGAACTGGGAGGCGGTGGGTCGAACTCGATATTCTCGAGCAACTCGATCATGGCTGGTAACGCGGCGGCCAAGGTGTCATCTGCATGAAACGCGAGTCGTTTGTCTTCTTGGAGGTCTCGGTTATAGGCGAGCGGGAGTCCCTTCTGAAGGGCAAGCGTCGCGGCCACGTCTCCTGCCAGGGTGGCGGCCCGACCACGGATCAATTCGGCGATATCGGGGTTTCGCTTCTGCGGTAAGGCCGACGAGCCGGTTGACACCTTGTCACCCAGCCGAATCCAGCCGAACTCCTTGCTTGCCCACAACACGATCTCCTCAGCAAGCCGTGACATCTCGGTCATTGCCTGGGCACAGCAAAAGACGTATTCGGCTACGAAATCTCGAGTGGCCACCGCATCCAGCGAATTGGCCATTGGCTCAGAAAAGCCAAGCTTCTGACTAGTCATTTCCCTATCGAGTGGCAGCGTGGAGCCAGAAGCCGCATTTGCCCCCAGCGGTGAGATCTCAATGCGTTTCAAAGCGTCGCCAAAACGGTCCGCCGACCGCAGAGCCATCCACGCGTATGCCAGAAGATGATGACCCAACGTTGTTGTCTGGGCCTGCTGGAGATGGGTGTAGCTGGGTATCACGGTGGCGACGTGTGCTTCGGCGAGCTTGGCCAGAGTCAGGGCCAGACCACTAAGCCCTTTGACCTGTGCGTGTCCAGCGCGACTCAGATACAGGCGAAGATCCAGGGCAACCTGATCGTTTCGGGATCGACCGGTGTGGAGTCTGCCGGCAGAGTCGCCAACTATCTCACCGAGACGCCGCTCTACCGCCGAATGCACATCTTCGTCGGACTTCTCGAAGCCGAACTCCCCGTGTTCTGCCTCGGCGAGGACTTGATCAAGGCCTTCCTCGAGGTCGGCGGCCACATTCGTTTCGATGATTCCGGTCTTGCCGAGCATGATGACGTGGGCGATTGATCCGATGATGTCAACCACCAAAAGGCGACGATCGCTCTCATCGGTGGTGAAATCCCAGGTCTCCTTTGACATCGAGCCCCCGAAGCGGCCACCCCAGAGTGTCACGATCCGCGACCAAACCCTCTGATGCGAAGGGCGTTGAGGTTGATGAAGCCTTCAGCATCAGCCTGGCGATAGACCTTGTCGGCTTCGAAGGTTGCAATGTCCTCGTCGTAGAGCGTGTTGGGCGAACGTCGTCCCACCACTCTCACCGCACCCTTGAACAGAACCAGACGAGCCTCGCCAGTCACGGTCGCCTGGATCGAATCCATTGTCTCTTGCAAGGCCATCCGTTCCGGGGAGAACCAGAAGCCGTTGTAAACGATCCTGGCATATCGAATGGCGAGATCGTTTCGTAGATGAAGCACCTCCCGGTCCAGAGTCAAGGTCTCAATGGCTCGACGGGCGGCATGGAGCACCGATCCCCCAGGCGTCTCGTAGACGCCACGGCTCTTGATGCCGACGAAGCGGTTCTCGACAATGTCTATGCGACCCACGCCGTGCAATCCTGCGATCTCATTTAGATGGGTGAGGAGGTCGACGGGGTCGAGATCCACTCCGTCAACGGAAACCGGCGTTCCCCCGTCGAAGCCGACAACGATCTCCTGCGGCTCGTCGGGAGCTTTCTCGGGATCGGTGGTCATCTGGAACATTCCGGCTGGGGGCCCGACCCATGGGTCCTCGAGAGCACCTCCTTCGTAGGAGATGTGGAAGAGATTGGCATCCATCGAATATGGTGATTCCTTTGTGACTGGAACGGGGATGCCGCGCGCCTTCGCGTATGCGACGAGATCGGAGCGGCCATTCATGTCCCACTCACGCCACGGTGCGATCGTTCTGAGATCGGGGGCCAGCGCGGCGGTTGAGAGCTCGAAGCGAACCTGATCGTTTCCTTTGCCCGTAGCGCCATGAGCAACCGCGTCTGCCCCGTACTCGAGAGCCGTGGCGACCATCCCCTGAGTAATTATCGGTCGAGCCAACGACGTACCCAGTAAATACTCGCTCTCATACACGGCGGCGGCTCTGATGGCAGGAAATACCGCCTCCGTGACAAATTCATGACGAAGGTCGTCCACGACAGCGGTCATCGCACCAGTTGCCAAGGCCTTCTCCTCGGCTTCCCCTACCTCATCGCCTTGACCGACGTCCGCTGTGTAGGTGATCACCTCGGCGTCGTACTCCTCCTTCAGCCAAGCGAGTATCACGGAAGTGTCGAGACCACCTGAGTACGCAAGGACGATTCTCATTGTGGAGAACGATGGCCGATCCACTCACCTATCACAACTCAGTTGGGCGCTGGCCCGCTTCTATTGGGGGCAAGCAAGAACAGTCAGCGCTACAGCTGCGCCGCCGGCGTTGTCGTGAATATCGGTGGCAACGATCTTGACGTTTGGTGAGGCGATCGTGGTGAAGGGACCAATCACTGCCGTGTAGCTCTCCACATCCACCAATTCCATCGGGGTCTCCACCGTGACGCTGTTACCGCCGCTGCTCCAGCGAACCAAAACGTCTGCGATATCAGACGTGTCCCTGACCCGAACAGTGATAGTGCTCTTGGCCGGGCTGCAGGTCGACAAACCCTGGGAGAAGACGGTGGATGGTGTCGCCTTTGGGCCGATGATTATCGGATTGTCCGCGTGGACACCACGTATGAAGATCTGTTGCTCTTCACCACCCCATTCCAAGGTCAGAATGGCATCCAACTCGCCTTCGGAGACCAAAGTGCGATCCAGTGAAACCGAGCCTTCAACCACCTCACCCGGCCCGATGCCACCATCGGCCGGACTGGCGATAACACTTGGATCTGACGAGTGAATCGCCCACGACGTTGCAGTACCGCCGTTGTTGGTGATTTCGAATCCGAGGGTCGTGTCGGTGTCCCCGAAGTCAAAAACAGCGTCGGAGAGCTCGAGCATCGCTGGTGCGGTAGGAAGACTCGTTGATGACTGGCCAGAAGCTCGAGTGGCGACGGTCACCAACGAAGCAGGCGTAGTGGCGGTCTCTCTTGCTGTGGTTGTGGTGTTGGGAGCGGCCACATGGTCGATCGAGACAGGTGTCGGTGCGAGATTGGAAGCAATGATCGTTCCTAAACCTGCCAAGGCAATGGCAAACGCAACCACCGCGCCCAGCTTCCACCTGTCCTTCGCATCCCTGGAATTAACTTCATTCACTGACCAGAAACCCTAAATTGGTTTGGGGATGAGTCCAGATGTTCTCAGCACTATTCTCGGCGTGTCCCCCCTGGTCTGGCGATCGCCCTAGTGGTGAGGAATCGGGTTAGACAGCTCACCTGATGAGACCTCGCTGAACAAACTCCGTTAGCTTGTCGACGAGGTCGGCTCGGTTGAGCTCACCGGCCGGGTTGTACCAACGCTCGACAGCATTGAGAATCGAAAGGATGAAGATCGTGTCGGTCTTGGGATCGACGTCATCTCGGAACGAGCCGTCGGCGGCTCCGACCCGGAGCACTTCCCGAAATGCCCCCTCGTAATGATCTCTTGCTTCGATCACTCGCGCCCGATGTTCCCGGTCGAGCATTCGTGCCTCGTTGAGAAAGGTCCGTGCGATGTCGAGGTTGTTCAGCACGACTTCAACGTGCCCGTCGATCAGCGCCGCCAGCACCTCGATGGCGGAGCCACTGTGTCCCGTGGCCTTTGCCGCGGACGCCTCAAACAGCCTGGAACCCTCCCCGACTACGTCCACAAGCAAGTCCTGCTTGGACTCGACATGTGAGTAGAGGGAAGAGCCCAACAGCCCCAACTCCTTGCCCAGGTCACGCATCGAGGTGCCGTGGTATCCCCGCTCTGCAAACAGCCGACCTGCGGCAGCCACCACATCGCCCCTGGTATTGCGGGTGGTGACCATCAGCGGTGGTCGTAGCGAACGACGACCTTGTCGGTTAGTGGATGGGACTGGCAGGTGAGAACGTACCCGGCGTCTACTTCAGAGTCGATGAGGGCGTAATTCTTTTCCATCCTGACTTCGCCCTCTTCGATGCGACCTTTGCAGGAGGCGCACATCCCCCCTTTGCAAGAGAACGGCAACTCAGTGCGAACCCTGAGCGCGGCGTCGAGGATCGAGGTCTCCGAGGTCATCCGGGTATCGACGGCACGCCCGTCGAGAATCACCGTCAGATCGATTGAACCTTCGCCGGGCGGGGGTTCGGGCGGCAAAGATGACTCATCAAGTGGGCCGGCGAAGAACAGTTCATCGTGAATTATCGACTCATTGTCCCCGAGGGAGCCCAGCGTCTCTCGAGCCATTGTCACCATGTCATAGGGGCCACACAGATACCAGCCATCTACCGGCTGACTGCCGAGAAGCTTGCTGTGGATGGTCTTGATCTTCTCCGGATCGATGCGGCCCGAAAGCAGTGGAACATCAGAGCCCTCGCGGCTGAGGATGTGAAAGAGTTGAAAGCGAGGATGAAACCGGTCTTTCAAGCCCTCCAACTCGTCGAGGAACATCACGCTGTTGCCAGTCCGGTTGCCATAGATCAGTGTCCAGGAGGATTCGGGTTCGCTCTCCAATGACGAGGAGATCAGTGAAAGCACCGGAGTAATCCCCGATCCGGCCGCGATTGCAACGGCGCGGCGTGGCGTGGCCGGGTCGAGATCGATCGTGAACTCGCCGACTGGCGGCATTGCCTCCAGGGTGTCTCCGGCGTTCAACTGGCCGGCGGCGAATGTGCTGAACACCCCGCCTGGGAGTCTCTTGATACCGACTCTGAGTTTTCCGCTATTGGCGCTGGCGCATATCGAATAGGAACGTCGAACGTCTTCGTCACCGATGATCGAGCGAATCGTGATGTGCTGACCGGGGATGTACCTGAATGTGTCGGCCAACGCGGATGGGACGTCGAGGGTGACTGCGACCGAGTCGTCGGTCAGGTCGGTCACTTCTGTGACACGAAGCTCGTGAAAGGCCAGTTCGTTCATCAGAACTCTTTCAAGTAGTCAAATGGCTCACCACACGAGCTACACACCATCAGTGCTTTGCAGGCGGTCGAACCAAATCGGGCGATCATTCTCGGTTCGGGTGCCGCACATCGAGGACAGAGCACTTCTGCCTCGGCGGTGGGAGGCGCTATCCCGAACTCGGATAGCTTGCGATGCCCGTTCGGCGTGATCCAGTCAGTGGTCCAAACGGGAAAATGAACCATGCGAACTTCGACGTTTGAAAGACCGCGGCTGCTGAGGACCGACCTGATGTCGTCTTCGATCTGACCCATTGCTGGGCAACCCGAGTACGTCGGAGTGACGGTGACGATTACTCGATCGTCAACGAGATCAACAGACCGGAGTATGCCGAGATCCTCAATGGTGAGGACTGGGATTTCAGGGTCGACAACACGTGCCAGAGAGTCACGAACTTCGACCACATCGATCGTGGTGGTAGTCACCAGTCCAAACCCGGGTAGCTGCGTTGCACCCACTGCATCTCCGCCAATAGGAATCCAAGATGCTCGGTGTGAAATCCGCTACGGCCTCCGGTACGTTGATAGGGATCATCAGGGACGCCAAGAGTCGCCTCGGCCAACACTGCAGCGACCGTTTCTTCCCATGAAGGCCGGTAATTGTTGTTCTCAAACATCTCAGCCGTGTATTGCCAGAGGGTATCGATAGCAGCCTGGCAACGCCGATGTGACTCGTGGGTGCCGTCACCAAGACGAACCACCCAGCCCGATGAATACCGCAGGTGGTAGGCGTTCTCTTTGAGGGCACGGCCCGCGATTCCGGCCAAGGTCTCATCACCTGACTCAGCCAGATCATCCCAAAGCTCCTTCTGATAAACGTCGAACAGGAACTGTCTCATAACGGTATGAGCGAAGTCCTCGTTGGGTTGCTCAACAAGAAGAAGATTGGTGTACTCCCGCTCGGTCCTGAACATGGAGAGCTCATCCTCTCCACGGCCCTCGCCCTCGACCTTTCCCGCGAGTGTGTACAACGCCCGAGCCACCCCGAGATGATCCAGAGACGTGTTGCCAATGGCGATGTCGATCTCCAGTTCCGGAGCGTTGGAGATCAGTTCCGCAAGACGCTGCGAAGTGACCATGTTGTCGTCGGCGTGCGCCATCAGCTTGGTGAATTCGTCTGCTGGGTCGGGTGCCGAGACCCCTTGCGGCGCTTTGCTGGCAGTCACATTCATGTTTCCTCCAATCCACCAACACCGGTCACATCTGCCCCACTTCTTCGGGAATTTCGTAATGGGTGGCCAGTCGATACACCTTGTCGTTGGCCTCGACATACTCGGCAGCCGCATCTGGTTCGAAGGCCGACACCTCCTCGCTGGGCACGACCCAAACACTGATTCCCTCGCCACGACGGGTGTACACGTCTCGAGCGTTCTCCAGTGCCGTTTGGTCGTCGGGAGCGTGGAGACTGCCGATGTGGACGTGAGAGATTCCCCTTCTCGCCCTGACAAAGACCTCCCACATCGGCCAGGCATCACCGTCTAGCTGAGTGGTCTCTTCAATCTCCGCCGACTCGCCCGGAGCGACTGGTACGTCGTATGTCACGCTGCGATCCTCTCTCTCTTCTTCTTTGCTGCATGAGCCATTGCTGCCTCACGTACCCAGGCGCCCGATTCCCAAGCGTTGACCTTGTGAGCCACCCGCTCTCTGTTCATCGGACCGTTGCCTTTGACTACTCGCCAGAATTCGTCCCAGTCGATTTCGCCGAAGTCGTAGTGACCACGCTGGGCATTCCACCGAATCTCGGGGTCAGGGAGGTCAAGACCCAGGTACTCGGCCTGCGGAACAGTCATGTCGACAAATTGCTGGCGGAGATCGTCGTTGGTAACCCTCTTGATCTTCCACGCCATCGACTGTTGGGTGTGCGAGGACTCGGAGTCGCGGGGCCCAAACATCATCAAAGCCGGCCACCACCACCGGTTGATCGAATCCTGGGCCATCGCCTTCTGTTCTGCGGAACCCTGACAAAGTGTGATCAGAAGTTCGTAGCCCTGACGTTGATGGAACGACTCCTCTTTGCAGATACGCACCATCGCTCGCGAGTAGGGGCCGTATGAACACCGGGTGAGCATCACCTGATTGGTGATGGCAGCACCGTCCACCAGCCAGCCGATCGTGCCCATGTCGGCCCAGCTCAGAGAGGGGTAGTTGAAGATGGACGAGTACTTGTGTTTGCCCTGGTGCAGCAACTCTTGCATCTCATCACGATTCACACCCAGAGTTTCTGCGGCCGAGTACAGGTAGAGCCCATGACCGGCCTCATCCTGGACTTTGGCGATGAGAATCGCCTTGCGATGAAGACTGGGGGCACGTGTGATCCAATTGCCTTCGGGTTGCATCCCGATCACCTCGGAGTGGGCATGTTGGGCGATCTGGCGAATCAAGGTTTTCCGATAGCCCTCAGGCATCCAGTCGGTTGGCTCGATCTTGTCCTCGGCGTCGATAATCGCCTGAAAACCGTCCTCAGGTGGTGTCATGAAGCGGATTCTAAACCAACGAACGTTCGTTTGTCTATCGAAACCTCAGCTACTAGCGACCGTATCCGGTCGCTAGTTCGGCTACCGAGGCGCATCGGCCCACCTACGACATGGTCAGTCCAATGTCGCGGCAGCCTCCTCGGTTCGCAGCCAAAGACTCAACGCGTAAGCCCACACACCGGCCTCGATGGCGGCCAACAAACAAGGCCACCACCGCCGCGACCACCATCACCCTCAACGTCGGCCCATAGATCACTCTCAAACTCTCGTAGGCGTCAAGTGTCCGAACCACGCCTGCCAGAGACACCAGTCCCATAGCGACAGCCGCGGTGAGAAGCCAGGAGGCCCCGGACGGCGTTCGATCCTCGCTGGCGTGCTCCACCACCACCACCATCGCCGCACCCGCCCCGGCGATGGACATGGTCAAGGGAAGATGCACGAACATCCATATCGAAATGCCAGTTGGCTGTTCTCGTGGATGTCTCCCACGTGTTAGGTCAAAGTAGTTCCACCACAAGCCAAAACCGATGGTCAAGGCCACCAGGCCAGTGGCCACTGTCAGCAGCTCGCGGACCACGTTGCGCAGGCCATCGACCACACCAACCACAACTTCACCAAGAACGATGATCGTGAACAGCCCAAACCGCTCCACCAATGAGTCACCCACAAAGAATCCGGGCGCACTTGTGTCCATCGTGGTCCTCGATATGACGAGAGCCGAGACCATCCATATGACTATGACCAAGCCCCAGACCAGGACACGCTGTGCCGCGGGAAGCCAGGCTGAGCCAATCATCGTCGCAACAATCAGAACCATCACCGCCAGATACCGCCTCGTGATTACATCGAATACGCCGTCGTCTTGTCGTCGCACCGTGAACCAGAGCCAGGTGAGAAGAGTAAAATAGCCGGCGTAGATCAAGGCGAACCCCTGACCGCCGTCCTGGCCGGCATCGCCTACATACACCGCCAGCCAGACAGGCAACAGCATCTGAGCGAAAATGAATGTTCGCGTTCGGAGGTCCTCATTGCCGTGAAGGTCATGAAGAATCGTGCTGTTCGTCCAGGCCAGCCAGATGAGACCGAAGACAACAGCGAACTCGCCGACCGATCGCCAGGTGATGTCGTGAGCCAGTGTGCTCGCCGCCGCAGCCACCACCACCACATAGACCAAGTCGTAGAACAGCTCAAGGAAGCTGACGCTACGGTTCCTCGATGATTTCTCCATGGGCCCGAGGAGGTCGCCAGAACCGTTTGCGGAACTCCTTAAACATCGTTCCCCTCACGTGTCGAAGATGCGATGTTCATTCCGACTCACTTCCGTCCTCAATAGGCGTCGAGGCTGACACCTCCGTAGGCGATGCCGGTCAGGTGCGCCATCTCACGATCGAATGTGGTCAGATCTCTGATGTTGAGCTCGTTCAGATGGGTATGACCCATGGCACGGGCCAGCACCGACATCAATGCGATGGTCGCGCCGAAATAGCGATTGAGTCGATCAGCCGCTTCATCGACCGGGAGCCTGGCTCGCAGGTGTTCCTGCTGGGTGGCGATGCCCACCGGACAGTTGTTGGTGGAACAAGCCCTCATGCCAATACAGCCGATCGCCTGCATCGCCGAGTTGGAAACCGCTACAGCGTCCGCTCCCAACGCAAGTGCCTTGGCAAAGTCTGTGTGAGTACGCAGACCCCCGGTGATGATCAGTGTCACGTCCTTTGAAGCTGATGCATCAAGATGACGACGGGCACGGGCCAGCGCGGGGATGGTAGGTACCGAGATGTGATCCCTGAATAAGACCGGCGCGGCACCGGTGCCACCGCCGCGACCGTCGAGAATCACATAGTCGACACCGATTTCGAGGGCAGCGTCGAGGTCGGCTTCGACGTGTTGCGCGGACATCTTGACCCCAATTGGAATACCGGATGTCCTTTCTCTTACCTGTTCCGCAAAAGCCTTGTAGTCATCGAGACTGTGAAAGTCTTCGAAAGTTGACGGCGAGATGGCGTCTTTACCCGGCGCAAGCCCCCGCACCTCGGCGATCTTCACCGTGACCTTTCTGCCCGGGAGATGGCCGCCAGTGCCGGTTTTCGCTCCCTGGCCGAGCTTGAAATGAAATGCCTGAACCAGGTCCAACTTGTCCCACGAGAATCCGAACTTGCCGGATGCGTACTCATAGAAGTACCGACTGCTCTCTTCCTGCTCTTCCGGCAGCATCCCGCCCTCCCCGGATGCGATCCCGGTGCCAGCCATCTCGGCTCCTCGAGCGAGGGCGACTTTGGCTTCCAGCGAAAGGGCGCCGAAACTCATATCAGAGACAAATAGTGGGATGTCTATTTCCAGGGGTCTGTTGGCCTTGGGGCCGATCACCACATCAGACCGAACCACTACTTCGTCAAGCAAGGGTCTCGAAGCCAATTGCGCCGTCAGGAATTGGATGTCGTCCCAGTTGGGGAGTTCATCACGCGGAACACCCATCGACCCCACCGGGCCATGATGACCGAGGTAATCCAGACCTTCGTTGGCCAGTCGTCGAATCAGGCTGACGTTTGGCTCATCCGGCGTGCCATGCGGGTCCTGATATTCACCTTGATAGGCGAGACGATCGTAAGGCTGAGGGTGCTCCTTCTCCCACATGTTGATCTCTTCGGCATCGACAAATAGCGAGTCGTCCGTGACCCAGGAGGCGAAACGCATCAGACGTTCAACATTGCTGTAAGACGAGACGCCGGTCATGTAGACGTAATCCCACCCGTGAAGACCGCAGATGAGATTCACGCCCTCGATGTGACCATCACCCAGGTGCGCTCCCCGGTGGAGACATCGGCCGTACAACACAACATGGTTGTCGTCCCAACGGACAATGACCAGATCGACGTTGTCGACCAGCGCAGAAACAGGAACCCGGTCGGGAACCTCGCTCCATTTCGCAATCTCGATTGGCTGCATGTCACCAGGCTACGGATCAAACCGGACCGGCATCGACAAACCCACTAGCGGTCGGACATATCGGGCGGTCGCAACGACAACCCCGGGTGAGGATGTCAGGCCAGGGCGACCAGGTCGAGTAGCTCCTCGTCGAAGAAACGCATCTCACCGTCGGGCATGAGGACTGCCCTGTCGGGCATCAGTTGAGCGACGAAATCGGTGTCGTGACTGACCATCACCACTGTCCCCTCGTAGACAGTCAACGCATCGAGCAGCGCCTCCTTGGCCTGGGGATCGAGGTTGTTGGTCGGCTCATCGAGCAACAACACGTTGGGACGTGAAGCCACCAGCATCGCGAGGGCGAGTTTGGTCTTCTCTCCACCCGAAAGAGTCGAAGCATGCTGTTCGACCTTGTCGCCAAGCAAGAACGCGCCCAGCAGTGTCCTCAGAGTCTGATCGGGTAGCCGAGCGGTCTCACGCATGTGATCGAGAACGGTGACACCGGGAAGAATCTGCTCGTGCTCCTGGGCGTAGTAGCCAACGGATGCGTTGTGGCCGAGCGATACCTCCCCGAGGTCTGCCGTTTCAACCCCGGCGAGAATGCGAAGCAGAGTGGTTTTTCCAGCACCGTTGAGTCCGATCAAAAGCATCCGTTCGCCGCGCTCAACGGCAAATTCGATGTCAACGAACACCACGTTGTCGCCAAACGCCTTGGCAAGACCGGCAGCCCCAAGGGGAACTCGACCCGACGGAGTGGGTTGAGGGAAGGCAACCTTGACGCTCTTCCCGCCCTTTTGGACTTCAACCAATTCGCGTTTCATTCGGTCGACGCGTGACTCCATGGCGCGAGCGACTTTGGCCATCTTCTCGGTGGTCCCCTTGAACCGCCGAATGTTGAATTCCAGTCGTTCGATTGCCTCGTCTTGATGCTTTCGCTCGCGCTCCTTGCGCTCTTGGCGGAGGTCTCGCTCGATGAGGTAGTTGCTGTAGTTTCCCCGGTAGGCCTCCACTTCTCCGTGCTCTAACGCCAAGACAGTGGTGATGGCCTCGTCGAGAAGCGGCAGATCGTGAGAGACCACCAGCATCCCGCCTTTGTACGTGCTGAGGTACTCGATGAGCCAGGCTTTGGCGTCGAGGTCGAGGTGGTTGGTAGGTTCATCGAGGAGCATGACGTCGGTTTCGGCAAACAGAAGCCGGGCGAGTTCGACACGACGTCTCTGGCCACCAGACATCGTCTTCACCGGTTGATGAAGCTCATCGTTTCCGATCCCGATGTTGGCAGCAATACGCTTCGCCTCGGCCTCGGCAACGAACCCTCCCTTGGCTTCAAACTCGTCGTAGAGACGGCTGAAGCGGGCGATCCCACGGTCACGCTCCTCGCCGTCGATGTCGTGAAGTCGGGCACGAGCATCTTCGATGCGACGTTGCATGGCTCCGATCTCTCGACCCATCAGGATGCGCTCCAGGGCCGTGGCGTCGGGATGCTCGAGATCGGGAAGTGCGGCCTCCTGTGAGAAATAGCCGATCTGGCCGGAACGAAGGACCGTGCCATGGGCTGGCTCGAGATCGCCAATCAGCGTTCGCATCAGCGTGGTCTTACCGGCACCGTTGCGACCCACAAGTCCGATTCGGTCGGTCGCTTGCACGCTAAACGCGGCACCATCGATAAGGGTTCGGGTGCCTAATTCAATACGGAGGTCGCGTGCTATCAACATGATTGGAAGGGATCGGCCCCCCAGGTTACGAGTAGTTGCGACCTTGGGCGAGGTCATTAAGCAGCGAACTGGAGGCGAACTGGAAGCGCGATCCTTCTCGATTGGTTAGCTTGCGCCGGTGCCCGGCGAATCCTTCAACCACACCACCGTGGCCTCAGCCTCAATAGATGATGTCTGGGCGGCTCTAGAACTGCCACTGACATGGGAATCGATTGGTGGGATCGACCGTGTCGTCGATTCCGTCACCGACTCGCAGGGACGACTCCAGAGCTTTTCCTTCGACTCCATCGTTGCCGGTAATGCTTACCGAGGTGAGGCGACCTCCGCTGAGCGGGAGGAGCGAAAGCTGATGGCTTGGAATATCGTGAACTCCGAAATCGCCGGAGTGATCTCCGTGACCCTCACAGAAGCCGGCTCGGGCACGAAAATCAGAGTCGACCTGACAGTCGAGAGCAGGGGCATTCTGGCGTCGATGTTCTTCGCGGTGATCTCCAAGACCATCGGCGACGGACTCCCCCGATCAGTAGACGCGTTCGCCGCCGGGTTCGGCCATGTTTGAGCAAAGATGAGCCGATGCGCCTCGCATCCGAGGCGCTACTAGCTGAGGTTCGCGAACTAGTCGGTGTCGGCCGCAGTCTCTTGGGCGGCCAGTTGGGCTGCGATTTCGGTGGCTGCCGCGTGATCCTCGGTTACCTGGGCCCGGTCAGTGATCAAGGTGACTTGGTTGTTGAGTATCTGGAGGAAACCGCCATAAACACCAATCGTGGTGCGCTCACCAGACTCGGACAGAATCGAGACCGGGCCGGTAGCAAGGGAACCCATCAAGGGCTCGTGATCAGCCATGATCCCCAGCTCCCCCTCTGGAGTGCGGGCGATCACCATCTCCGCCTCGCCGGTCCAGACAATTGCCTCTGGTGAGACCACGTCGACTTGGAACAACTTGGCCACTACGCAGCACTCTCCTGGGCCAACTCCCCGGCCTTGCGCTCAACGTCCTCACGACCGCCGACCATGTAGAAGGCCTGCTCGGGAAAGTGGTCCAACTCACCGCCTATCAGGTCCTTGAACGACGCGATGGTCTCTTCGAGTGGAGTGTAGATACCCTCTTGACCAGTGAACTGCTCGGCCACAAACATCGGCTGCGCCAGGAAACGCTGAATACGGCGTGCCCGACCCACGACCAACTTGTCTTCCTCGGACAGCTCATCGATTCCAAGAATCGCAATGATGTCCTGCAAATCCTTGTAGCGCTGCAAGATCCGCTGTACTTCGACTGTCACCCCGTAGTGCTCCTCACCGACGATTTGTGGGTCGAGGGCTCGGCTGCCCGAATCGAGCGGGTCGACAGCCGGGTAGATCCCCAAGGCCGTCAACGGACGGGACAACACGGTTGTGGCGTCGAGGTGAGCGAAGGCGGTGTGTGGGGCGGGATCGGTGATGTCGTCAGCAGGCACGTAGATCGCCTGGAGCGAGGTGATCGAACGACCCTTTAGGGATGTGATTCTCTCCTGGAGGGCACCCATCTCGTCGGCAAGGTTTGGTTGGTAGCCAACCTCTGAAGGCATCCGCCCGAGCAGGGTGGACACCTCGGAGCCGGCCTGAGTGAAGCGGAAGATGTTGTCGATGAACAGCAAGACGTCCTGTTGCTGAACGTCGCGGAAGTACTCGGCCATCGTCAACGCAGAAAGAGCAACACGGAGACGCACGCCGGGCGGCTCGTCCATCTGACCGAAAGTCAACGCAGCCTTGTCGATGACGCCGGACTCTTGCATCTCGAGAAAGAGGTCGTTGCCCTCACGAGTGCGCTCACCAACTCCGGCGAACACTGAAACACCACCGTGTTGGGTGGCAACGCGGTTGATCATCTCCTGGATGAGCACGGTTTTCCCGACACCGGCACCGCCGAACAAGCCGATCTTTCCACCCTCGAGATAAGGGCAAACCAGGTCGAGGACCTTGATCCCCGTTTCAAAGACCGTCTTCTGTGGCTCGACATCCTCGAAAGCCGGCGGGGCC
Organism: uncultured Acidimicrobiia bacterium; assembly: GCA_964195405.1. Taxonomy (GTDB): domain Bacteria; phylum Actinomycetota; class Acidimicrobiia; order Spongiisociales; family ZC4RG35; genus CAXMPK01. Next base: position 17,247 of record CAXMPK010000059.1, read on the forward strand.
CTGTGGATGGGCCAACGTGGCTCGGAGAAGTCTTGGTCGGGGGCGTCGAGAGAGTCACCCCAGACATTGAAGATATGGCCGAGAGTCTGGTCTCCGACAGGCACAGTGATGGGTGAGCCGGTGTCGTGAACCTCGGCTCCGCGAATCATCCCGTCGGTGGGAGCGAGGGCGATAGCTCGGACCTTGGAGTCACCGAGGTGTTGGGCAACCTCGGCGATGACCTTCAGGTCTTCACCGCCAAGCGTGAAGAAGATTTCTATTGCGTTGAGAATTTCGGGGAGGCTGTCCGGCGGAAACTCGACGTCCACGACCGGTCCAGCGACCTTTACGATCCGACCAACGGACTTGCCGTCACTCATTTGCTCGCTCCAGTTTCATATTGCTAACGATTGTCACCTGTCTGCCAAGGCTTCGGCACCGCCAACGATTTCAGTTATGGCCGTCGTGATTTCTGCCTGTCTTGCCCGGTTCGCTTGAACGCTGAGGGCCCTGATCAACTCCTCCGCATTGTCCGTCGCTGCCTTCATGGCACGACGCCGGGCGCTGTGCTCTGAAGCGGACGCTTCCAAAAGCATGTTGAAAATGATCGCCTCGACATACCTGGGGAGAAGACGATTGAGAATCTCGTCCGGATCGGGCTCAAAACCGTACGAAACGGGAGCGGCCTCATCGTCGGCCTCCAACTCGGGAGGTGTGATCGGGAGCAGTTCCAACGATGTCGGAGTCTGTGTCATTGCCCCGACGAATCTCGTATAGAACGCCTCGAGGGCATCGATACGTCCAACGGCATAGTGCTCCATCACGAGATTGGCGATGGCGCGGGCGTCGCCATATCCGGGAGTATCGGTGACACCCAGATATGCCTGTTCGATTTGGTAGTCGCGGTATCGGAAGTAGGACTGGGCCTTTTTGCCTACTGCGTAGACAAGTATGTCCTTGCCGCCCTTTTCCAGCTCGCGGATCCGAGCCTCGGCCATCCGAAGAATGTTCGATGCATAGGCGCCGGCGAGACCCCGGTCGGACGAGACAATGAGTAGCCCGATTGTGTGCGCCTCGCGGCGCTCGAGCAGCTTGTGATCAGAGCTGCCGGCCGCCCCAACATTCTCGATAACCTCGATCAGCTTCTCGGTGTAGGGCTTGGAACCCTGTACCCGGGCCTGTGCCTTGGGTATGCGGCTCGCCGCAATCAACTCCATGGCACGAGTGATCTTCTTGGTTGCCTCGACGCTGTCGATCCGGCGCCGGGTGTCGCGAAGCTGAGCACTTGCCATCTAGTGCGCTCCGTCGTTGGCATGCCCGCGCGATTCGGCGAGTTGAGGCCTTCGCTGGCCAGGACGCAGGACGAAGACGCACCCGCAGGGGTGCGTCGAGGACGAGGACGCCGCCAGAGGTGTCCTCGGCCGTTGAATCGTCGGCATGTCTGCGGCGGGGTGCACTTCGCTCGGTTTCTCTATTCGGTCGTCGCCATAGCGAGGAATGTCTCCTTGAAGGCATCGACACCTTCGGCCATCGCGTCGCCATCCGGGAGGTTCCCGGTGTCGGCGATGTGTCCGAGAACAGCGGTGTGGCGGGCTCTGAAGTATTCGCGGAGCTCGAATTCAAACCGCCCGACATCCCCCACCTCGATGTCGTCCATGTGCCCCTCGGTCACCGCGAAGAGAACCAGGACCTGCTCCTCGACGGGAACGGGGTCGAACTGTGGTTGCTTGAGTACCTCGACAACCCGACGACCACGCTCCAACTGGGCCAGGGACGAGGCGTCGAGTTCGGAGCCGAACTCGGCAAACGCCGCTAGTTCCCTGAACTGGGCCAGATTGAGGCGAAGGGGTCCTGCGATCTTTCTCATCGCGTTTATCTGTGCGGCGCCACCTACTCGGGAAACGGAAACTCCAGCATCCACGGCAGGACGGACGCCCTGGAAGAACAGGTCGGTCTTGAGGAACACCTGGCCGTCGGTAATCGAAATCACGTTGGTCGGGATATAGGCCGAGATGTCATCGGCCTTGGTCTCGATCACCGGGAGTCCTGTCATCGAGCCGGCCCCGAGTTCATCCGACAGCTTGGCGCAGCGTTCCAGGAGCCGGCTGTGCAAGTAGAAGACGTCACCGGGATAGGCCTCACGGCCGGGCGGGCGACGCAACAGCAGCGAGATCTCTCGGTAGGCAACAGCCTGTTTGGAGAGGTCGTCGAACATGATCAAGACGTGCTCGCCTTGGTACATCCAGTGCTGGCCGATCGCCGAGCCTGCGTAGGGGGCATACATCTGAAGAGCCGGAGCATCGGATGCCGCAGCATTGACCACCACGGTGTATTCCATTGCGCCGCGCTCTTTGAGGGTCGCAACGACCTCGGCGACGGTTGATGCCTTCTGGCCGATGGCAACGTAGATGCACTTGACGCCCCTTTCGGTGCCCCAGTATTGCTTCTGGTTGATGATGGTGTCGACAAGCAAAGCGGTCTTGCCGGTCTGGCGGTCGCCGATGATGAGCTGACGCTGGCCGCGGCCGATGGGCGTCATCGAGTCGATGGCCTTGATGCCGGTCTGAAGCGGCTCTTTCACTGGCTGTCTCTCGACTACGGATGGAGCCTGGGTTTCGAGGAGACGGCGTTCGGTCGAATCGATCGCTCCCTTTCCGTCGATCGGATTACCCAGGGAGTCGACGACACGGCCCAACAAGCCGTCGCCCACCGGAACCGAGAGCACGGTGCCGGTCTGCTTGACGGGCATGCCCTCTTCGATGTGATTGGAGTCACCAAGAAAGACCACACCGAGGTCGTCTTCGTCGATGTTGAGGGCAACGCCTACGAGGCCTCCCGGGAACTCGAGGAGCTCTGAGGCCATCGCTTTCGGAAGGCCTTCAACACGGGCTACACCGTCGGCGATCGATTTCACATAACCGACCGTCTCTTTGCTTACGTCCGACTCCCAGCCTGCGAGCCGAGTGCGGAGCGAGTCGGTGATCTGATCGGCTGTGATGGTCAAATCAGACATAGGGTCTTTCCTTGTGGTCGGGGATGGAGCAGCGTGACGAGTGATTCATCTTTGGCGCCTCAACTACTTATGGCCTGGCGGAGGGAATCAACACGGCGGGCCAACGATCCATCGATCACGGTGTCACCCACCCTTGCGCTGATGCCGCCGATAACTGACGGGTCGACGATCACTTTGACCTCTACGGTCTTGCCGGTAGCCCGGCCGAGGCCGGCAGCGAGTCTTGCCACGGTTGCGTCGTCAAGCGGAACAGCAGAACGGACCTCGGCGACGGATTTGTCCCGGGATGCAGCCGTAGCCTCGACCACTGCATTGGCGACTGCCGACAGTTCGGATGCTCGCCCCTGACTCACCATGAGCTGGACGAGGCCGACGGTGAGCGATGATGCTTGGGATCCGAGAAGATCGTCGATGATCGCCTGCTTCCGGTCGAGGGGCATCTGCGGATCAGTCAACGTCGAGCGAAGCTCGGACGAGCTGTCGAGCGCTTGGGAAACCGAGAACAACTCGGTTTCGACACGCTCCAACTCGTCTTCGGCTCGGGCGAGCTCGAAGATTCCGTTGGCGTATCCGGCAATCCGGTCGTCAGACACTTCTTAGAGACTCTCTAGATCGGCAAGGTAACGATCGATCAGGGCCTGGTGTGCCTCGGCGTCGAGCGACTCCCCGACGATCTTGCCCGCCAGGTCGACCGAAATGTCACCAACCTGGGAGCGAGCCTCGGCAAGGGCACGAGACTTCTCAGAAGCCGCGTCCTCCCGAGCCTTGCCCCTGATGTTGTCGGCCTCGCTTTCGGCCTTAAACAGCAAGTCGGACTTCATCTGTTCTGCCGTCACCCGAGCATCCTCGATGATCCGGTTGCCTTCGGTCTTGGCTTCGGAAAGCTGCGACTTGTAATCGGCCAGCAGGCTCTCGGCCTCTGCCTTGGTCCGGTCTGCTTCCTCGATCTTTCCGGTCATGGCAGCTTGGCGCTGTTCGAGGGTCTTGTTGATCGTCGGCCAAGCCCACTTCCAGATGAAGAAGAAAACGATCGAAAAGGCGATGATCCCGGCCATCAGCTCTGCCGTCTCCGGCAGAACAAGATCGACGTTGCTCGATGACTCCTCTTCTTCCTGGGCCAGGACGGCCAACGCGGTCAGAAACTGCATCAACAGCCCCCTAGGCGATGAAGAAGAGGACGAAACCGATCAGAGCGAGAGCCTCGGTGAATGCGATTCCGAGGAACATGGTCGTTCTGACGGTTCCGGCCATCTCGGGCTGGCGGGCCATCGCGGTGATGGCGTTGCCAACCACGATGCCGATGCCGATACCGGGACCGACTGCGGCAAGGCCGTAACCGATCAGGGCAATTGCACCCTTGACCGCCTCAGCTGCCTCGACGATATTGCCTTCCATTGTTTCTCCTTAGTGCTCGAAGTGAATTGACGACTCGATGTAAACGGCCGACAGCAACGTGAATATGTACGCCTGTAGTACGGCGACGACGATTTCGAAGACGAATATGAACAAGCCGAGTGCAAGCCAGGGGACGCCGACCAGCGCTTTGAGACCGATCTCACCCCACGAGGTGAGGAAGATGAATGCCGAGCCGAGAAGCAGCGTCAGCATGAGGTGTCCCGCCACCATGTTGGCGAACAGTCGCACTGCCAGAGTGAATGGACGAAGAAGGAAGATCGAAACCAGCTCAATCAGCCCTACCAACCAACGCAGACCGATTGGGACGTGGGTCGGCCAAACGGTGTCAAACAGATACCGAAAGCCGTTCTTCTTGAATCCGACGAACACGAAAATCACATATGTGACGATCGCCAGGAATGCTGGGATCGCCATCCGAGAAGTGATCGGGAAGTGGATGAACGGTGTTACCTCAAAAAGATTGCCGACCAGGATGAACAAGAACAGCGAAAGCAGGTAGGGGACATACTTGACGCCTTCGGGGCCAATGACGTCGCGCCCCACTCCATCTCGGACGAACTCGATCGACGACTCCATCACCATCTCGAACTTGTTGGGGATCATGCTCTTCTTGCGAAGCCCGAAATAGAGCAGTGCGACGACGATGAAGGCCGCCAGGAAGATCAAGAGAATCGTCTTGGTAAAACCGATACTTCCGATTGTGAAGATCGGCTCGGTGAACTCGAACAGCTCTTTGACATCAGTTGGGGCGCAGATCACCTCATTGACGACGTCGCATTCGCTAGCCAGGATCACTTGGTCCAAGTCAGTTCCCTTTCCTTACCTTTGGCCACGGCCACCGCTTCGAGCACCAGCAGGGCGAGATATGAAACAACCGCTGTGATGCCGAAGGCGAGCCTGTCGACTTCAACCGCTTCCGAAATGACGTAGACGGCACCTACAAAAAGAAGGAGCCTCAAGAAGAAGCCAAACAAGGCGGCGGCATGATAAGCCTGGAGACTGATCCTTGCTGAAATCGAGAGCAGCGCCCCGGCGAGAAGAAAGTTGGCAATCACCACTGCCACGCCTAGTGCGGCACTCCAGGCTCCTTGCCAACCGCCGGTCAGGGTAAATATCAGGATGAGAACAGGGGCCACATAGATCGCCCTGGCGACGGTGTGCCGGGCCATGACGCTCTCGACGCCAACGGTCTCTTGGTCAACGCTCACGGGGATCGTCTTCCATCGTCTTTGAGTAGTGCCACATTCTCATGAATCCCGAATAGGAACCAAGCAGAATCCCGATCACAACGAACCATGGCTCAGTGTTGAGCCACGAGTCGGTGAGAAATCCCAGCAACCAACCGGCAAGAACCGAACCGAGCAGATTGCCGCCCTGGATCCAGCCCTCGCTGAGACCGGTTGTGACGCGTGGACTCGGGTCTTGTCGGTTCATAAGGAGCTCACACGCTTGTGAAGTTCTTCACAAAGTTTATTTGGGGAGTGCTTCTAGGCCAAATCGACGCTAGCAAAACTGGGTGGCCATGTTCCGTCGGGTCATCCTAAACCGCAGCTACTACGGACCGTATCCGAACGCGAAACCGCTCGACTTCAGCTCAAGGTCGGCTCCAAAATGGCCGATGGGTCCCATACCCAGTCGCAAGTCAGGGGACTAATCGGCTCGATGCGCAGGTTGAGAACCCAGATCTGTCGACTCCTGGTCGGCTTGTCGCTGGTCGCAGTTTCGATTGTCGCTGCCCCGGCTCAAGTTGCGCAGGCCTCGATAAGCCAGGATTCCTTCGAAGCATGTCTTCTCGAGAGGATCAATGATGCTCGAGCCGCTGTCGGATCGCCACAGCTCCACATGGCTACTGACAAGATCCCTGCAATTCGGGTTTGGTCGGAGTGGATGCGGTTCAACACGTTCAAGCACATGCCAGCATCGGTGAGATATCCGATTCTCCCGCCGAATTGGAACACGTGGGGCGAGAACATCGCTGCTTGGTCCGATCCAGACTTGGCCGATTGCTCCGTCATCCACAATATGCTGATGAACTCTCCTGGCCACCGAGCGAACATTGTGGATCCCAGCTTCAGGTTCGTTGCCCTGGGGGCTTATGTCGATGGGTCTGGATGGTGGGTCACGCAACTGTTCTTCAATGCCAGCGACTACGACCCGGTATGCAACGGCACATTCTGTGACGACGACACTTCAATTTTCGAAAACGCCATCGAGAAGATCGCGGCCGCAGGAATCACCTTTGGATGCAACTCGCCTGCCAACACAAATTTCTGCCCTGACCTGTACGTCACAAGAGGCGAGATGGCCGCTTTCTTGTCTCGAGCTCTCAACCTTCCCGCTTCAAACGCGATTGACTTCATCGATGACAACCATTCGATATTCGAGTCCTCCATCCAGAAAATCGCGGCCGCAGGAATCACACTTGGATGCAACCCGCCGGCCAACACGAAGTTCTGCCCTGGCGAATACGTGACACGTGGGCAGATGGCCGCATTCCTGACGAGGGCCTTGCAGCTCTAGACGTGTCCTGAAAAGTCCTGAGGGTAAGGCGAGAACTCTCGCGCCAATTCTGAGACCCGACCGGCCACCTTCGTAAGAGCGGCCTGGTCGTCGTGCTCCTTGAGAGCCCGTGATATCAA
>CAXMPK010000060.1:0-2609 GCA_964195405.1 uncultured Acidimicrobiia bacterium
TCCCCCATGGTGCTAATGCCTTGAGCTGGTTCTGGGGCTTGAAGTTGCCTTTGCCGGGCTCGCCGTTCACCGACTCGGTGTTCATGGCGAACGTCAAGATCGTGAACGCGACTGTGTCAGAGTTCTGGTCGAGCACTTCAAGGCTGACATTGGCGAAGGTGTCGCACGCCGTGTGGTAGCACGGATCGTACTGGTCACCGGCTGTACCGCCATACAACGCTGCTTCATCCGCCGTCTTGATTCCCTCGGCACCAGTGAACAGGCCGCCGCATGGGATCCCAGTGACACAGAAGGCGAAGTGGTCCGATCGTTGACCTAGCAAGGTCCCCTGATTGGGCAAGCCCTGCGAGGCGTAGTAGTCGAGGAACAATTGTTCGATCACAGCACTCTCAGGCGGCACGAAGATAGTGTTTCCGCCGTCGGAGTTGTCACCGTCGTACACGAACCGCACGAAGTTCGGCGAGCCGATCATGTCGAAGTTCAAGTACAGCGCAATGTTGGCGTGCTCCTCATTGGATAGACCGACGATGTAGTCGATCGAACCGACGAGACCCAACTCCTCAGCGCCCCACCAGGCAAACCGAACCTGGTTTGTTGGCTTGACCTTGGCCATCTGCTCCGCGACTTCGAGAAGCGCCGCGCTACCCGAACCGTTGTCCTGGATCCCTGGGCCACTGGACACCGAATCGAGGTGAGCGCCTGCCATCACGACATTGCTGGAGTCGCCTTTCTTCGACTGGGCGATGATGTTGCTGGTCGTCCGAGTCTCCGAGGTTGTGGAGGTGGTGATCTGACCGGTTGCGCTCGACGTCGCAAGGTCCTTGCCAATAGCGAACGTCGTGCCGACGACCGGGATCGTGCCGACTGGACCTCCGAGCGTGCCGAAGACCACCCCCAACCGGCTCGGATCGTTGCCCTGGTTGAAGACAACTACACCCACCGCACCCGCCGCCTCGGCGTTGATCGCCTTGTCCGAGAAGTTGCAGGCGCCGCGCTGGAGTACGGCGATCTTGCCGACCACCGACGCTGCGGGCGGGCTCGTAAAGTCGGAGGCCTCGCAGCCGCTCGTCGACGTCGACGGGTCGGCGGGCCAAGGCGCCATCCCGAGCGCCAGGTCGACGCCGACAAAGTCGATGGTCCCGGTGCTGCCAGAGCCGGAGAAGGTCATCACGTCGTAGTCGGTCTGGTCGACGTAGCTCGTCGCCACAGGTGACGCCTGGTCGAACGACGAAGGGCCGGTCTCTTCGAAGAAGCCGAAGTCGAAGAAGAGCTGCGCGACGTCATAGCCAGCCGCTTCCATACGATCGACGACATAGTCGGCCGACGCGTCATAACCCGGGGTCCCCGACGCACGAGTGCCGCCGTTAGCGTCCGCAGCCGCCTGGAACGCCGCCTGATGCTCACGAACACCGTCGACCGTGACACATTCCAAAAGTTTGTCGATGGTGTTGTTCACCCTCGTATCGCATGCTTCCGACCCAGCACTTGCCGCTCCCATGGGGAGCAAGGCAAAAACCATGGCCAAGACTGCGACCAGTCCCATCCGTCTTCTCATTTTCTATCTCCGTCTCGACTGGCATCGAAACATAGCAACACCCGTCACTCTGTGTGGTCTGGCTTTGCATGGCCCCCGAACTGCCGTGATCAGCCGCACATAACGGCACTTATGGGCGGCTGATCACGGCGTCACGGACCGCACATATTGCCGGTTATGGGCGGGTATCCGACAGTTTCTGGGCACCATGTCGAGTGCTAAGCGTAGGGTTGGTCTCACTCTCTGTTGCACAGAGACTGGAGACTGGGAGCGGTCGCCATCAACTATCAAAGGAAAGGAAGTTTACGTGCGAAAACTTATCGTTCTTGTTTTGACATTGGGGCTTATCGCCTTACCGGCGGTGGCCTTCGCCGGGCACGATCCCGACGGGACCGGGAATGCGACCGGGAAGGCGAATCTGCACCAGGTTGGCCAATCGGGCATCATGGCGAAAATCACTTTCGTCGACGATGGTGTAGCGCTCACCGCTGAGGGGACCGCTACTGGGATGGATCCGGATGACTTCTATATCTCACTGATCTACGACAATGGGTCGGTCCCGGGCGGACCCTTTTCGTGTGAACCGAGCGGAGATCTTGGGGGAGGATTCCAACTCGTCCCCGGTAACCGTCAGAACAGCAATGTGCTGACGGACGCGCAGATGTTTGTGGGGATCTGGGACGTGGACCCCGATGGCAATGGGATCCTGGTTAATTTGCCAGAAGAATATGCCGGTCTGGATGAGTTGGACACGATCTCGATTCGAGCAGCATCGATCGACTTCGAAAGGGTCGCCTGCGGAGAGGTGTCGACGCACCCGGCAGGGTGACGCCCACATCCGGCAAGACGATCAGCAGGGGGAAGGACCCGAATCTTCGGGGTCCTTCCCCCTCGACGCTCTCCTCTCGACAACCCGCACATAACGGCACATATGGGCGGCTGCTTGTCCGCGTATGCTCCCAGTCCAACCTCATTGCTATGCGGTTGAACCGACCCCTTGCAGGCCGATGATTCGCAGCGTTGAATCTCCTGTCAGTGAGGGGTCCTCTAACAGTCGCTTTCAACGAGGGAATTA
>CAXMPK010000061.1:0-6717 GCA_964195405.1 uncultured Acidimicrobiia bacterium
CGCTACGCCAAGCTTCATGGGCTCGCCAGCCGACTCACCTGTGATTGACATCAGCCCACTCTCCGCCTGGGTGATGAAGTCGTATCCAGGGATCCCCGCCCCAGGACCGGTAGTGCCGTAGCCGGAGATTGTGCATCGAACAACATGTGGAGCTTTCGACTCGAACCAAGCCTCGTCGAACCCCCACTTCGAAAGAGTCCCATGTTTGAAGTTGTCGATAACAACATCCGCGGAGGTGATCAGGCGAGCCAGGATCGATCTTCCTGTCTGACGAGTCAGGTTCAGCGTCAGGCTCCGTTTGTTTCGATTCACATGGAGGTAATACGCGGATTCTCCGCCAGCAAAAGGAGGCCCCCAAGCTCGTGTGTCGTCACCTCGATCGGGGCGCTCGACCTTGATGACGTCCGCACCAAGATCACCCAGCAGCATCGCACACAATGGCCCGGCCAGGATGCGGCTGAGATCGATCACCTTGAGGTTGGAAAGAGGAGATTGCGTAACTTCGACCATGTCCTTAGATCGTCACGGTATCTTCGGTCTCAGATCTTCACAGCAAGGCGAGGCCAGATCATGGACCAATCAGAGTGGGAATACACGAGGGTGGAGGGTCCATCGGCCTGGTACGGCGCTGAGATGGCTACCCGATCCGACGAGTGGATGTACGAACTAGGGGCAGATGATCTGAACGAGCTCCAGGGAGCCATCAACTCCGTTGGCGACGCCGATACCCCAATACTCAACGTCAACAAGGAAGCTTTCCCTTTGGCCGGCTTGGGCACCGTCATGCATCGCATCCAGGACGATGTGGTCAGCGGCAGAGGGTTCACACTGATCCGAGGACTCCCGGTCGAAGAACTCACGATCGAGGAATCTGCCATCGCCTACTTCTTGATCGGGTCCTATTTAGGTTGGCCAATTCCTCAGAATGCCAAAGGGCACGTCTTGGGGCATGTCAGGGACATCGGTCTCGACCCCACCAACCCGACCCACCGTCTCTACGGGACCACAGCCCGCCATCTTTATCACACCGATTCCTGTGACATCGTCGGACTTCTCTGCCTTCAGACAGCAAAGTCTGGAGGTCTGAGCAAGATCGCAAGCTCCGTGACCGTCTATAACGAAATGGTGACATCGCGCCCCGACCTGGTCCAGGTCTTGGCAGAGCCCTTCTCTGTGGATCGCAAAGGAGAGATCCCCCAGGGGAAGGGGCCTCACTACGAGATGCCAATCATCAATCCATACGGTGGCTACCTGACTACGACTTACAACCGGGACTTCATCACAGCCGCCCAACGCTTCGACGACGTTCCGAGGTTGAGCGACCAACAGGTCGAGGCCATGGACATGGTTGATGAGATCGCAGACAGCGACTCCGTCCGCATCGACATGGATTTCCGACCCGGTGACATGCAATTCATCCACAACCATCAGGTGCTCCATTCCCGCACTACCTACGAGGACTATCCCGAGCCAGAGCGCAAAAGACATCTTCTTCGTCTTTGGCTGACCCCACCCAATGCCCGGCCCCTCGCTCCCGTTATCGCTGAGCGCTTTGGCAACATCGAAGTCGGACCCACCCGCGGCGGAATTAGGACACCAGGGCAAGTTCTGAGCACACCGCTCAAGCCGGAGTAATGGAGTCGATGCCCGACACCACGAAGTGAAGGAACTCCCCTGGCGGCGACTTGTGCTGGCGATCCTGATCGTCGCCCTGAGCGCGCTACCCGTGTTTCTGGTGGGGGCGACCTACCTTCAGCTCGAGCGGGACGTTGCGTTGACCACAACCGGCCTTGGCGCGGTCACCGCTCTTTTCTTCTTGAGTGCATCGATCTCCTCCGCCGGCTTGGGCCGGGTCGTCGAACGCATCGGATGGCGAGCGTCGATGCGGATCAACTCGATTTCTTCGGCGGTGATCCTCGCTGGGATCGCATTGTTTGCGAGGAGTGCCCTGTCTCTATCTCTGTTGTTGGTCGCTGCTGGAGCCGTCTACGGTCTGGCGAATCCGTCGGCAAACAAGGCCCTGGCTGAAGTGGTCCTACCAGAGCGGAGGGGTCTCGTCTTCGGTCTCAAGCACAGCGGGATCCCAACGTCGACACTTCTCGCAGGGCTTGCGGTGCCAACACTGGCACTCACAATTGGGTGGCGATACGCATTCGCGTTTGCAGCCCTACTCCTACCGGTGATTTGGCTCCTCCTTGCAAAGGACCGCGACGAACCAGGCCATCTCGCCGCCGTCGAGGGTTCATCTCGCGTGGTGGATCCGATGTCCACACCCCAGATCGTGGCACTGGCAGTGGCAGCGGCGTTGGCAACATGGGCGGCGGTATCGCTGAGCACATTCCTGATCCCCGCCGCGGTGGAAGCATCTCTGTCGGAGGCGGGGGCAGGTCTGCTTCTGTTTGTCGGATCGCTCACCAGCATCAGCATTCGGGTGGTGGCCGGGAGCATCACCGATCGAAGACGGTCCAGGGGATTCGTGGGTCTCGCAGTGTTGATGGCTGTCGGAAGCTTGGTGTTCGTTGCATTGAGCGGAGCCGGCGGTCTCTGGTTTGTTGTGCTTGTGCTGATGGCGTTTGCAACTGGCTGGGGCTGGCCGGGGCTGATGACTTTCACCGTGGTGAATGCCAATATCGGGACTCCAGCCGCTTCCTCAGCAATCACTCAAGCGGGGGTCTTTCTTGGTGCCGGGATTGGACCCCTGGTGCTGGGATGGTTGATCGACAATGTTTCTCGCACTGCAAGTTGGACAACAGTCGCGCTTTGCTTGGGGATCGCTTCCGTTGTCACTCTCGGTGTCGGCCGCTCGACACGACCGGCGTGATGCCTCACAGAAAGACCCTTCGACCATGCCTCTAGCTGCTGATCGGAACCTTCCCGAGAGAGCTCGCGTGGTCATCATTGGTGGTGGTGTGATCGGATGCAGCGTGGCGTATCACCTCGGTCACATTGGGTGGAATGACGTGGTTCTCTTGGAGCAGAGCCGACTCACCTCGGGCACGACCTGGCACTCCGCTGGATTGATGGTCACATTTGGATCCCTGTCCCAGACCTCGACCGAAATGAGGAAGTACACCGTCGATCTATACGGCCGACTGGAGTCTGAGACCGGCTTGGCCACCGGTTTCAAGCCAATCGGTTTCATCGAGTTGGCAACTGAGCCCGACAGGCTCGAGGAATACAGACGCGTCGCCGCATTCAACCGATTCTGCGGCGTGGACGTTCACGAAGTCTCTGCGAAAGAGGTCTCTGAGATGTTCCCTATCGCTCGGACCGACGATGTTCTGGCCGGCTTCTATGTGGAGGGTGACGGTCGGGCCAATCCAGCCGATGTCACCATGTCACTGGCTGCGGGAGCCCGGATGAAGGGGGTGTCCATCCTCGAGCACGTGGCAGCAACCGGGGTCGTCGAGAAGGGAGGGGTGGTGACTGGAGTCGAGACGACAAGCGGTGTCATCGAAGCCGAATACGTGGTGAACTGCGCCGGAATGTGGGCTCGCCAAATCGGTGCGACTGCTGGAGTCAACATCCCTCTTCAGGCGGCCGAGCACTATTACCTGATCACCGACCAGATCGAAGGAATCTCCAACACCTGGCCGGTGATCGAGGACCCGGCTTCATTTGGGTATTACCGGGAGGAGGCGGGTGGTTTGATGATTGGTCTCTTCGAGCCCGAGGCAGCTCCGTGGAACGTGGAAGGCGTGCCCGATGACTTTGCCTTCAGTGAGATCCCGCCCGACTGGGATCGGATGGGACCGTACCTCGAGCGTGCCATGGATCGGGTGCCGATCTCAAAAGACACAGGGATTCGCAAGCTCTTCTGCGGACCGGAAAGCTTCACCCCCGATCTCCAGCCCATTTTGGGTGAGGCTCCCGAGTTGAAGAACTACTTCGTGGCGGCAGGCTTGAACTCGATAGGAATCCTCACCGGAGGGGGTGTAGGTCGGGTCCTCGCCCATTGGATCGTCAATGGGGCCCCTGATGTCGACGTCACCGGTTTCAACATCGACCGCATGCGGTCATACCAGGCGAACCGGGAATATCTCCGTGCTCGCACCGCAGAATCGCTCGGGATGGTCTACCAAGCCCACTATCCGAACCGAACTCCGCAGACCGCGCGTGGAATAAAGAAGTCACCCCTGCATGATCGTCTGGCGACACGCGGTGCCTATTTCCGAGAGGTCAGTGGATGGGAGGGCGCCGACTGGTACGCGCCCGACGGCATAGAGCCGATCATCGAGCGGCTCTCATGGAAGCGAGAGAACTGGTTCCCCTACTGGCAAGCCGAGCATGAAGCCGCCCGCAATGGCGTCGTTTTGATGGACATGTCTTTCATGTCCAAGTTCATCGTTGAGGGGCCCGACGCCGGAAGGCTGCTCGAGTGGATCTCGACCAATCGAGTCGACGGCAAGGCCGGGATTATCACCTACACCCCATGGCTCAATTCGGAAGGCACGATCGAAGCAGACCTCACCGTCACCAAACTCGACGAAACAAGTTTTTGGGTCGTCGCCACCGATACCGCCCACCGTCACGTCGAGAGCTGGATTCGACGACAAGCCGGGGAGCCCATGGAAGTGTCCATCACCGATGTGACGGAGAACTATGCACAAATCAACATCCAGGGGCCTCTCTCCAGGGAGTTGATGCAGTCGGTAACTTCTGCCGACCTCTCCAATGCGAGTTTCCCTTTCAGGACCGCAAGAGAGATCGAGGTTGGTCCGGTGACAGCTCTTTGCATCCGCATCACATATCTAGGGGAGCTCGGATACGAGATCTACATACCCAGCGATAAGGCCGTCGATGTCTATGACCGTCTGGTCGCAGCTGGTGAAACCCTCGGACTGCGCCACGCCGGATTGAAGGCGCTGGCCAGCCTTCGCATGGAGAAGGCGTATCGCGACTACGGCCACGACATCGACAACACCGATGGGGTGATCGAAGCCGGCTTGGGCTTCACAGTGGATTTGGACAAGCCAGGCGGCTTCATCGGCCGTGACCAGGTAGTGAGCCAACTCGCGGCCCGCCCCCTGAACCGACGCCTTGTTCAGGTTTTGGTGGGCGACCCCGAGCCGTTGATGTTCCACGGTGAGGTGGTACATCGGAACGGAAGGCCCGTTGGCTATGTTCGTGCTGCCTCTTATGGATTCACATTGGGTGGCGCCGTCGGTCTGGCGATGATCGAACCCGAAGAACCGGTGACAAGCGAGTATCTGGAGGGTGGAGTTTGGGAAGTCGAGATTGTCGACCGCCTTTACCCGGCCACTGTCTCGATTAGACCTCTCTACGACCCGACCTCGGCGCGGGTGAGGATCTGAATCTAGTCGTGGCGAACCCATGGATAGTTCCTCAGACCTCGGCGGTGGTATCAGCGAACTCATCTCTGAACGACTCACCGCGAATCAACTCGACTATCTGGGGAAGAAACAGGACAACGACAACGCCGATCGCGAGTGCGATGTTGAGCCACCCATCCAGGAACGCGGCATAGCTACCGTCGTTGGCCAGGAGCGTGCGTCGGAAGTTCTGTTCCAGGTCGTCTCCCAGGATCAATCCCATCAGGATCGGTGCGAGGGGAACGCCCATCTTCCGCATGAAGTATCCGATCACACCGAACAAGGTCATGACGGTGATATCGAGAGAACTGTTGTTGACGGAGTAGACGCCGATGTAGGAGATCACCAGGATGACCGGCATCAGGAACCAGCTCGGAATTCTGAGTATCTGGACGAACATTTTGACTAGCGGGAAGTTGAGGATCAGCAGAATCGCGTTTCCGATGAACATCGAGGCGATCAATGTCCAAATCAGCTCTGGTGAGTCTTCGAAAACGTTGCCGCTCCCCGGTCGGATTCCCATCGAGATAAGGACGCCAAGAAGGACAGCAGTTGTTCCCGAGCCGGGTATACCAAGTGTGAACAGTGGAACCAGGGAGCCCCCTGCGGCAGCGTTGTTCGCTGATTCCGGAGCGGCGACTCCACGAATATCTCCTTTGCCGAAGGTGCCATCCCTATCGGAAAAGCGACGTTCCAGGCCATATGACATGAAACCCGCGACCGACGCCCCAGTTCCGGGCAACAACCCGATGAAGAATCCAATGACAGCACCCCGGATGATGGCGCCGAGGGAGAACATGAACTCCTTGAAATTGACCCAGATTCGTTCCGCTTTTAGAAAAGCCGGATTTTCTCCTTTCACCGTGTCCTCCAACAGAGTGAGCACCTCGGATACTGCGAAGAGACCGATTGCGATGACCACAAAGTCGAGCCCTTCGTGGAGTCCCGGCTGACCAAACGAATAGCGGACGACTCCGGTCTGAAGGTCAACACCGACTGTCGAGAGCATCACCCCGAAAGACACCGCGAGCAGGCCCTTGTACAGGTTGTCGCCTGCAAGACTCGAAACAGTTGCAAACGCCAGCAGGATCACCATGAACTTCTGTGGCGATTGGAACTGGGTTGCGACCTCTGACAAAGGCGGCCCAAAAAGCGCCAATCCGATCACGGCACCGATACCCGCTATGAAGGAGCCGATAGCCGCAATGGCCAATGCTTGGCCTGCTCGCCCCTTTCTAGCCATCTGGTAGCCGTCAATTGTGGTCACCACCGAAGAGGCTTCACCTGGCACGTTGAGCAGGATGCTCGTAGTTGATCCACCGTATTGGGTTCCGTAGTAGACACTGGCCAGAAGGATCAGCGTCGAGGCATCCGGAAGACCCAG
>CAXMPK010000062.1:0-6000 GCA_964195405.1 uncultured Acidimicrobiia bacterium
CGGTGCCTCCAGTGCGGACTCGTCGAGGAGCAAGTAGTGAGGGCAGGTCTCGGCGACCACTGTCGTCCCACGACCGCGTGCGGTCCGGACCAGGTCGAGAGCTTCAGGAGTGGAGAGATGTGCCAGATAGAGCGTTGCGCCCGTGGTCTCCGCCATGGCCAAGGCCTCGGCGACACCAGCCCACTCTGCCGCACGACAGGAATATTTATGACGAAGAGCCGCCCATGACCGGCATTATGTGGCGCTCCGTGACACCTCCCACTCTGAAAGCATGAGCGCGTAGGGTCGACTGAGTGAGGTCTCTGCAAAACTCCGTCGGTTCCCGCGTATGGTTGAGAAGCCGCGTAACAAATGGCGGTAGATCATGCGGCGAGCAAGGCCTGAAATGAGGCGTAACACCTTCGCTATGAACGCCGCCCTGGTTGCATTGGTTCATGAGCGTAAATCCCGATGGCGGTGTGGCGGTTTCCAGCACTGTGCGTGATTTAGTCGTCGGATCCGGAATCGAGTTCGATCCGCTGGGTGTCAAGTCTCTCAAGGGCGTCCCCGGCGAATGGGCGCTGTTCGAGTTGTCTTCGGTCCCAGCCAACTAAGCGGTCCACTGACTTGAAATGAGACGAGCCGTTCTCCTTCGCAGTATCCAGCGGGTCCTGGGCGAGGATGTCGTAATTCGCGACGCGGCTTATGTGTGGAGCCGTCATCGTTGGGTTGTCCCCTACGCAGCACTGGTGTTCGTTGCGATAATCCTTTTGGCACCCGTGGCCGGACTGGAAGAGTGGCCATCTCGTGTCGTGTTGGGGCTGGCTGGGGTCGGAATTGCGGTTACTGCGACCACTACCTATCGCGTCATCGCCGAGACGGGCGAAGGGATCGTGATTCTGAGCTCCAGCAGAATTCGCCAGGTGGCCACCGCCTTGGAATCCGAGTTGTCGCCCGAAGCTCCGATCGAACCCGTCGGTGGAACACTCCTCGCCGCCGACTGGCGGCTCGACGCCACCGTGTACACGGTGGCGCGGAGCTCAGAACAGGCGATGCAGCGGATGGCAGAGCGACGCTCAGGCAGGTCCTAATCCTTCGCGGAGTCTGAAACAGAGAATGGGACGGCCACGGTTGGCCGCCCCATTCTTCACAACTCGGTCTTGCCTACAGAGAGAAAGCTCGCAACATCGAGGTCTCAGCAAGACCGTGCCATTTCTGAACCGAATCGCGGAAGTCACGCCAGGGTCCAAGTATCTCGGCGAATTTCCCGTCAGTAGCCGCTACATCATCGAGGACGCCTTCGAAGTCCTCCTTGAACGCTGAAAGCACATCATCGGGGAATTCTCTGATCTCGGCCACCTCTTCCACCTGGGCAAGGGCCTCGGCGTTGAGCACGTCGTAGTTGGCCATCGTCCCGAGGTTCGCAGCTTTCGCCGCGTTCTCCACGGCAGCCTTGTACTCCTCAGGCAACTCATTCCACAGGCTCAGCGGAATCTGCACCTCTAGAGTCGAGCCCGGCTCCCACCACCCAGGGTGGTAATAGAACAGCTGACTCCCGAGCTCACCCAACCCGAGGGTCAGGTCGTCATGTGGGCCGACCCACTCGGCGGCGTCGATGGCGCCGGTCTCGATGGACGTGATGATGTCGCCACCTGCCACGGTCACCTGTTCCGCACCCAGATTGTTGAAGGTTCGGCCCGCGAGACCCGGGATCCTCATCTTCAGACCCTGGAGGTCGGCAACGGAGTTGATCTCTTTGGTGAACCAGCCACCCATCTGCACGCCGGTGTTTCCGGCCGGGAATTGGATGATCCCGAA
The DNA here is from genome assembly GCA_964195405.1 of uncultured Acidimicrobiia bacterium. Lineage (GTDB taxonomy): Bacteria > Actinomycetota > Acidimicrobiia > Spongiisociales > ZC4RG35 > CAXMPK01. Next base: position 1,798 of record CAXMPK010000062.1, read on the forward strand.
CTCCTCGGCGTAGAACGCCTGCAGCATCTCGAGTCCGCCACCGGCATACAGCCAGGCGTTTTGCTGCCGGCTGGTCAAGCCGAAGGGAACGGCTGTGCCGAACTGTGTGGACGGGCTGAGGCCGACGTAGTAGTAGGAAGCAGTGTGTCCCGCCTCTGCGCCGCCGTCACGAACGGTTGGAAGCACTTCGAGACCGGGAACGAGTTCACCTGCAACACGGGGAGTGATCTTGAATCGGCCACCCGTCAATCTCGCCACCTCGTCGGAGAAGATTTCGGCACCAGCACCGATTGTCCCAATCAGTGAGCCGGGCCAGCTAGTCGGCATCTGCCATTCGAGCTCGGGAAGATCGGACTGAGATAGATCAACGGTGGTAGCAGTATCTCCGCCCGCAGCCGTTGTTCCTGCGCCGCCACCGGCGGCCGTGGTGGTTGCATCTTCGGTCCCATCGGATGTACACGCGGCGAGAATCGCCCCGCCAGCCAACAACCCGGCAGCTCCAACCCCGGTCTTGATGAACCGCCGCCTGCTGTAGCCGGAATCTGTGGACTCCTCGTCGACCGACTGATCAAACCGTGTCGTATCGTCCATGCGCCTACTCCTCGCTGTAGTCAGCCATTTCTACCACCTCCGACGTGGAGATGTCGTGCAGATCGAGGTAGATGTCTAACCGCTCGGGACGAAGAGGTTGTAGGAGGATTCCACAATGCCCGGGAAGAAGCCCAGTATCACCAGTGCCACCCCCTGAAGCACCATGAACGGGAGGGCCCCCTTGTGTATGTCTGCAGTCTTCACTTCCGGCGGAGCGACGCTCTGTAGATAGAACAGGGAGAATCCAACCGGTGGCGAGATGAAGGCCATGTTCAGGTTCACAGCCATCAAAACCGTGAACCAGATCCGCTCCTGAATGGTGAACCCAAGAGCATCCATGGCGGGGAGGAATATTGGAACAACGATGAAAGTGATTTCGAGAAACTCGAGATTGATCCCCAGCAAGAAGACGGCGATCATCGCCGCCACGACGAAACCTGCCTTCCCACCGCCGATCCCCGCCAGGAAGTCGGCCGTTGCGTTGGACCCCCCCAGTTCGAGAAACATCAGGGAGAAGAACGACGCGGCAAATAGCAAGGTCATGACGAGAATGCTGATGTTGGCGGTGGACCTGGCGGCCTCCCTGAGGGCTCGAGGGGTCAGACGCCATTTCGGGGTTATGTGGGTGGCACCTATCCGAAGCAGCAGCTTGTCTGATCCGTAGGCAATCACCGCTAGTAGCAGCGCTCCAAAGACTCCGACCGCACCTGCCTCCGACGGTGTTGCTATCCCTTGGAATATCGAATAGAGCACCGCGACGATCAGCAAAATTATGGGGACGATCGAGAAAAGGACCTCAAGGGCGAGGACTTTCCCGGTCAGGGTCCGCTCTTCCGGTGGCATCGCCGGGCCGACGCCGGGTCGGAGATACGAGATGCCAATCGCATACAAGATGTACATCCCGCTGAGAATCAGCCCTGGAATTAGGGCGCCTGCGAACAGACCAAGAATGCCAACACCCATCTGCTGCGCCAGCAGGATCAGGACGAGACTGGGTGGGAGGAGTTGTGCCAGCGTTCCCGAAGCGACAATCACACCCGTCGCCAACTTGTGGTCATAGCGGAGTCGGATCATCGTCGGAAGGGAGAGCAGACCCATGACGATGACGGTCGCCGCTACGACACCCGTGGCTGCAGCCAGCAGAGTCCCGACGACCACCACGGCCGCCGCTACCCCACCCTTGATGGGTCCGAGCAACATCCCGATCGCTGTGAGCAACCGCTCTGCCATTCCGGAGCGTTCCAGAATTGCGCCCATCAGTACGAAGAAGGGCACAGCGAGCAGGGTGGAATCCGAGATCGCACCAAACCAACGATTCGGAAGGGTGTTCAAAGAGCTCGGGTCGAAGGTCCCGGTCAGAGCTCCTATGAACGAAAAGAGGAGGGCGGTCCCGGCGAAAGAGAAGGCGACGTTGTAGCCGACCAAGATCATGGCGAGGAACACCACGAACATCAGTAGCGAAAGGAGGACCCCCAGATCCATCTACTCGACCCGCAGTGGTACGCGACGTGCGATAAAGCCGGCCAGATCTTCACGGTCTCGCAGGACCAAGATCTGCTTGATGATCTCCGCGATGACCTGTGTCGCCATCAGGATGAATCCGATGAGCATCAACAACTTGATCGGACCCCTGGGGAGCCCACCGGCGTCGGTGGACTGCTCCCAGATCTCCCAGACCTTCCAGGTCTCCCACGTGCCGTCAAACGAGCGGCCCATACTTGTCAACGACCACCCCCACAGAACCTGGATCGACATCACCAGGAAGGGCAGTAGTAAGAAGGTGTGAAACAGGAGATCGATCCAGGCCTTCTTCTTGTTCGAGAAATTCGCCCACCAGAAATCGATCCGAGGATTCACTCCCTCCCGAACGCCGTAGTTGAGGCCCAACAACACCAAGGCGCCAAACAACATCCATTGCAGATCGAAGACCTCACCCACGATGATGTCGCGTTGGATGTACCTCGCCCCATAGCGGGTCACAACGTTGAAGAAGCCCAGAATGAAGATCACCCACACCAGCCACAGGGAGATGGTTCCGGTGAAGGACGTAACCGCTTCGATCGCTACCCGAATCCGATACAACCATCCCAGGGGTCCCCTTGGAACATCGACGACCGCTTTGACATCAGGAATCGGCCCCTGATCGCTCAATCGTCCCCCTGCTGGATAGACACTGGGTTAACTACCGGCGGCAGGTTAGAGGAAAATGCCCTAGCAAGTCTGACGACTGAAGATGCAGCCAATTCAACAAACACACACCAACGTCAAACTCGCCGCGGTCGTAATGGGCTTGGTCATGGTCGTGGCCTGCAGTTCCAGCCAGCCAGTGGAGGTCGACCGCCCGGCGAACGTCTCTTCCTTCGATCCGGAGTTGAGAGCCGCCCGCATCGAAACCAGCGGATGCGAGTTTGCTTCTGGGCGAACGGGATCAGGGGTGGCTGTCGAGAACGGCCTGGTAATAACAGTTGCCCACCTCGTGGCGCGCGCCGCCGACCTCGAAGTATCGATAGATGACGTGGTCGCGAAAGATGCAGTTGTCGCGGCAGTTGACCTTGAGCGCGATCTCGCGGTCATCAGGGTGCCGACGGTCAAGGTTCCTGACGTTGTCACTTCGGCAGTCACCAAGGGAGAACACGGACAGATAGTCGGTAGTGCAGCCTCGGGCACCGTGAGCTTCGAAGTCAAGGCGGTAGTCGATCTGACCATCGAAGAGATCCTCGGCACCGACCGACACAGTCGCATGGGTTACGAGCTTGCTGCCAGCACGGCGGACGGAGACTCGGGTGCCGGCGTATATGACGATGCGGACCAGTTGATCGGCATTGTTTTCGCTACCAGCCAGGACGGCACTTCCACCTGGGTCACCGCAGTCTCAGAGATCGAGTCCTTTCTTTCAAAAGTGGACCAGTCAGCCACTTATGCCGCCTGCGAAGCTGGGTAACCGCTGGCGGCTAGGGGACCACAAGCGAAGGATCGCCCTCAAATGACCGGCCGTAGCTGGATTCGCTCTCGTGGGCGGCAATAACTGGAACCTCCTCGTGGACAAGCATGCTGAGGGCAATAGCGAGGATGGGTTCCACGTGTTGGATGGGGCTTGGAACACCCTGACTAGCAACGTCTCGGAGGACAACACCGGCCACGGCTTTCACTTGCTAGATGCCTCAAACGATGCAATCGATGACAACACAGCACTCCGCAATGTGCGAGGGATCGCTGTGAATGACGCAGTTGGCAATTCCGTTGTCAACAATCTTGTGAAACACAACGACTACCAAGGCATTTCGGTAGTTGCTGGATCGGCAGGGAACGTGATCGTCGACAACACGTCCCGCAATAACGGAACAGATCTGTTCCAGGACCCATCAAGTCAGGCAGCAGGTAACACGTTTACCGACAACAGCGACAAGACCTCAAGCGGAATCTCATAGAACCCAACGCTATAGGAATGGGTGGTGCCGATTGAGCCCCCGTCCATAACCGGCTGGGAGGGATGATGTGGGCTGTGTGGCCCCGCATCCTGTCTGACGGTGAGACTCCGTTTGAGCTGATTGAGTCAGCTGGTCGGTTCCCCTTTCCGTTTGGCAGTCGTGGATGCCACCCCTTCGCCTGTAA
>CAXMPK010000063.1:0-13930 GCA_964195405.1 uncultured Acidimicrobiia bacterium
CTGGCAATGAAGGCGAAGGCGCCAACCCCAGTGACGATCGGCACAATCGGCAGTTCGACTTTCTGCTGAACGTCAGACCCGACCTCGTGAATGATCCCACCCAGGGCGGCGACGCTGAGCAGCTTCCCGGCGGTGCGCATGGCGGCCCGAGAGGTGGGCTCATCATCGGACTCGTCGATGCGCCCAAGAGTTGCACCCCCCGCGGCGAGGACGGCTCGTGCTCCTACGCGCCAAGCAAGAGGTGAACTGTCGGGAGCCACCCGCCTCGCCACGGTGTCAACGCCAAGTCCCACTCCCTCAGCGACTATCACCGCCAGTCCAGCCGCGAGACCCTGATGCAGGGAACTACGGGGCATGAGCGACGGACCATATGCGTCAAGAAGGGCGCTGGCCTTCAACGGGCCGGCCGGCCCGTTGGTGACTGGGTTGAGCCGGTCGGCGACTTTTACCGCAACGTCGAGCAGTGGGTTCATTTGGTCTCTGTCCTTTGTGCCAGAAGAAACCTAGCGACCAGAGACGAAGGTCGCTATGCCGTGGCGCGAACCCGATTGACCCGGCCCGCGTAACGGGCAAAGAGGGCCAATGTCATGTTGATGCCTGCGTGGACTGCGACGGAGGCCCAAATCGAACCCGTCTCGATACGAAGCCACACGAGGAACACGCCGGCGATGGTGGTCACGACCACCGTGACAAGTGTGTGGAGCGCACCGGCAGGTTTTGTCTTGTTACCGGCCTGGGCCTGATCGATTCCCGGACCGACATGCCAAATGCCAAACAGCCCAGCTCCAAGCCAGATGGCAGCCTCGACGGGAACAACGGCCATGAGCGCCGCATGAAGGACTCCGCGGAAGAATGCCTCTTCGATGAGTGCGGTGAATATTGGGATGCGGATGAAGATCTGGACAAAAGCCTTGCCGGGGGAGAGGTCAGCAAGACGAGGATCTGCAAGTTGGCCGCGAAGGCCGGGCCGCGCCATCATCACGGTTGCAACTATCGAAACCACGACAACGGTGGCGAGACCCCACAAGAGGGCCGTCCCGTTTCCGACGGGAGCGAGTCCGATCGTGCCGAAACCGAAGAGGAATCCGGCTCCGATAGTGAGACCCGCGCCTATGACACCCGTTACGACAGGGGCGATCAGGGTGCGAAGACGCGACGGAAGCGAAAGGTAGAGCACCGTCTGGAACGCAATGGCGTATGCGGCGAGGGGGACTGCGGCTGCGGCGAGGGTCATATCTGCACTACTTGGACGACCGGGGAACCATCTCGGTTCCGGGTACTTGTATTTCTACTCGATTTTGTGACCTACTCCTAGTAGCGAGACAGAAGATCGGGTCGGAAGGACAGGTACCGTTCCAAGACATGCAATCTCTCGACACGCTGGCTCAGACTTTCTGGGACACCTTCTCTAAGTACTTCCCGACCATTGCCACGGTTCGCGGGGAGCACAATTTCGACGACCACCTTCGGCGATTCGATGACGAGTGGCTGGATGACATGGCAAGCCAGTTTCGCGCCATTCAGTCAAAGGCAGCTGCTATCGACCAATCCTCTCTGACTACCCAGGACCGGATCTCGTTTGGTCTGCTCGAGCACGAAAGCGATGTCTGGGCCAACCAGATCGACCAACGTTTCTTTGTCAGTGCAATCGACCCCTTCCTGGGGCCCCATATCCGGCTCTTGTCAGACAGCCGGATGAACACGGTGAGCTCGATGGCACAAGCCGAAACGCTCCTAGGTCGGTACATGAGGATCCCCCAGTACCTGACTGAGGCTCTCGACGCCCATCGCAAGAGTGCAGACCGTGGAATGACCCCGGCCATGGCATCGATGGAGCGTGTCTTCGGTCAGATCGATGGTTATCTCTCATCGGGTCTCGAGGACGACCCCTTTCTCGCCTTGCAACTCCCCGAAGGGCCAGGAGATGACACGTGGAAGGATCGCGCCACGGATCTGGTTCGGGACACAATTCGTCCTGCCTTTGAGGTGTATCGAGCCGGACTGGTCGAGCATGTCTCACCTGTTGCCAGACCGGATGACAAGTGTGGGCTGGTCTGGATGACTAACGGGGAGGAGATCTACTCGTCGCTGATACACGTGTACACCCAACTCGACGAGACCCCGCAGCGAATTCATGACATCGGCCAGCATTGGGCCACTCAGGTCAATGCCGCCGAGTGGGCTGAGATCGGCCAGGACGCTTTCGGCTTGGGGACGATGGACGAGATCTTTGAACGGCTCCACAACGATCCCACACTCCGCTTCTACTCGGAGGCCGAGATGTTGGAACACGCCCGCAGCGCAATCGAACGCGCCTGGAACGAGGTCGACGACTGGTTTGGGGCCAGACCGGAGACACTGTGCACGGTCGTTCCGGTTCCCACGGCGACAGCTCCTGCGATGCCGCCGGCCTATTACATGCAGCCACCCATCGACGGTTCGCGAGAAGGCACCTATTTCCTCAACACCTACAAACCGAAGGAGAGGGACAAGTTCGAATACGAATCCATCCACTTTCATGAGGCGATCCCCGGTCACCACTTCGACCGATCCCTGGCCTCTGAGATGGAGGGCATTCCTCTCCCTCGTCGTTATGCCCAGGTTTACGCCCACACCGAAGGCTGGGGGCTCTATTCGGAGCGACTCGCGGACGAGATGGGGCTCTATTCGTCCGAGATCGACCGCCTTGGGATGGTCAGCGCCGACGCCTGGCGAGCGGGACGGCTGGTCGTCGACACCGGCATTCACTCTCTCGGTTGGAGCCGTCAACAGGCCATCGAATACCTACAACGTTGGACACCGATCGGTTTGCTCACCATCGAACAAGAGGTCGACCGCTACATCGGGATGGCGGGTCAGGCCCTCTCCTACAAGATGGGCCAATTGGAGATCATGCGTCTTCGTCGTGAGGCAGAGGAGAACCTGGGCAACCGTTTCGACATCAAAGGCTTCCACGACACCATGCTGGTCAACGGTGCAATGCCTCTACCGATGCTTTCCGACGCCGTCGAGGAATGGACGGCGTCGGCGCAATAGACCGTCTTAGGCCTCGAAGGGAACTGGCATCATTTCGAACAGTTCAACCGAGTAGTTGCCGGCACCTTCGCTCAGGTAGGGATGACCATCGGCGAGTTCGGACGCACGCTCGATGCTGTCGGCCTCGACAATCGAATAACCGGTGAGGTTGGTCGCCGCTCCCGTGGTCCCGTCGTCGACTATCGAAGTGCCGGGGCCAAACGGCGTACCAACGTCGGCGAGACCAGAGCCAACCTTCTCCATCCAGACTCCCCACTTGGCCATGACGGCTGCACCTTCCTCTTCCGTCATGTCGGCCATATCGGTGGCTTCGCCTTTGTAAATCATCATGTATTTCGCCATTTCGACTCCTTCGCTTTCCGACCTATTTCAGCGGTGACTATAACTACACCCTGATTCCATTTCAACCTCGACTAAAATAGATCGACATGGACACACTCCAAGTGGTCGCCGAACCGCGTCGCCGCGAGATCCTCAGCCTGATTTGGGACGACGAATTGGCAGCCAGTGAAATCGCAGCCGAGTTCGAGGTGACATTTGGGGCTGTATCGCAGCACCTGGCAGTTCTCCGCGAGGCCAAGCTCGTTACCGTGCGCAAAGAGGGAAACCGTCGTCTCTACCTGGCAGACCGGGCCGCTCTTGCTCCCTATCGGGGGATACTCGAGTCAATGTGGAGCGACACTCTCGGACGTCTGGCGTCCACGATCGAGGAGAGGTCGACCCAATGACAGAAATTGCGGTCGAGCAACACATCGCAGCATCTCCTTCAACCGTGTATCGCTATCTGACCGAATCCGAAAAGTGGTCGCAATGGCAGGGTGCATCGGTGTCGCTTGACGCCCGGCCCGGTGGGATCTTCTCCATGATCATGGGCGACGGGATGAACGCCCGAGGTCAGTTTGTCGAGTTGGCCCCCGACAAACGTGTTGTCTTCACGTGGGGTTGGATTGACCGGCCCGGCATTCCGCCTGGGTCCACAACAGTTCAGATCGACCTGACCGAGGAACCGGACGGGACTCTTCTCGTCCTGACACACCGCGACATTCCAATCGACGAGGCGAACATGCAGAAGATGGGATGGACCCACTATCTGCCACGGTTGGCAATGGTCGCTGCCGGCGAAGATCCACTGCCCGACCCCGGCCCCGGGGGCTGAACCGCTAGCCGAGCTCTCTCAAATAGGCGACGATGTCTGAGATGTCGTCGTCATCCAGTGCTGGGTTGCCACCTTTTGGAGGCATGGTGATCCCACTCTCATTGTCGGGATGATCGGCGGGCCGTCCCACGACGATGAACTCTCCCAATTCATCGTCGTCGAGGCCAGCCACAAACACGTTTCCGATCATCGACGGGCCAAGCCCATCGATGCCGACTCCGCCTTCACCGTGGCACGCTGCACAAGTCGAGGCGAAGAGATCTTCGCCACTGGTTGCGTCGGCTCCCGACCCCTCTGCTTCGCTGCTGGGAGGAGGCGTCTCCCCCGGGACACCAAAGATCTCGGGATCGGCCGACCCCTCGACAACAAGCAGCCCGATGGCGCCTTTGTAAAATGTCCGCACCAGCGCGTGGTCAACCAAGATGACCGTCGATGGGACCAACCCGTCAATCTCAACAATCGTTCCCCCTCCGGCCACAACCAGAGTGGACTGCGAGCCCCGGATCACCCGATTCGAGGGATGGGTCGCAGCCTCGGGGTAAACCAAGTCCCAGTGTGAGCCAATCGCATGAAAATTGGAGGTGAGATTGAGGCCCTCGTTGACGAAGTAGATGCGGGACCGCTCACCGACGTTCATCTTCAAAGAGTTGTCACCTGTGAGTGCGTCGGTTCGACCGTTGAAGGTAACGAATCGTGGCTCCTCGTTGAACACCGCGTCGGGGTCATAAGGGGCTTCGCCATCAGCACCAGCTTCACCGACGTACCACTCACTCTGCATGATGCCCCACTCGTGGTCCACTTCGGGCAGCGGCTCCTCGGGGTCAACGATGAACATGCCGACCATGCCGTGGGCGATGTGTGAGGGGACGTCGCCGAAGGCGCAGTGATACATGAACGCTCCCGGGTAGAGGAGGCGGACCTGAATTGTCGCAGTTTCGCCGGGATTGACAGTGAGGTCTGCGGCCCCGCCACCCTGGCCGGTCACCGCGTGAAAGTCGATGTTGTGAGGGTGGGTGTTGGTAGGGAGATTGGTGAGTGTGATGTTCACCATGTCGCCAACGCGACCCCTGAAGATCGGCCCAGGCGAACCACAGGTCACATCATCTTCACCGGCAATGCGAAACCCCCACATGTCGGTCGTTATCCCGTTCGCTGGGTCGAGTGGGCAAACCCCTTCGATCGACTCGACATGAACATCCCAGATTCGCTGATCGGATCTCGCAATTGGCGGGGGCACACTTGGAGCGATGGAAAGATGCTGCTCACCAGAAGGAGCGGAGGCAAGATCAGCCACCGGAGTCAACTCCGGTCGCACACTCAGGTCGCGAGGCCAAGTCTCGACGCCGGCCAGTCCACCACTGCCTTCTTCCGCAACGATCGCCCTGACGTCGTTGGCGGACACACTCTGACCTTGAATGACTATCGAGGCCGCCAGTAGGGAGATCACCGCAAAGAGCAGCGCGAACTGCCAAGCCTTGTGCCAGAACCCATCCATTTCAACCCTCCATAGAAGACAAAGGAGGACTTCTCATCGGGCCACCGCTGACCGGGGTGGGCCCATGTGAACCCTCATACAGGAATCATCGAAGACGGCGGTTCCGATGGGTAGGGCACAAAGGCCACCCAAAACGGGTCTATCGGTCGTGGCTTGGGACTCGTCGAACGACGGCGGGTCGGCGGCGGAGAGGGAGGGATTTGAACCCTCGAAGAGGCTATAAACCCCTTACTCGCTTAGCAGGCGAGCGCCTTCGACCACTCGGCCACCTCTCCAGATTTGTACCCCGGGGGTTGAGGGGGTCGTCCCCCTCATATGGTTGTGAAACGGTACCTGCGGAGGGGGTGGGATTCGAACCCACGAGACCCGAAAGAGCCCAACAGTTTTCAAGACTGTCGCCTTAGACCACTCGGCCACCCCTCCTTGGGGCCACAGGTATTCTCGCGGCTCTCTGATCGTTGGGTTGCCATCTATGAGCAAGCACACCGCGAACATGAGCGGATTGCGCCCCCCAAGCGGGGCGTCGGCTACCCGAACAGACGACCGGATACGGGTCGTAGTAGCTGAGGTTTGTTGAGGAGGGGGTGGGATTCGAACCCACGAAGAGACGTCAGCCCCTTACGGCATTTCGAGTGCCGCGCACTAGACCAGACTATGCGACCCCTCCATGGACGGTGCCGAGGCACCGCCACGATAAGTCATAGGTTGTCGTGCGCCGCCATAGGACGGCGCATTGCCGCAGGTCAGCCGGGGAGACCTAACTACTACGACTTGCGGAGGGGGAGGGATTTGAACCCTCGTGGGAGAGTAACCCCCAACGGCATTTCCAGTGCCGCGCACTAGGCCAGACTATGCGACCCCTCCGGGATCCTGTCCGAAGGACAGGATCTTTCGAGAGACGGAGGATAATGCCGACACATGACTGACCCCATTTCGACCAAACTCTATGTCGACCCAATGCGGACAGCTCTCACCGCCGCCAGCGAAGCAGGAGAGGCTGGAGACGTCCCGGTCGGTGCCGTGCTTCTCGACGACACCGGGTCGATCGTCGCCGTAGATCGCAATCGACGCGAAGAGTTTCACGACCCCACCGCCCACGCCGAAATGCTGGTCTTGTCGTTCCGAGCACGCGAGATCGGTGACTGGCGACTCACCGGGCACACGCTGGTGGTCACGTTGGAACCGTGCCCGATGTGCGCCGGTGCCGCGGTGTGGTCAAGACTCGACCGGATCGTCTACGGAGCACCCGATCCAAAAGCCGGAGCCGCCTGGTCGCTCTACAACATCCCCCAGGACCGACGGCTCAACCACAGGATCGACCTCATCGACGGTGTCCTCGCCGACGAATGCCGTCAGCTACTCGAGGACTTCTTCGTCGACAAACGTTGAGCGGGTATCACTCAATCGGCGGTCCCATCGGGCGTAGATCAGCGAACCGACGATCAAGGTGATGCCGGCAGCACTAAACCCGATGCCATAGCCAAACCCGTCGATCAAGAATCCCACGATTGGCGCTCCAACCAGCAAGGCAATGTCGAAGATCGAGGTGAATATCGCCATAGCCGACCCCCTCTCGGCGACGCGGGCCCGGTTGACCACTTCACTCGACAGCAGAGGGAATGCTGCGCCGTGGGCGGATCCCATCAGAAAGGCTGCGATGGCCAAAGCCACTACCGACTGGGCCAACGCCATCACCACTAGTCCCGTTCCAAATACCGAAATCCCGGTGACTAACACCTTTCGGTGGGGCATGGTGTCGTATCGACTGCCGCCGAAGATCCGGGTGATGGCAGCCGAAGCGCCATAAATGGCGAAGAAGAGCCCCACGGTTCCCACCTCTCGTCTGTCTACATAGGTCCGCGTAAATGTGAACAACGACTCCACGCCCAAGAAGAACAAAAAGGAGGCAAACCAGAGGGGCAGCAGGTTCTTTTGAGCAAAGGCCTGCCAGAAGCCCCGTCTTCGCTGATGGCCACGCACCGGCAACACGGGCAGTGTCCACACAATAAGCCAGGACATCGTGCTGGCCACCGCAGCGAACCAGAAGAGCCCTGTGAAGCCGGACGCCTCGATCACTACGTCGCCTAGATAGCCGGCAAACGCAATGGGAATGAGACCGGACAACCCAAAGATGGCTAGGCCTTGAGTCCGCCGCTTGACCGGAATCGAATCGGCGCCGTAGGTGAGCATGGTGGTGAACAGCGCCACCTGAAACACCCGCTGTGCCAGGAAGAGGATCCAAAGCCACGGACCCCACGCCGAAGTCGTGATCAGAAGCAAGACCACAACGATGTTGAAAAACCCTGTCACCAAGATCACCGTTCGCCGATGCTTCAGGTCGAGGATTCGTCCCAACCAGGGTCGGAACAGCAGCGAAACCAAAGCTGACGTGGAGTAAAGGACACCAATCAAGCCTTCGGTAGCCCCCAAATCGCTCAGGTAACCGGGGAAGTGGATCAGCACCGCGAAGGAGAGCTCTTGAAGGATCGCCGCGGCGAACAGTCTTGGGAAGTTTGCGCCGAAGCGATTTGCAGTCATCGGAGCCGAACAAGGTACTCCGGCCTCGATGCATTCCCGACGGTTCGATGTTGGGGTGGTTCGGGAGCATCGGTAGCCTTCCCGGTGATCGTGTAGGCGGGGTACTAGGGGTGCCCTGAACCCGAAACCCTCTTAATGCGGGGCCAAACCCCCCGCCCGAGGGACATGACACGCCGGGGTGCAATGCCCTGACACTGGACACGCGATATTGAAGGCCGGGTCCTGCGCGGCGGAACACCATGAATTGGGTCAGGCCCGGAAGGGAGCAGCCCTAAGTGAATCGTTCCGGGTGCGGCAGGGTCACCTGGCTGGAGTCGGCGGCCGATGTCAACGGCGTCCACCGTGTCTCGACGGCGGGGTCACGATCAATCACGGGTCGAGCGTGCACAAAGGTGTGGTTTTCGCACCATGTTGCTATAGCAACGAAATCAGATCGGTTTGCGCAGTCGGACTCCGTAAACAAACCCAAACAGCCCGGACCGCCACTCCTCTTCCAGTTCGAGGGCATGACCCGAGAACAGCTCTCTTGGGGACGCCAGCTTGTCGAGACTCCTGTGCAGGTACCAATACTCCCTGGGAGCGCCGGCGAAGACCAGCCCCACCAGAGGCAGCACAATCGCGGTTCCAACCCTGTGAAGAACACGCAGAACAGGATTGATCGGTCTAGAGAGATCGACAACCACCGCGGCGGCTCCCGGCTTCAAGACTCGATCAATCTCGACCAGAGTCTGGCTGACCGAGGTCAGGTTCCGGAACACGAAGCCGCTAAAGACTCCGTCAAACGAATCACCGCGAAACGGCAGGATTTCACCAATCGCGACCGTCCTCGCCGTCACAGGGCTAAGAGCCAGCATCTCGATCACCGGGTCGAGACCGACCGTGGCTCGTCCTTCGAAGTTGGTGTCGCCGGTGCCACAACCCAGATCGAGAACCGAACCTTGATTCAACATCTCAATGCCGCGGGCCCGCCATTGTCGTTCCTGACCCATCGACAGGATCCGGTTGATTCGGTCATATCGGTTGGCGATCTTGGCGAAGATCGGGTTGGAGACCTCGCTCACGGCTTGATGATGTCGAACCCGGTATAGGGGCGCAGCGCCTCCGGGATCATCACTGAACCGTCTGGCTGTTGGTGGTTCTCGAGAATGGCGAGGATTGTGCGCCCGACGGCACAAGCCGTCCCGTTGAGTGTGTGCAGAATCCGGTTGCCCTTGTCGCTTTTGACCCGGATCTTGAGACGACGGGCCTGAAAGTCGGTGGTGTTGGAGCACGACGTGATCTCGCGGAAAGCTTGTTCACCCGGGAACCACGCCTCGATGTCATATTTCTTGGCGGCGGCGGCACCAAGATCGCCGGCGGCGACGTTGACTACGCGATAGGGGACCTCGAGCTGCCGCACCAGGGACTCCTCGACCGCGAGAAGACGATCATGCTCCTGGGTTGAGTCCTCGGGGTCGGTGAACACGAACATCTCGACCTTGTCGAACTGATGGACCCGAAAGATACCAGCGGTGTCCTTGCCATATGTACCGGCTTCACGCCGAAAGCATGTCGAAAAGCCTGCATAGCGTGTCGGCAGTTCGTCGACATCGAGTATCTCGTCTCCGTGATAAGCAGCGAGGGGAACTTCGGCCGTCCCAACGAGGAACAGCTCGTCCTTGGGGATTTCGTAGACCTGCTCACGCGCCTCAGGGAAGAACCCGGTTCCTTCCAGGGCCGGCTCTCGCACCAGTACCGGAGGGATCATGGGAGTGAATCCTTGGTCGACCAGATTGTCCATCGCCCAACGAACCAGAGAAAGCTCGAGCAAAGCGCCTTTGCCCTTCAGGTATCCAAACCGACTCCCGGAGACCTTGGCTCCCCTCGCGGTGTCGATGATGTCGAGCGACTCGCCCAATTGGGCATGACTGACCCCCTCGGTGCTTGTGTCGCCGACTCGTCTGATCTCCACGGCGTCGTCTTCGGTGACGCCGTCTGCCGCAGTTGGATCGACGAGGTTGGGCAGTTCTAGCCAGGCAACCCGAAACTGCTCGGCGAGTTCGTCGGAGTTCGAAGACGCCTTCTTTTGGGCAGCTGCCAGTTCGGATACCTCGTTGATTGCGGTTTGTTTTGCCTCGCCTTCGAGTGTGGCGATCTCTTTCCCCGCTTCCTTCTGCCGCGAGCGGAGCTCCTCGGCCTCCTGAAGTGCCGATCGATGGGAACCATCCAGTTCCACCAGGCTGTTGAGGTCGATGGTCGAACCGCGGCGGCGCAGAGATTCGGCGATTGCATCGGGGTTCTGGCGAAGAAGTTTTGGGTCAAGCATGAGCGTTCGATGGTAACGATGAAGCGGTTGCGTCCACCTTCTCGAACTTGACGAAGCCGCCGGCAGCCCAGGTTGGGGCGGGTGCTCCATAAAGTTCGGTCGAATCCGACCAGCCGATGTCAATGAGCTCGCCCTGAAGTGGCCCCCGAAGGTACATGTACAGCTGGGCAGCATCCCGATCATCGCTTTTAGCCACAACACAATGCTGGTCGTATCCCCAGTAGTCACCTGAGTCAGCGAGAGCTATCCCCCGCTTGATGCTTTCTGTGGCGGCTACCAGACCGACCGGCTCGGGATCCAGGGCCTCGTCTGGAGGCGTTCCGTAGGCGATTCCGTGATGAAACTGGTCTCCGGTCGCCAAGATCACAGCATTCTCGCTGATACCCGCGACCTCGTCGATATTGGGCAAGTCACCAGGCCTGCCTCCTGCGAGAAACGGGTAACGCTCAACCAGACGACGATCTGTGATTCCGCGGCGTCTCGTCTCGGCAGCCCAGAAATGTCTGAGACTTCGCATGGCATGGTCGCCTCGCCAGTCATCAAGAAACTCCAGCCCCGGACCTTGAATCCCCCACATCGCGTGATCCGATGATGACCCTCCACTGGAAACGTCACGGCGAGCCAACTCCATCTCCTCGGAGAAGGCATGGAGGACACTGATCGCGAGCACCGTGTCGGCACCAGTGTCCAAGGCGGCGTTGACAGCGGCTGCCACGTGAAGCCCACAATCAGCCACATTCACGTGCGCAAATGTGACGACACCTCCGTTCGCCAGCGTGTCGGTCAAATCCCACTTTTCGGCGTCGTCGAGCAATTGGTAGGTGCCTTCATCTCCCAGGGCATCGTGCTCGCGTTGATACAGCTCGTTTACTGCCACCCCCAGCGAAGTTCTGTCCAGATCCACGTCGCTCATTGTGCGTTGACCATGAACACAACTGTGATCGAGTTGTCCTCGAAGTTCGAGTCGTTCTCAGAGATGGCAAGAGCGGCGACCACCTCGTAGACACCCCCAGGCTCGACCGGCACCGGCTCCATGATCACCGTCGTCTGTTGATCAGGTTCCAGGGGGTCCAGTTCCACCTGTATCCGCACCGGTTCGGGTCCGCCGGTCAGCGTCAGCACCAGGTTGTCCTCGGCGCTGACCACGTTTCCCGCATTGGTGATCACCACCGAAAACACCACCGATTCTGTCGCCGGTATGACCGCCTGGTCACTCGGGTCGACCTGCCACTCAGGGTCGGCGACTATTTGGCTTACCGCAAGCCCCGGCCGGAGGGCCAATCCACTATTTGGCGACCGGGCAGAGTCAACATACGAGACCGAAAGACCGACAAGACTGGCGTCAGCGGGGAGGAGCATCACGTCAACCATCGGAGAGGGGGGCTGTGGCAGCTCATCGCGGTTGACTTCGGTAACCAGGTCGACATAGATACCGTCGCCCGCCCGCAATTCGGCCAGAGATTCGGCCATTGCGTCAACCACAACAAGGTTCTCTGGTTCGTCGGCGGCAAGTAACACGGAAGCTTCGTATCCGCTGACACCCACGTCCCATGCCAGCAGGGCCTGTCTGTACAGGGACTGAACCGCTACAAACTGCTCACTCGGCGGGTCCTGTTCGACAAACTCAAACCCAGCGGCGATATCTCGAGATATGCCGTCGATGACTGTCACGAATTCGGTCCGCTCGATGCGCTGGAGTCGGGAGACGACGTCACGAAACGCGTCGCCGGCTTTCGCCAGTTCGACGCTCTGGGCCTGTAGCTCATCCAGGTATTCGAACTCCGCCCGGGTGTCATCACCGGCGGCAGAAACGACAATTGCGAGAATCACGGCCACCGCGAGCAGCACGGGCCAGACCAGCCGGCCAATAACCCGAGCGCGGGACCGGGTTGGTGGGTCAAAAACCACTGCGAACGAGGGTAGATAGATCGTCAACACGACCGGTAACCGTCGGCGGTGGATGAGATGGCCGATCCGGCCCATTCTGTCTTCGATACGGTGTTCGAATGGTCGACAACAGCCCGCCTGAGACGAAAGACGTCAAACCGAAGATGAGAGGCTGGTTGCACGCCGCGATGTTCCCCATTTCGCTGGTCGCAGGTGTTGTCTTGGTTGCGACGGCACCCACACATGCAAGCCGGGTCTCGTCGGCGATCTTTGCCGCGACCGCTGTTCTCTTGTTCGGTACCAGTGCGCTTTTGCACCGGGGTTCATGGTCTCCACCGGTCGAGGATCTCATTCGACGGATGGATCACTCCAACATCTTTCTGATCATCGCCGGCACCTACACGCCCTTCGCCGTTCTTGCGCTGCCGCCGGAACAGGGTCGGGCTTTGCTGTTGATCGTCTGGGTCGGAGCCCTTGCAGGCGTGCTTCTCAGGCTGTTCTGGACCGCTGCTCCCCGGTGGCTCACCACCTCGTTGTACGTGTTGGTGGGTTGGGTCGCGATCTTGTTCCTGCCTGGACTCATCGACGGAGCCGGCGCGTTGGCGGTGACCCTGATAATCGTCGGCGGTGTTCTGTACACGCTTGGGGCGGTGGTCTATGCCCTCAAGCGTCCCAACCCCTCGCCAGAATGGTTTGGATTCCACGAGGTGTTCCACACCTTCACCGTCGCCGCCTTCGCCACCCACTACGTCGCGGTTTGGCTGGTCGTCCATGCCTGACGGGCCGCCGTCACCCAGTAGGTGGCTACTACTGCCACGATTGTGACGGCAATGAGAGTGCCAAGAGCCACTGAGACTCCGGTGGTCGCAGTGACGAGTGCACCTACTACGACGATGGGTGGGTAGAGACCGACGATAGTGAGGATTGCCATCTTGTACCGTGGTGGACGTTCAACACTCGCAGCCTTCGCCGAGGGCGTGAACCATCCTTCGAGACCGTGCGCTTCCTCGAACGACGGATCCCCGGTGGTCATGGCAAATGACTGATCCACCGGTTTCGGCTCTTTCCGGTGATTCGCGCCAGGCCTTGTAATGCTCGTAACTGTCAAAGCGGAGAATGATGAGATAGGTCGGGTTGTCAGCATCGGCTGGCCGTACCAGGTCTCCATACCGGCGTATCCGTCAAACCCCATCGCCACCGCTTTGATCTCATCGAGCCAGGCTTCGAACTCCTCGACCTGTCCCGGCTTTACGTACCATGTAATGGCGACTGACACAGGGTCCGAACCGCTGGGTCTGGGCACTGCCATCTGGGACCGTCCTAGCAACGCCTTGGGCTGCCCGAGTCAGGCAGGGCCATCGCTATCCGCCGTCAAGACCAGATATTGCGTGAGCAACGGAGGTTTCGATGATGGTCTTGACGACATCGAGATCCTCGTCAGAGCGGGGGGCGTAGACCATCACCAAGCCCGGCACCGTGCCGTCGACTGCGAACGGGTGCCACTCGCCCCAGC
>CAXMPK010000064.1:0-6998 GCA_964195405.1 uncultured Acidimicrobiia bacterium
CGATGGTGAGATCGTGTGCGAAAGGGTCCGCGTTGTGGATCAACAGTTTGCCATCGGTCACGGTGTCCTCGGGGTCGAATTGGAAATCGACAATGTTCAAAGGCGTGGCACCGGCGGCTTCGGCTTCGCTCACAGTTTCTCGAGTGAACAAGAACCCAACGATCGAGACGACCGAAAGCACGCCGACTAGGCCGGGCACCCATGTGCGGAGCACACTGTCGGTCTTGGTTGGACCTTCCCGGCCTCTGATCCCGGAGACTAAGGCCATGATCCCCCAGATAAGGGCAAGCAAGATTCCGAGGAGCATGACCAAACCGACAATAAACTCGAGCGGGCTGAAAACCTGAAACACCCCAAAACTCAGCCAAAACGCCCCACCTCCGACAAAAACGGTGCCGATCAGACCAACGATCCTGGCCCAGGTGCTATCGAATCGCCAAACCAGGAATGTTGCCACAATCGAGACAACAGCCACGATCAAGAAGAACCCAATATCCTCGGTGTCACCCAGAATCAGCCAAGAAACGACGATCAGGGTCACCACCGCCAATGACATCATCGCCAGTCCCAGGATCTGAAGAGACGCGTGCGAAGTACGTTCTTGGTCGCTCATATATCCACCTTCCTCGTTGCGCCCACATCGGCGTCCGACACATCCGCAAACCTACACATCGACGACCATTCGGTAGAGCGAAACCCAACCAGCAGCCAAACAACTACCACCATGCCAACCCATCGTCACCAATCCGTTGCTACCCGCACATAACGAAGCCTCTTTGTGTCAAGTGGGTGTGTTCGGTTGACGTTTGGGCGCGTCGGAGTTGGAGAAGTCGGAGGTTTGGGATCGGTTCGAGGCTGGTGAGTCGCAACGGTCGATCAGTCGTCGGTTGGGTAGGTCGCCTTCGTCGATCCGGACTCATCTGTTGGGTTCCGTCGTCCGGTGTCCGGTCCCGAGTGGTCTTCGCTTCGGTTGTCTCTGACCGAACGCGAAGAGATGTCTCGGGGTTGGCGGCTGGCGAGTCGTTGAGATGTATTGCTTCTGGTCTTGGTCGGGCTGGGTCGACGGTGAGCCGGGAGGTGGCAGCCAACGGAGGCCGTAACCGGTATCGAGCGACGACAGCTCATCGGGCGTCTCGACATCGGGCTCGTCGTCCCAAACCGACCAAACTTGGTGTTAGCCACCAGCTCAGAGAGGTCGTTGAGGCGAAACTGGGGTTGTGGTGGTCACCAGATCAGATATCGGACTGGCTGACCGACGAATACGGTGACAACGAGGAGATGTGGGTGTCTCACGAGACCATCTATCGGTCGCTGTTCATCCAGGGCAAGGGCTCATTAGGTAAAGAGTTGTGGCGTTGTTTACGCACCGGTCGAGCGACACGTCGTCCGCAAGGGCGCCCGAAGTCGACCAAAGGCCAGATTCGGGACATGGTGATGATCTCGGAACGTCCCGCCGAGGTCGAGGATCGGGCGGTGCCCGGTCATTGGGAAGGCGACCTCCTAATGGGACAAAGACAGACAGCGATCGGGACTCTGGTGCAACGCTTGTCCCGCTACGTGATGCTGTTTCCACTGCCTGAAGGGAACACCGCCGAAGCCGTCCGCGACGCACTGACAGCAACCGGTCAGAAGCTGAGAGCTGATGAGCGTTCGAAGAGGAAATGTGGCTCAAGTCAGTAGGTCTCGTTGCTGCACCGGAACGGCTCGAACCAAGGGCCTCAACGGCGCGGTCGACACGTGGACGTTCGACTGCAGTGTCTCGACCGGAGTCAGTGGTTTGACCCAAGGAGATAGTGGTCGCCGCCACGTCGTGCCGATCAGCTCGGGATGCCGGTGTCCGCGCAAGTGGCTGGTCAATTGGCGGGCTCGAGAGTGATGGTGTAGTCCCCGCCGGAGCCCAGGAATCTGCGTACCGAGATGAGATAGCTGACATCGACTGTGGGAGCGAGTACCAGGACTTCGGGAGCTCCTTCGCCGCCGGAGTCGACGAAGTCGAAGAGCCCCTGGGGTCCGGTGATGACTATGGCTACGTCGAAGCCACCGGTAGGCACTACGGACAGTTCGAGATTCTGGCCAGCCAACGCCTCCAGCCCATAGAAGGTGACCGGCTCAATCGATCCGGCTAGCGATGCCCCCAAAGAGATATCCGTGACGACAGCTTCGGACACAGTCAGCTGGTAGTCGCCGGCGGAGCCCTCGTAGCCCTTCACTGAGATGAGGTAGCTGCTATCGACTGTGGGAACGAGTACCAGGACTTCGGGAGCTCCATCGCCGACGAAGTCGGCGACGTCGAAGAACCCCTGGGGTCCAGCGACCTCGATGGCTACGTCGAAGCCACCGGTAGGCACTACGGACAGTTCCAGATACTGGCCAGCCAACGCCTCCAGCCCATAGAAGGTGACCGGCTCCGTGGTGTCAATCGATCCGGCCAGCGATGCCCCCAAAGAGATATCCGTGACGACAGCTTCGGACACAGTCAGCTGGTAGCCGCCGGCGGAGCCCTCGTAGCCCTTCACTGAGATGAGGTAGCTGCCATCAACTGTGGGAACGAGTACCAGGACTTCGGGAGCTCCTTCGCCGCCGGAGTCGACGAAGTCGAAGAACCCCTGGGGTCCAGCCACCTCGATGGCTACGTCGAAGCCACCGGTAGGCACTACTGACAGTTCCAGATACTGGCCTGCGGACGCTTCGAAGGGATATTCGTCAACCTCCTCGGTGTCAATCGATCCGGCCAACGGCGTACCCAGCGATAAGGTCGCGTCCTCAGCTTCGGTGCCCTTTTCGAGAGCGAGGGTGTACCCGCCCGTTGATCCATCGACGCCGGAAACTTGGACGTAGTACGTGCCCGCCGTGAGGAGCTCCGTTACGAGTTGGACGGACTCGCCGCTGCCAGCCGCGTCCGCTGAGTTGATTTCCGTGCCCTGAGCGTTCACGATTTTGGCGAGACCACGCAACTCGTCGGTAGGGGTGAGTGTGAGCGATATCGTCTCATTGTCGTTCTGAGCGCTCAGCTGATAGGTCCTGACATCTCCGGGCGTAGACAGAGTCGCTGTGTCGGCGCCAATGTCGTCCAAGTTGGAGAACTCACCACCTTCCGTCACTCTGGACTCCAACATCAGCTTGGCTGAAGGCGTCGACGTGACCTCTATGACAAACTCGCCGTCCGCCACGAACTGATATTCCAATGTGGATACTTGAATTGTACTTTTCGAATCCTCTTCCACCCCTGCGAGGGACTGGCCAGCCTGGTCCTTCTCATTCTTCGACGTGTCCAACGGTAAGTCGGTCAGTCGAACGCCGTAGGCAAGGTGCCTCAGCTCGCCCCCTGCGACCCAGAGGCGGATTTCAACGGCGACGGTCCCGTTCTCCGAGGACACGGTGGCCACGACTTCGTCCCTCGCCTCAGCGTTGAACAGATAGCGCGCTACGCCGCTCTCGTCGAGGTCGATGACCACTGTGCTTCCATCAGTGGCGAGCGGCTCGGCCTTCAGCCCTTCGCTGCTGAAGAGGCTTGGAACAAAGAGCAGGACAGCGCCGAACACAATGGCCGCAGCGATGAGGCCACGTCGAAGGTATTTAGTCCTCCGCCGGGCGTTGAAGTCGCGATTCGAATTTCGGATCGGCTCGACGAACCGATCATGCGTGAGCTCATACCAATCTGTGCCTCGCCTGCGATCCGCTCGAATGAGATGGGCGTCCTCGAGGTCTGTCAACACTTCGCTGCCCGATTTACCCGGACCCGTTCGAACCTGGTTGCGGTACCCGTCGTCACTGATGAGCTGGGAGTCGAACCATTGCCTGAGCGCCTTCTCGCTGACGCCCGTCTTGGTGACCGCTTCGACCTCATCGACGTAATAACCGGCGAGAGCCTCGTTGACGTCGCCCGCGCTCATAGCATCCTTGGTTCCGATCGTTGTCGCTTCGGGATCGAGGTGAGCCCAAAGACGCCTGCATACGACCTGGAGCTGGACCGGTTCGACGTTTGGCCCGGGCTCGACGCTTGTCTTGCCCATGCGCTGCACCTGGATCTGGCGGAGATCTTCGATGAGCTGATCGACGGCAGCGTCCTCAAAATCGACGCCGGCAGCGGCTGCGGGGGCCTTGGCCGCTTGCTTCGCTTCCTTCGGATCGAGGAGGCCGATACGGAAGCGGGTGTTAAAGCCCGTCGGGATGCTCGAGAGATAGGGGTCAAGCTGGGCGATGAAATCCTCTCGCATGGCAAAAAGGGCCCAACGAGTGCGGTTGCTTAGCGCCAAGCCGAGCTCATCGAGGAATTCTGCCTTGGCGTCGAAGTCGACCGGGTCCAGCGTGAAGAGCTCTTCGAATTGGTCGAAGATCAGACACGGGTTCTGGTCGGGATGCTCTTGGTCGAGCTGTTCCAGATACACGTCGAGGCCAATAGACGCCAGCTCTTTAGCGCCGAGTTGGCGTTCCGGGGGAAGCCGCTCCTCGAGCGACGCGATGACGCTGGCCCGGTAGCGATTGGCGGTGCCCTGGGCGGCGTCCGAGCTGAGCTCATAGCCCACGCGGATCGTCGGTAGCACATAGAACTTCCGTCGCTGTAGCTCCGGGCGCAATCCCGCCTCGATAAGGGAAGTCTTGCCGGCGCCAGACGGCGAGTAGAGAAGAACGATTCGGTGGGCCACCAGCAAGCCGCGCAGTTCGGCGATCTCTCGCATGCGGCCGTAGATCGCCTCCCCCTCCTGCAACGATCGAGGGCCGACATACGGATTGACGCCAGCGCGGGGGCGTGTCACCTCGGTGTCTGTGCCAGTTGCGCTCATTCGGCCGACTCCCACGCCTTCTTGAGGGCGACACAGAATTCCCCGAGGGATGACCAGAACACGTGAATCGGCGGTTGCCGAAACGATTCAAAGTAGTTCTCCACGTAGCTCCGCGCTTCTCTCGGAGACTCAACCTTTTGCTGATTCATTACCGCTGCAACGTGCTTGTAGTCGCTTCGCTTTCTCGCGGTCTCTCTATTCAGGAGGCTCCGCAAAAGCACCCGCATGTCCCAGTCCTCGGGACCGAAGCCCATGAAAAGGAGGCTGGAAAACACCATCTTGTCGAGCACCATCGTTGGAATGAGGCTGGAGTTGCTTGCCACCGCCGCCAAGAAATCGAAATAGTCGTCCTCTGTGATCACGATCGAGTCCGGTGCGTTGAGCACCCCGAATACGTGATAGACGAGCGGACTGTCAGGCGTTGGCACGTAATCGGGGTTCTCCGCCAAGGGCGACGATGGCCAACTGTCGACCTCGAGATTCCACCTGCAGAAGTCGATCACAGGCTTCCTACCCGCATCGATGAGCGCTTCGGAGAGCAGAGTGGTGGGCTGTGTCGTGATGTAAATCGGACACCCCAAATTGGCTAGCACTACATGCGGCTCCGCCAGCTCAGACGGAGATTTCGCTTTCCAAACATCGACGATCATCCTGTCGAGAGGTGCTTCCTCGGTCTCGCCGACGATCTTGGGAAAGCGCCTCTTGAGTTGGTCGCGATAGAATGTTCCGAGGCCGCTGCGGACTTTGCGCTCGGTTTGTCTCACTGCGACGAATTGGGCCACTTGGGGCAGATCGCCCCTTCTGCTCTGCCCCATCGGGAACTGGTGCTTTTGGGCCCACTGGTGTGCCAGGTCTCGACGCGATCCGAAGAGCCAGTCGGTCAGGCCGCTGCCAAGAATGGGAGTGCACTCCTGGTTTCGGAAGTCCTCAACAACCCCTCTGAGTAGGCCTGCGGAACGTGCGTCCAGACGTTGCTCTCGATACTTCTCGACGAGGTCGGCGGCCTCTTCTTTGATATCTGCAAGCACTTCGTTGTGGTCGCGGAGTTTCTCGAGCAGCGCCACGACGGCCTTTCGCTCGTCCGGGTCTACGACCCGTTTGCCCAAATCGGCCGCAACCTCACGTTGGTCATCAGTTCCCAGCGTCGGTGAATTCAAGATCGATCGAGCACTGGACAGATCCGCGATTGGCGCTGGTGGTGGTTCGGGCAGGACATCGGGGACCTCTCCGGCGGATTCCGATTGCTCAAACTTGTCCACGGCTTCGTCGAGGTTGAACCAGGCCTGCATGTCCGGGTAGACGAGGTTCTGGATGTTCGTCCGTTGAAGCGCGTCGGGAGCCTTCTCGATCGGGACCTCTCTGATCATGACTCCGATAAGGGGCTTACCAAGGGCGACCGCATATCCCAGCTCTGCTTGACACGCCCGCGAGCCCACCGAATCGGGGCTCAGCACGTAGAGGAATACAATGCACTTCCGGATCTCGTCCAGGATGACGTCCCACCAATCCTGACCGCCGACCATGTCCTGGTCGAAGAAGACCGTGTGCTTCATGTCTTCGAGTTGGCCATGCAACATTCGCACCAACCGCTCATCAGTACGTACGTAGCTGACAAACACTCCCATGCCCGTTTCCCCTCTTATTGGCCGATATGCGAGAGACCTCTGCTGAATACTACGCGAGGGATGACACCCGCGCGGACGGAAATAACACCTCTCGTGACACCCTGGGACTGATTCGAGTCGGTCTAGGTGTTGTAGTCGTCCGTCCTCACTGGAGAGGAGTTGGGCCAATACGGGAGACCAGGGGAGTGGAACACGAGATTCAAGACCTGGCGCGGCAGGGCTTCGGATACCGGACGCCGGGGTTCCGGGGTATTTCTGGCGGGGCACCCTGAGGGCACCCCGGACCAAAACGAGTATTTCGACCCTGTTGCACTGAGATGCACTCAAGAGACTGGAGTGTCATGAGGTTGCACTGGTTCCAGTCGGAAAAGGGAGACGCGCCAGGCTAAGGACCTGGTGGGGTGTGTAACCCCGTGGAGGTTCGAGTCCTCTCTCCGACACCAAACCCCCTGGTAGAGAGGGTTTCTCCCTTATAGAGCCTCCGAACGAGCGTTCGATATGCCGTCGTCTTCTACCCATCTTCTACCGAAATGTTCTTACGGGTCAGATGACCCCAAGCCGCACATAATGCCGGTTATAGCGGTCAGAA
>CAXMPK010000065.1:0-1549 GCA_964195405.1 uncultured Acidimicrobiia bacterium
TCAGATGGTGATGCCGGGCGATAACACTGAAATGTCGGTTGAGTTGATCAATCCAATAGCCATGGACGAGGGACTCCGCTTCGCTATCCGCGAAGGCGGCCGCACCGTCGGCGCCGGACGAGTCATAAAGATCACCAAATAGGACCGGCGCCAGGCCGGCCCAACTGAAACGAGACAAAGAGAATGGCAAGCGACAAGAGACCGCCGGTGACGCTCGCGTGTACAGAGTGCAAGCGGCGGAACTACGTCACGACCAAGAATAAATCGACTACTCAAGATCGGCTCGAGTTGAAGAAATACTGCCGCTGGTGCCGCGAGCACACTTTGCATCGCGAGACCCGTTAGTAGCGGGTCTGATAGGGAGGAAAGCCCCTGGTTCGAGCGATTAGCGTTTCGCCGATGGATCTCAGTGATCTCGCCGGTCGCTCGTTTGGCCCCCAAACACTGCAAAATTCACCTGACGGTGTCGCTGATTTTGTCGAGGCCACCGGTGACAACCCGGATAGATGGTTTAGTGCTGCTCCGCCTGGCTTCATGTCTGTTGCCCTCTTCGCGGTGGCGCCCGAACTGCTTTCGCTTCTCTATGAGCACTCGGTGATTCATGGCGATCAGAGTTTCGCCTGGTATCGCCCGCTGACCGTGGGCACCAAGATGGTGGTTATCGGGCAGGTCACCCGTGCCAGAGAGCGCGGTGGCGTCCACTTCATCACCTTCGAGATGGAGGTCAGCGATTCAGATGGTGTCGTCGCCACGGGTTCCGCCGGCTTCCTCGCCGCAGGTGAAGCGAATGTCACATCTTCGGTCGAGGAACGTTTCGAGCCCTCAGCCAACGACCGCGGATCGCCTGCTCGAGGTCAACAGGCAGCATCTCGATTCGACCTGGTCAAGTACGCCGCTGCCACCAGGGACTGGAACCCGATTCACTGGGATCACACCTCTGCGGTTGAAGCCGGATTGCCTGGGGTTGTTGTCCATGGTCTCCTCCAAGCGAACTGGGCTTTGAAAGCTGCTGCCGACCTTCAAGATGGAGATCGGCCTCTGTCTTCGGCAAAGATACGATTCCGCAAACCACTGCTCCCAGCTAGCCCGGTTGATGTGACATTGTCTCAGGGCGCGACCAACCACACCGTGACCATTTCTGATACCGCAACCGAGTATCTCAGCGCCCGTATCGAGCTTGCCCGTGAGTAACCCTCCCGACCCCCAAAAGGTCGAAGGTGAGAAGGAGAAGGAGCTCATTGCACGGGCTCAGAAGGGCGACCGGGCGGCATTTGCCGCTCTTGTCCGAGCTCACCAAAACGAGGTCTACACATTGGCGCGACGACTTGTGGGCGATCCCCACCTGGCATCTGATGTAACCCAGGAAGCACTCATCCGCGCCTGGCGAGCATTACCTCGGTTCCGTGGCGATGCCCAGCTCTCAACATGGCTCCACCGGATCACGGTCAACACCGCTTGGACACAGAAGAAGCGAGCCAAACGCCACGCCGGCCCGTCCATCGACGAACTCACAGAATTACCGGCTCCAATGGGACCGGATCATCCCGAA
>CAXMPK010000066.1:0-2182 GCA_964195405.1 uncultured Acidimicrobiia bacterium
AACCATGACGACATCAGGCCTCGCCGCTTTGATCGAAACCGCCGCCCGGATGAGGTTGCTGTGGCCCTTGTGTGGGCGGATGTTGCCGACATGCACGACCAGAGCCGCCTCAGAAGCGATCTCGAGTTCTCGTCTAGCCTCAGACGCTTCGTATTCGGTCACCCGGCACGACACCCCATTGGGAATAACCGAAGGTGGCGGTCCCGGGTAACCGTCAACCGAGCGTGCCACCTCCCCGGATACCGCAATCACGGCGTCGTTACGGGCGTATGTGAGGCGGTTCGCCAGCCTCGTGAGAGGCCGATAAGAGTTCGCCAGATTGTGCTCCGTGTAGACGACTGGAATCGGTGATGCGAGGCGAGCCACGATCCCCATCGTGGGCAGATGGGCGTGTACAAGATTGGCTCCCAGCCGGCGAATGGTCTCTCGAAACTTGCCGAGGGTGCCCGGTGACAGCCCGCGATCCCCGCCCACGAGATGAACGGGTACGTCTAACGCCGTGAGGTCCGCAACCAACTGACTCTTCCAAGGGAGGGCGTAGGCGACGTGGTAATCAAACAGGTCCCGCCGCCAGTATTTGGCGCCTTCCGAGACGAGACGTTCGGCACCGCCGATGCCGAGGCCCTTGATTGCGATGAGCAGAGTGGGACGTGACCCAGACTGCCTATCAGTCGCTCGCTTCATGGTCATCCAGCAGATCCCCTAACCCTCTCGAGAATGACGTTGTGGCTTCCCAGCCAAGCGTCTCCCTCGCCCGGTGCGCCGAGATGACTGCAGGCGGTGCGTCTCCGGGACGGGCCGCATCGAACGTCACCTCGGTGGGATATCGCTCGACGATCATCTCAGCAAGCTCCTTGATCGAGAAGCTCTCGCGGGCAACAACATTCAGCGCGATGCCACGAAGGTCGGAGGTAGAAGCCAACTCGAAAGCCCTCGCTATGTCTGAGGTATGGGTGAATTGACGACTCTGACTGCCGTCACCCTGGATGGTTATTGGCTCTCCTCGTCGGGCCCGATCGATGAATATGCGGAACACCGAGTTGGGCCGCAGACCGCGCCCGTATGCGGTGCCGAGTCGCAATGACAATACGGGTACTCCGCGAAGTCGCTCCGCCGAGAGGAGGATCTGCTCCCCGGCCAGCTTGGTGATGCTGTAGGGATGATCCGGCTCGCAAGGGTGATCTTCGTCCAACGGCTCATACCGGGGCCGGCCATAAACCTCCCAGGTGGACGCATAGACGACCCGCGCCCCGGAAGCTGCTGCCGCCTCGGCGATCTGGGCACAGCCGGTGACGTTCACTTCCGCAGCCAGCGCCGGCCGTTCGGCCGCTAGGTAAACATCACCGATCGCGGCGATGTGGCACACGACATCGTGCCCGGAGACGGCGTGAATCACAGCTTCGGGATTCCGCAGATCACCCTGAATGAGCCTGTAGTCCAACCCCTCTACGGCCACTTGATCGAATCCTGTGACCTCCCAGCCAAGATCCAGAAGATGGCTCGCCACGTGGCGTCCGAGAAACCCTGCCGCCCCAGTCACGAGGGCACGCACGGTCACAGATGCTGCTCAAGGCTCAGAGTGGGCACCCGCTACACCTCCCGTGCACGTCCGCGCTCAGTGTGGTTAACTTACCGGTCCATCCGGGATACGCAACCGGGGCCTGCGGCTATTGGGAGTATACGGAAGGATCCTTGCCCGGGGATCGGCACCCTCGGTTAGGGACCTGGTCGTCTGTGCAGTCCCCTGGCGAAGCCTGGTTGTACAAGGACAGCCGGGAGGCTTGTAAGTGGACAATGCGGGGATCGAATCCGGGGGCCGAGAGAATGTCTCGTGGCGAACTCGGTTGGCTCAATCAGCCGTACGAGTCCGTTCGGATGTTTCGTTCGCCCTCATCGACGCGCTCGTCATAGTCGTCGCCTATTCGGCAGCGCTGGTTCTGAGGTTCGTCGACCTTCGGGGGATTCCGGAGAATTTGATGCGCGGTTTCATCCTGGCGCTGCCGTTGGTAATAGCTGTCCACTTGGGGGCGAACGTCGTCTTCGGGGCGTATGGGCACGTATGGGAGTACGCCAGCGTCGAAGAGGCCATGAGACTCGTGTTCGCCACCGCTACCGCGTCCGTTCTGCTCATTTCTGGAATTGTGACGTTTCGCTCGGTCACCAGTCAGCCGGGCATCATGCC
>CAXMPK010000067.1:0-5608 GCA_964195405.1 uncultured Acidimicrobiia bacterium
GCCCAGGCTTTGCTTGGTCCCGACGGTGTCGTCCAGGGGAGAGCTCAGGGTGGTCGGATGCCAGGTGAGCGGGTCTCCTGGTCTCGTTGGGGTGAGCCGGTGGCAGACTTGGAACGTGACCCTGAGGCTCCATGGCCGGGGGCGACTCCGTCACCCAGCCCTGCGCTTGTTCCTCCCAAGCTCCAACCGATCGAGGTGGAATGGGATGGTGGTATGCCTACTCGGGTTCGCATGGGGTCACGCTGGGAGCCGGTTCTCACCTGGAGCGGGCCCTGGCGTTTGAGTCCTCGTTGGTGGGCCGGTGAACGTGACGCGGATCGCTATCAGCTGGTTACGTCCGTCGGGGCTTTCCTCTGTGTGGTGTCAGAGGGAAGAGCTTTCCTGGCCGGGGTCTACGACTAGTGGCCGGTCTACTATCCCGCCCAATGAAAACAGCTTCATACATTTTCTACGGTCTTGGTGTCCTGTCGGCTCTGGCAGGAATCGCCGCTGCATCCTTTGCCAAGGAGCAGATGGGGCAGGTCTTTGGAAGTGGAACGCTTTTTGTC
The DNA here is from genome assembly GCA_964195405.1 of uncultured Acidimicrobiia bacterium. Lineage (GTDB taxonomy): Bacteria > Actinomycetota > Acidimicrobiia > Spongiisociales > ZC4RG35 > CAXMPK01. The sequence continues at coordinate 549 of CAXMPK010000067.1, forward strand.
TACGGCGGAGCGACATTGCTCTCACTGCTCATCGCTATTGCATGCAAGAATCTCGCTGAGCGCCAGGTTTAGATGATTCGGCCTGCATGCTCACGGAGCGGTTTGTCGTCGAGAATCCTCTGGCCGCCAAAACGCCGCAAATCCAACTCATGAGGAGCATCGAGGATCACCTCGGCCAGATATCGCCCCACCGCCGGGGCCTGTTGGAGTCCATGACCTGAGAAGCCGGTTGCCAGGAACAATCCGCGTGTCGTCGGCCATTCTCCGAGAATTGCATTTTCGTCGAGGGTGTTGACCGCATAGAGGCCTGCCCAAGAGCGTTCGATCTGAAGCTGGTCGAAGGAAGGGAGGTGGGAGACCAATCGTGGCCAGATGAGGTCTTCGAATCGTTGGTGGCTGCCAGGGAGGAATTCGAACCCGACAGGATCCTCCGGTCGGGACCAACCCATCAGCCAGAGGTTCTCGGCCTCTGAGATTGCGTAGATCCCACCGGGAAGAAACACGCTTGGCAGACCCTCAGAAGTGAACGGGGTGGACACCACATAGACCGTTCGCATGAATGGCTTGATCGGCAAGTCGATGCCGATTCCGGCTGCAAGGCCGGCCGACCATGCTCCCGCAGTTAACACGACTTGCTCACATCGGACCTCGTCACCTGATTCGAGACGAAGGCCCCGCATCTTCGAGTTGTTGGCGATCAGGTCGGTTGCTGCTGATTCGACGAATTCCGCGCCAAGGTCGATGGCTTTTGCCCGGTAGCCACTCAACAGTGCGGTGGGATCGACCGAGCCGTCATCGAGTCCGAGGGTTCCACCAACGACACCCAGTGACTGATAGACGTCATAACGCTCCCCGATGACTTGATCATCAAGCCATTCGACATTGCACCCCAGTGCCTTTTGGGTCTGCAGCCCCGCCATGGCGTCTGCCTTTCCAGCGGCGTCCACGAGGAACAGGTTTCCTTGACATCGGGACGACACCTCGGGTCGTGATTTGGAGGTTTCCATGTCGTCAGAGAAGGTTTTGAGAACCTCGAGCATGTGTTGGGACATCCTGATGTTCTCTTCGAGACTGAATTGAATGCGGACGTTGCCATCGGAAAGAACGGTCGACGCCTGCTCATAGGAACTGTCTCTTTCGAATACTGCAATCGATAGAGATGGATCGGTCTTCAAGAGGTGATATGCCGTGGAGGACCCCATGACGCCGCCACCGAGTATCACTACGTCATGGTTCATGGCTGCACCGGGCTTAGCTGACTTCTCCGCCCAGATCTGACACACGACCGGCGATGATCTCGCGTACCTGATCGCGCAAGGCCCCGGTATCAGCCTGGGTCATTTGATCGGTCTCAATCGGAGGATCGATAACAACCTCAATGGGACCGCCGAAGAACCAAGGCCTCCCCGAGGGGCATGCTTCGTAGGTGCCGTGTATGGACAACACCAGCACAGGAAGTCCGCTACCCACGGCCATTGTGAAGGCCCCCTTCTTGAACGGCTTCATCACACCGTCCCGAGGCCTGGTGCCTTCCGGGTAGATGATCAGGCTGCGATTCTTCTCGACCAGCTCCTTCGCCTGACGGTTCAATTGGCTGTGTGCGGTCCCACGAGCCTGACGGTCGACTTCGATGTTCCCCACTGCTCTCATTCCCTGGGCAAATAGGGGGATCTTGAACAACTCTTTTTTGGCGAGAAACCGGATCGGAAGCTGGGTCGCAATGAAACAGGCCATGATGTCGAGTGTCGAGAGGTGGTTCGCCACCACCACGTATGACTGATCGGGTTCGATGTTCTCCTGGCCAGTGACAGTGAGCCGACTCCCCGATGTTGCCAGCCACGTATGACTCCAGAAGAGGATGATGCGATCGATCATTGGAGAGGTGTCGTCGATGAGGGCGATGGCAAGGACCATTAGGGTGCAAACAAGGGTGGTGACGACACCAACGGTCCAGGTGAGGATGGTTTTGAAACCGACGATTATCCAACGCACGACGGCGAGCGTAGCGACCCCGCGTACTCTCCTGGCATGGACAAAAGCAGGATCAGGGATCAGATCCGATCCCGTGGCGCCGTTGATCCCGGCGTTTCAATTCTCGTAGGGGGTGGCCTCTTCACATGGCTGTCTTCTCGACTTCCCGGGACCGTTTCGGCGTTCCTGGCAATGACCAACGAGATTGATCTCAGCCCCCTCTTTGATCGGTTGCCGGGCTGGCGCTGGGTGTTGCCACGGGTTGAGGACGACACCTCGCTGACGTTTCGCGACCGTGAGGTACCGCGCGAGATGCATCGATTAGGGATGGAGCAACCGGTCAACGAGGGACTGATCATCCCGCTCCACGAGATCGACGTGTTCCTCACTCCCGGGCTCGCTTTCGATGACAGCGGGGGGCGAGTTGGTCAGGGGGGCGGGTTTTACGATCGAATCCTGGCCGAACGCCGTACCGACGCCGCCGTGGTGGGCGTGACTTTGGAAGAGCGCGTTATCGACCGGGTTCCCATGCGGTCGCATGACCAGCGAGTGGGCTGGCTGGCGACAGAGAACGGCGTCAGGGAGTGTTCGACCAATAGCTGACCTTGTCCATGGAGATTGAAATGGCAGCTCCCAAAGGTGGCTGGGCCCGATACTGGTGGTACTTCTCCGTCAGAACACCCACCGCCTCCTCCCAGCAAGCCCCGTCGCGATGGACCTCGGCTAGCCCGTCGACTCTCACCCACCAAAGGTCCTCCCAACGGTCGTGGTAATAGTCGACGAGAAACCCGGCGGTCCCGTTCGTCTCGACGTTTGTCAGCCGTTGAAGGCGTTTCGTCTTTTTCAATTTGTGGTCCACCATTGTGACGATGCGGTTGTTCACGACTCCGTATGTCACCGGGACCACGTGCGGTGTCCCGTCGGGGCGTACTGTGGCCAGGTGACCTAGCTTCGATGTGCCCAGGCGCCTCAGAGCTTCAGATCGATCCATTGCTTTCGTAAACCAATGGTTCCACAGTTTCCCATATGGTGTCGGCCCAACGAGCGTGCCCGGCTGCACTTACGTGAAACAAGTCGGCAGCCCAGAGGTCACGGTCGGCATACCAAACCTTGGTGTCGTCGCTTCGTTGGTGAACGACGTTGGTTTGGTGCTCCTTGGCCACCTTCCAATGAACTTCATCGAATCTACGAGCTCGTCTGGACATCAGATTGCTCAGCGGCGGGTAAAGCCGCGGGATTGAACCAAGCTCGCCCACACCGCTTTGGATGACGGTGGCTCCGGTTTCGGACAGCTCGCCGATGAGGTGATCGAGGTGGGCTTCGAACTTTCGTCGCGCAACACCCTTGATCACGTCGTTGGCACCAACCGAGATGAACACGAGATCGGGACCAAAAAGAATGGCGTCCTCCATTTGGTCGTCAATGACGTTGCGGGCCATCGAACCGCCTATCGCGAAAGACTGAAGAATGACGTAGTGGTCGGCGGCGAGTTTCTCACAAATCAGGGTGATCCAGATTTCCTCCGGGCCGGTTACACCGGGGGCTGTGACCGACGAGTCACCAAGCACAGCTATCCGGAGCATTGGATCGTCGGAATTGCCAAACTCTGCCGAAGGGTCGAAATCCGGTAATGCGGGTGCCGGTCTCAGAACCGCATAAGCGGCTTCTAAGCCGAGGACTGTGGCACCTGCGACAAAACTTCTCTTGACCAAGCGAGCAACCATGTGCTCAGTCTGCCACCCAAAAGAGGGTATCTAGTCCCCGGATGCCTTCTCGATTCGGGCTTTGAGCCCAAATCTGTCATTTGCCTCGGTCAGATCGATGACTGCGCCCACGGACTCGGAGAAGGCGGATGGGTCTTCGGGGATGAAGTCGAAGCGGTCTCCGTCGATGGTGAGATCGAATCGATAGATCGAGGTTCGCTCGGCCACAATGCGTTCGATTGGCCATGAGCCGATGTGGAGACGGCCCGCCGAGATTCGAAATCGACCATCGGCGACATCGATGAGCACCGTGGTGGGTTCGAGATGGGGGCCTTGGAGTCTCCCTGTGAAATTCGGCATGCAAACCCTAATCTAGTGATGTTTTACACAGGAGGAGCGTCCAAATCGGTTGTACAGTAGGACTAGTCCCTTGGATGGGGGAATCCCCGACAATCCGTTCGGAGAAGAAATGACTCTGAACAACAAAGTGCGGTTTGTCACCGCCACCACTCTGTTTGATGGTCATGACGTGTCCATCAACATATTCCGTCGAATGCTCCAAGCCTCCGGTGCCGAGGTCGTTCATCTCGGTCACAGCCGTAGTGGCACCGACATCGTCGAGGCCGCTATCGATGAGGACGTACAGGGCATTGCAGTCACCTCCTATCAAGGCGGTCACATCGAGTTCTATCGCTACTTGCGCGATTTGCTCGTTGAGCGCGGTGCCGGTCACATCAAGCTCTTTGGAGGCGGAGGAGGGACCATCCTCCCCGATGAGGCGGCTCAGCTCCAGAACCATGGCGTTACTCGCATCTATTCACCGGACGACGGGCGTGCACTTGGGCTTCAGGGGATGGTCACCGACATGCTCACTCGATCCGATTACCCGACAGGTGAGCTAAGCGACAACTTCGATCTGACCGATCTGACAACCAACAACAAATCGACTGTGGCACGTCTGATCTCGGCGGCGGAAAATTATCCCGAGAAGTATCAGGACGTGTTCGATGATATCGAGGCCTTGGCCGGCAAATCACCTGCGCCGGTCGTGGGCGTAACCGGCACCGGTGGCTCTGGAAAATCGAGTCTCGTCGATGAGATCGTGCGACGGTTCCTGCTCGACTTTCCCGACTTGCGCCTTGCAGTCATCTCCGTCGATCCGTCGAAGCGGAGGTCGGGTGGCGCCCTGCTCGGTGACCGGATTCGGATGAATTCGCTCCCACATCCGCGGGCCTACATGAGATCACTGGCGACTCGTCAGGCGAACCTCGCGCTCTCGCCACATATCCACAACACCGTCAATGTGATCAAGGCTGCTGGATACGACCTCGTTCTTCTCGAGACATCGGGGATTGGTCAGTCCGACACCGAGATCGTCGATTTCGC
>CAXMPK010000068.1:0-4187 GCA_964195405.1 uncultured Acidimicrobiia bacterium
GGGCAGCGATTTGGGCCCCACGGGGTCGACCTGCGAAATACTCATCCGCGACCGAGCCGTCGACCTCGACGACCGGGCCTTCGAATCGCACCTGGCGGTGGAGGGGAATCCACACGAAGGTCGCCGCAGCGCTCGGATTGGCCTTGAGTTCCGTGCTCTTTCGGCTACTCAGATCGGTGTAGAACACGATTCCCTCATCGGTGAACTCCTTCATCAAGACGGCCCTCGCTGAAGGCCTGCCGGCAGCGTCAGCCGTGGCAATGACAAATGCGTTTGGCTCATAGAGTTCGGCATCGACAACACCTTTGAACCAGTGGCGAAACTGCGTGAACGGGTCGTCGGCCATTGCAGCCTCGATCAGACCTTCTGCCTCATACTCGCGCCGCAGTCGGGCCGCCTCTTCCTGGTTCACCTGACCGACGATACCCTGACGTCCTTGAGCAACCCTCCCCTTCCCCCGCGTTGGGCCATGGTTCGAAGAGGTCTTCGTCGCCACTGCCCACGGTGCGGTGACAAGGCATCCGAGTCGTGGTTCCGGATGAAACACCATTGCGAGATGTGCGGTCTCGAGTTCGAACGCGAGCCGGGCTATTGGGTAGGTGCAGTGATCATCAACACAACAGTCACCTTTGCCACCTTCATCGGCCTGTTCCTGGTGCTGGTCTTGGCGACTTGGCCCGAGGTGCCCTGGGGCACCGTCATGGGAGTCACCATCGTCGCCAATGCGGCAATTCCTGTGGCGTTCTATCCGATTTCGATGACGGTTTGGCTAGCACTCGAGATGTCATGGCATCCCCTCGAAACTGCCGAGATCGAAGCTGCGGCGAGTCGGGCAAGCCTCCCTGAGTTCCAATCCGGCTAGAGGCGTTTGGCCACCTCGTCGAGCATCACTTCGGTCGCCCCACCACCGATCGAGCCGATACGAGCGTCTCGATACATCCGCTCGATAACGGTCTCAGCCACAAACCCCATCCCACCGTGGAACTGCACGCAGTCGTACATCACCCGATTGGCGAGCTCGCCCACAAGCGCCTTGATCTCCGAGACCTCACGGACCGAATCCATCCCCTGATCAGTCATCCACGCGGCCCGGTATGTCAGCTCTCGTGCGGCGTCGACTTCGGCCTGTCGCATCGCGAGTCGTTGCCGTATCACCTGCTTTTCCCAAAGCGGCGCACCAAAAGCCTCGCGCTCCTTCACATAATCGACCGTTATCTCGATGGCCTTCTGGGACTCCCCTAAACCCTGACCCACAATGGCCATTCGTTCGTTCTGGAAGTTCTCCATGATGTAGTAGAAGCCTTGGTTCTCGTCGCCAACCAGATTGTCGTCGGGGACCCAGACATCTTGTAGAACCAACTCGGCGGTGTTTGAGGAGTGCCAACCCATCTTCTTGAGAGCCCGGCTTTGACTGAAACCTGCGGTGCTCCTCTCGACCAGGAACATCGATATACCCCGGGAGCCTTTGACGTCAGGGTTGGTCTTCGCCGCAATAAACACAGCGTCTGCGATCCCACCGTTGGTTATGAACATCTTGGTGCCATTGATCACCCAGCCGTCGCCATCCCGGCGGGCAGTTGTCGACAGAGCCGCAACGTCCGAGCCTGCGTCCGGCTCGGTCACACCAATAGCGGTGATCATCTCCCCCGAGGCGAACTTGGGGAGCCAGCGCTCTTTCTGCTCGGGTCGACCGAAATTTGTCATGTACGGGGCAGCAAGGTCGGTGTGCACCAGGATGGTTATCGCGGTTCCCCCGGCGGTGCAACGTCCGAGTTCCTCACCAAAGACGACCGACGACATATGCCCGAGGCCGATGCCGCCGTACTCCTCCGGGATGCGTAGACCGAAGAACCCGAGTTTTCCCATCTCGTCCAGCAATTCACGGGGCACCGCCCGCTCTTCTTCCCAAGTTTCGACGTGAGGAACTATCTCCTTTTCCACGAAATCCCTAACGCCGACTCGTATCGCTTCGAGATCTTCGTTGATGTAGATGGACTTCATAACAACGGTGCTGACTCACTACATACGTTGACACTGCCTGTGAGGTGGGCAGCGTGAAGGTTGCAAGAGATTGGTTGACTCACAGGCTCCATCGTAAGACCTGCCGTAACCTTGGCAGACCGCCTTGGGCCATTTGGTGGAGGCTTCGCCTAGCTGACTTCCTGGCACGCCATGGCTGGCTCCCCTATCGCATCGGCATGATGGGGTCGCCTTCAAATTTTGTGCCCTTCCTGGCCCCGGAGGTCCCAGCTACGCCCTATTTCAGCTATTCGATGTGTCAGCACACTCCTGGTGGACCCCAATCGCGATTTTGGGCGTTTTTCGTATCCTCGTGGCTTCGGTCGCGAATTCGCGCCGAGACAATGGCGGGCTAATGGGCAGTGACTTTCCGGTTTCGTCGGATATCCCCATCGTTTGCGGTCGAGACCTAACTCAGTCTCTCGTCTCCGCAAGTAGCCTCGAAGGTGCCAGTCATCGACGCCCATTCCTGAGTGGTGTTGTCACGGCCCACGAAACTGGCTGTGCCTCTGAGAGTGTTTCCGTCGACTTCGACTGATTCGACCCCACTCAAGGCGGCCAGGTCGGGATCACCGTTGAAATTTACGTCTTCGGGGTCCGCAATCCAACGGGCGTCGCCAATCTTCACGAGAACTGAGTTGGTTTGTTCCACCTCGGCCGGATCTGTTCCTTCATGAAGTGCGATTATCTCGATCCCGCCGTCACCACCGTCGGCCAATGGAAGGATCACTGACATGATGCCAAACAGATCAGAAAGACAGTGAGCAACCAGAGCGCCCTCCGAGGAGAACTCATAGGTCTCGTCACCGATTTTCACCGTCGCTGTTGACGGTCCTTCTCCACCAGAATCGTCATCGTCGTCTCCATTGTCGGCCTCGGTCGCTGGCGGAGCCTGATCCTCTGAGTCTGAGTCGGCGTCCGCGCCGTCGTCGGCCGGTTGCGTCGCAGTCGGCTGGTCTCCGCCGTTGTCACCACTGTCCTCCGTGGCCTCCCCGCCACACGCCGCCACCACCAATAGGACGACGACAAACAACACCATTAACCGACGCATCTCGTTACCTCCTTGGCTCCTCAGAAGAGAAGCGAACCTGACCATTGAATCACCGAACCTATCAATCTGACTTGAATAACGCGTGGAGTTCAGCGTTCAGAGTCGGCTCAACCTCAAACCCTCACAAAGCCTGTTCACTGGGCTGGACCTTGTGTTGGAGCTGCTGCGCCATTAGTCGGCCGGACAAGTCGCTGAGAAGGTTCCGTCGAGCACACCGGCATCGTATGGGTCTCCTGTAGGTCGTACTTGAGTCAGGGTCGTGTCGTCATAGAAGACTCCACTCCCTGAGACGGTGTTTTCGTCGACTTGGACAGTCGCCCCTACGCCCTCTGGCATACCCTCGATCCCTGAGAGGCGGTCGTACACCGACCTGTCGGCCGTCCATCGCTCGAATTCTTGAATCTGACTGCCCGCCTGGACGAGAGCGGCATCACCACCCGAGAGTGGACCAGAGATGTTCAAGGCGATTTCTCGACCGGTGTCGTCTGTTCCAAACATGACCACTACGAAGACCAGGCCGGCGTCATTCACGTCGAGGTCACACATCCCACCAGGGCCACCGGACAACGTGAACTCCCAGGTCATATCACCAATCGTTGCCGTCCCAGTTCCCTCTTCACCTGATGCAACCGGTTCCTCGCTGGCTTCGGGCTTAGTGGTAGAAGTGTCCGCGGCCGGTGAGTCCGTCCCAGCGTCGACTTTGACCTCGATGGAAGTAGTCGGGGCTGACGTCTCGGCAGCGGCCCCTCCACACGCCGTCACCAACAACGACATGCCAAACAAGATCAACAATCCACGCTTCACACCGGTCTCCTTTGATTTCTTGGTTGATTTCGGCAAACAAGATCTGACGTGTAACCCACAGCTACCGCGATCCACTTCTGTCTTGTGGTTTCTATTCACCTTCCAAGCAGGTAAAGGCGAACGAGCCGTAGGCCCACTCATCTGCATGCGTGTTGTAGAACAGCCCTTTGCCACTGATGTACGACGTTTCGAAGTCGAGGTTGACCGTCAATTCGGTTCCGTTCATTTGGCCAGAAATCCAACCAATCAGGTTGCTGTCAACCTGTGCGCTCTGGGAGCCATCCTCGTTGTGCTTAACCCTGACTTCGACTTC
>CAXMPK010000069.1:0-2201 GCA_964195405.1 uncultured Acidimicrobiia bacterium
GGGTGTGTCACACCACCCTCGTGTCCGATACCTTCGCCTGATGGCTAGAACGGTTGTCCCGGTTAGATCGGTTTGTAGACCCCCTTGGGAATGCAGGTAAGAGAGCAACAAACCTCTAGGGACAATCAGATCTCATACAACTATCTCTCCTAAGCGTTCGTACGGGCACTCAAAAGGTTCGAGGAGGTCGGGCGTTTGGTCCATGAACGTGCACGGACCCATCCAGAATCCTTCGAAATGAACCTGTGTTCCTTCTTCAATATCTGGGTAGATGGTCCTGATGCCTTCTGGGAAGTCGTACAGGTACAACTCACAGTTTCCAGGAACTTCGACCCATTCGGGTGGGCAATCAGAGATCGCAGTGTGCTCAATCAGATTTCCGTCAATACTGAGCAAGAAATACGCCGAACCCTTCGGATACTTAGTGAACAGTTTGTCGTTCAGCCAGCCATGGCTGATGTGGAAAGGCTGGTCAACATCCATGAACTCAGGAAGTCCAGCCAGCGGAATTCGGTCCCCTGATCCCTCCACATACGGGTTCTCCGATACTGCCGCGGCTGTTCCCGCTGCTACCGCAACAAGGACCAGAACAACGACCCCTAATGTGAGCCGGTTTCTTGCCTTCCACGCCGAACACCGTCGGAAATCTTAAATCGCATCTTCATCCTCCCTTACAGACAACTAGAAGAGAAGGCGGTCAGCCTCCCTCCTACACAGTGAACAACCTACACGGAGAGTGGTGCTCCGTGAAGTGGACTCCTTTTGCAGCCAATCACTTCTTAAAGCCAGATCCCACAAGAATTACGACAAGGAATCCGCACATAACGGCACTTATGTACGCCTGTCGCCAGGGCGTCACGAGCCGCACATAATGCCGGTTATGGGCGGTCTAAGGAGAGCGTGGCGAAGGGGGTCGGGATGAGTGCGACCGGACAATTAGATCGACGACTCAAGAAACCACGTTTCAAGTTCGCCTTTTCCCTTGATGTCGATTGCGCCCCGAGGTTCGAGCACATATTTATGGCGAAGTCTAGAGAAGGCGCCTTCGGCCACCTGAATGCGCCCAGGTTCTCCGGAGGATTCCATTCTGGATGCCACATTGATGGTGTCTCCCCAGAGGTCGTATGCAAATTTGGTTGTGCCTATTACCGCACCAACGGCACTTCCGGAGTTGATGCCAATCCTGACGCGGAGTTTTATGCCGTCGTCGGCGACTCGGTCGTTCATCCACTCCCGCATTTCGAGTGCCGTATGGGCTATTGCATCGCAATGATCGTCACGAGGAATGGGAGCGCCAGCAACGACCATGTATCCGTCGCCCATGGTTTTGATCTTTTCGACGCCGTGGCTAGTAGCAATACGATCAAATGCGGTGAAGATCTCGTTAAGGATCGCTACCGCTTCGGCGGGACTAAGGCGCGCTGACAAGGGAGTGAACCCAACAACGTCAGCGAACAGGGCGGTGATCTCCTCGAATTGCTGGGCGATGGTCTTACCTGGGTGGGCCTTCAGTTGTTTGGCGATTTCAGCCGGTAACACGTTGAGAAGAAGCCGTTCAGCTCTTGCGTTTTCGTTTCGAAGCTGAGTTTCCAGCCGGCGACGTTCGGTGATATCGACGAAGGTGAGGACGGAGCCGACCAACTCTCCATCTTGTTCCATCGGATAAGACCAATACTCGGCCTGGAAACTGGACCCGTCGGCTCTCCACATGACCTCGTTATCGATGTGGACACCTCTTCCTTCTCTGAAAGCTAGATAGATCTGGCATTCAGTCATCGGGTATGGGTCACCGTTTGGGAGCGTGTGATGGACCAGTTCATGCATGTTCCGCCCAAGCAGGTCTGTGTCGCTGTCGAACCCGAGAACGCGCAAGGAAGAGGGGTTGGCAAACGTGCAGTTACCGTCGAGATCGACGCCGTAGATGCCCTCCCCAGTCGAATTCAGCAACAGTTGAGCAATTTCGCCAGGGTCATCCAAGAGGCCGGTCATCTGATCCTTATAGGCGCCCAAATCTTAGCTACACGGGCAGAACAACCTGCGGCCCGATGCACAACCCATATCGCGCAGATGTTCAGATCAGACCAGCGGTCGCTTCGTCAGTTGTTATCACACCACTTGCGATATAGCCGAAGTTCACCAGAGCAGCCTCGTAGCCGTCGCCAAGCTCGGGATGGCGAGCGGCCGCCGTTGCATCCTTGACC
>CAXMPK010000070.1:0-10332 GCA_964195405.1 uncultured Acidimicrobiia bacterium
CGCAGTGTTGAGTTGCTGGGACGACTCCACTCAACCGGCTCATGGCCACACTCGCCGCCGACGACCGCGCGGAACGTGAGGCGATCCCCCGTCCATGGCCGTCTTGAGAAGGCGGGAGCTCATTTCTCCGAATCTGCGGGATGGGAGAGCCCCGCGTGGTTCGGCTCACCAGCCCCAGACGGCGCGAGGTTGTCTTACGAACGCAAACATTGGTTCGAGTTTCATGCCGCCGAACACCATGCAGTCCGGAACGGGGTCGCCCTTCTGGACCTCTCCTCGATGTCAAATTTTCTTGTGCAGGGACCCGGAGCCGAAGAAGCGCTCAACACAATCTCAGGCAACAACATCGCCATCCCGGTTGGTCAATGTGTCTACACCCAGTGGATGAATGAACGAGGTGGCATCGAGGCCGACCTGACCATCACCCGGATCGGTGAGCTTGAGTTTTTTGTGGTTGTTGCTGAGGCGTTCCACAGACGTGTGGAGATGATGTTGAGGAGGGGATCGTCCCCCGACGACGGCGTTTACATCACCGATGTCACCTCCGGGTACGCGCTACTGAGCCTTCAAGGTCCCGATTCGCGCTCGGTGCTGAGTCAGATCACCACAACGAGCTTGAGCAACGAGGACTTCCCGTATTTCACAGCCCGAGAACTTGATCTCCACCACGCTCGAGGCATGGCCTTCAGGATGAGTTTCGTTGGAGAGCTCGGTTGGGAGCTTTACGTCCCGTCTGAGTTTGCAGTCAGTGTTTACGACGCTCTCATGGAAGCTGGAGGAGACTTCGGGCTGGTCAATGCAGGCATGGAAACCTTGGAGAGCACCAGGACCGAAGCCGGCAGACGTGACTACGGCCTCGATATGGAGAACTCAGATTCTCCTCTCGAAGCTGGACTCGGGTTCGCAGTGGACTTCGACAAACCTGGCGGCTTCATTGGACGCGAGGCGCTGTTGCGCCAACGCGAGAAGCGACCATTGAACTCTCGTTTGGTCCAGTTCTTGCTCGAAGACCCTGAACCCTTGCTATTCGGAGAGGAACCGATATTGCACGAAGGGAAAGCGGTGGGATACCTGAGGTCAGGGGCGTACGGACACACCCTCGGAGCTGCAATGGGCATGGGCTTTGTCGAGCACGCCGACGGAGTGACACCAGATCTCGTGAACTCCGGGGGATTTGAAATCCAGATTGCTGGCGAGCGAATACCCGCCGCAACCTCCCTGAGACCGATGTATGACCCAAAGGGCTTACGTGTTCGGATGTAGTCATCGGCACACAGCGGTGTGAGCGTTTCTGCTGGTCGGTGGCCATCTGAAGCATTGGATGCTGCCCAACCGAAAGTCTTTTGGTCGGATTCGGATGATGAGCCGGAGGAGGCTCCACATCTCGAAGGCGAACTCAAAGCGGACCTCACGATCATCGGAGGCGGGTTTACCGGTCTTTGGGCGGCCATATACGCCCTCGAGGAGGAACCAGGTCTGACGGTCGCACTCTTGGAAGCCAAGCGTTGCGGATTTGGGGCGAGTTCTCGAAACGGCGGATTCTGTGACAGCTCTTTGACCCACGGACTTGAGAACGGGATCTCACATTGGCCCGATGAGATCGAAACCCTCATCAGACTTGGCCGCCAAAATCTCGACCACATCGAATCTCGCATCAAGCGGTATGGCATCGACGCCGACTTCCACAGGGTGGCTGAAACGGCTGTCGCCACCGAGTCATGGCAACTGGAGAGCCTGTCTGAGAGTGTCGATCTGCACAAAGCGGTCGGCGACGATGTCGAACTGCTCGACGACGGCGCAATGAAGGATCGCATCGCTTCGCCGACCTATGTCGGCGGATTGGTACGTCACAACGATGTGGCACTAGTTGATCCCGCCCGTCTTTGTTGGGGCCTCCGACGTGTCGCTGAGTTGTTGGGAGCGATGATTTTCGAGAACAGTCGCGTCATCAAGATCGAGCGCTTCGGCTCCGACTTGCAAGTGATTACCCATCGAGGGTCCATCCGTTCAGAGCGGGTGGTCGTGGCCACCAATGCCTACGAGGGGCCACACCGATCCGCTCGACGCTTCGTCATCCCGGTGTACGACCATGTTCTGATGACCGAGCCATTGGACCCTCCACAACTCGAGTCGCTTCGCTGGAGAGCTCGAGACGGCGTGGGTGATGCCTCGAATCAGTTTCACTACTACCGGCTTTCGAAAGACAACCGAATCTTGTGGGGCGGTTATGACGCCACCTATCACTACGGAAGTGGTGTCAAGCCTCAGCATGATCAGAGCGAGGTGGTGCATATGGCGCTTGCTGAGCACTTCTTCGAAACCTTCCCCCAGCTTGAAGGCCTCTTGTTCACGCATCGATGGGGCGGGCCTATCGGAACAACGACGCGTTTCACCGTAACGTGGGGGACCGCGGAGCGCGGGCAGTTGGTCTGGGCGGGCGGTTACACAGGTCTGGGTGTTGGGGCGAGCCTGTTCGGCGCCAGAGTCGCTCTCGACTTGGTCTTTGGGCGCACAACAGAACGAACTGAGCTTGAAATGGTCAGAAAGAGACCTACCCCGTTTCCACCCGAGCCGTTGCGTTGGACCGGGGTCCAGTTGACGCGGAGAGCCATGCAAAGCGCGGATGAGAATTCGGGCCGACGGGGGCCATGGCTGAGGCTCTTGGATCGATTCGGAATCGGATTCGATTCGTAGCGTCTTGCTCTCTCACCCAGCGCAATTGGTGACTACGAGACTGCACGACTGTCACGACGGAAAGGCACGGGGACCGGAACGTACGCGTCGAGTTCCCTGGCATATTTGTGTCCAGAGTAGACAGCCGTCGCAATGGTGCCGGGAGCGAGACAGTCACCAATTCTGTCGATAGCGATGCGTTCAATCAGACTGTGATAAAGCTCATCCTTTGGTATGCGTGACGTTGCCATCACCACCGTTGTGGCTCCGAGATCTCTCTTTTCTTCGGTGTGGATGGACTCCATCACAATGTGGTCTGCTGCAATGCTTGACAGCGTCACGCCGGTTTCGATCGAGATCGAGAGACTGAGAATTCGCTGCTGAATTCGGTACTGCTCTTCGGTAAGTCTTGTCCACGTCGAGATCTCGTTGGCGGGTGTAACGAGGGTGACTTCGAGGCCGTCCAGTCGCAGCTTCTCAGCGATGACCCCTCCGATGTAGTAATGGTCGTCGTCGTAGACAACCACTGGTCCGTCCGGGACAACACCCGCAAGAATTTCGTCCGGCGTGATTACGTTCGGGCTTTCCGATCCTTCCACCGGCTGGTCCAGCCACCGCCCGACACCATCTCGACGCCACTTTGCCCCAGTGGCGATCACCACTCGATCCGGGGCGAATTGAAGGATTTGTTCTTCGTCGAGTTCGCTTTCGAGGTAATACTCGACATTGCTCAGCTTGGAAATCATGGTCAGCCGCCAATCTCGCACCCGCGCCCATTGCGCTAGCCCAGGCAAACCAGACTCAAGGGTGACTCGACCTCCAAGTTCGCGGCGAGATTCGGTGAGGGTCACCTCATATCCCCGTTTTCCAAGAGCAACCGCTGCCTCGAGACCCGCAGGTCCTCCGCCGACGATCAGGATCGAGGAGTCCGAGCCCCTTTCCGGGATGTACTCGGGATGCCAGCCCTTCCTCCACTCCTCACCCATCGCCGGATTCTGGGTGCACCGAATTGGTGTTCCGGTCTGGTCGCCGATGTAGCAAATGTTGCAGCCAATGCACTCTCGTATCTCGTCTGCGCGTCCCTCTGAGATCTTGTTCGGAATGAATGGATCAGCGATCGAGGGACGAGCCGCTCCTATGAGGTCAACGACACCCTGACGAACGAGACGCAACATGGTCTCGGGGTCAGTGAATCTTCCAACACTCACCACCGGTTTGTCGGTCACAGATTTCACCCAAGACATCGTCTGTTCCAGACCCGCTTCGGGTACGAAGCGAGAGGTCCCCATCTCATATGAATAGTCATGAACCGTTATGTCCCAGAGGTCCGGAAGATCGGCCAGCAGTTCGATCATCTCCCGCGGTTCTGCAGTTTCTTGATTGTCGTCGCCGCCACCGCTGCTAGCCGAAAATCGGACAGCGACCGCACAGGTGTCTCCGATCTCCTCTTTGGTCTCGATGATGAGCTCTTTGAGCAACCGAACCCTGTTTTCAACCGACCCGCCGTATTCGTCTGTCCTTTGGTTGGAAGGCGTCAAGAACTGATGAACGAGATACCAGTGAGCTGCGTAGACATAGACGATGTCGAAGCCGGCCCTCTGAGCGCGTCGAGCAGCCTCGAGATGCCATCTCTTGAGATCCTTGATGTCTGCTTTGTCCATCGCTTTGGACTGCAATGGGCCATTGACACCAGCAGGCATGCTGCGGGGGCCGATCGACGGTTCACGCGAGTAGAGATTCTCCGATGTCGCTCCCCCGTGCCAGAGCTCGATGCCTGCCAAAGCACCGTGCTCGTGAACCTTGTCGACCGTCAGCGACATGGCCCGGACGTCGTCTTCGTCCCAGATTGAGGCCGATGGATAGGGCTCGTCGTCAGACGAATGATGGATCGAGGAGTACTCGGTGCATACCGTTCCCCATCCCCCTTCAGCCTTCACACCACGAAGGGCTGCCACCGAATTGGGACGTCGGTAGCCCATGCCTGTGCAGTGCGGAACCTGATAAAAGCGATTCGGCGCTGTTACAGGACCGATCCCTACCGGCTCGAACAGCACGTCAAAACGCGGGTCACGTGCCATCCACCAGCTCCTCGATCGTGTCAGTGAACCTTAGGTTCACGATGGTCGGCGGAAGGAGTTCATCCGAGATCTGCGATAGAAGGCGGTCGAAGCCCCCGCTGATAGAACCGCTCAGACCTGATCAAGCAGGCCGTCAAGCGGCCTCGGCACCCGAGCCAAGTCGAGTGCTTCGACCAACAATCGCCCATATCGAACCTTGCGACCTGCCTTTACACCGATGAACCGCCTGAGTTGCTCGTCACGGGCTCGGCCTCGCCATGCAGGCTGGTTCTGGAAAGTTCGGAACCCCCCAAGTTCTCCCTGACCGTCGATAACTTCTTCCACCGACTCGCAACCAAGTGGGATCAACTCGTCCTCGAGGTCAACGACGCAGACGTAGAAGCCCAGCGACTCCATCTCGACCCGAGACAGGTTGGGTCCGAGTCCGACTCGTTCCAATGCACGTTGAAAGTCGCCCACCTCTGCTTCGTCGCAGAGTCCAGCCAGTTGTACGTCAAACCCATGAGGACTCTTCAGGTCATCGAGGAAGTCTCCAACGGCCGAGGCACCGCCCATTGCCACGATGGATACGCCCTCAGCATCGAGATTTCATCCCAAGCGTTTGGCAAGAGCATCAACAGCCGCTCGGTCGCTCTCCCCCTCAACCAGTACCATCGCGTCGACAGTTGCCACACCGACGAGATTATCGAATCATTCGGGTAGGTCGACTGCGGTCTGGCTATTGACGGAATTAACACTATCTACATAGTGTTAATTAAAACCCAAGCGAGTCGGAAAGGTCCCTTGTGTCGATAGCCGTCTTCCACGAGCACGCCAAATGGAACGAACCATTGTTTAAGGAGCTGGATCGGCGTGGTCTCGATTGGTCCTCGCTAGACGCTTCCAGTTTCGGGTTCGATCCGGGATGGGTTGGCGATTGGGATGTCTTGGTCAACCGGATGAGCCCTTCGGCGTGGACCAGGGGTCACATGACCGCGATGCTTCAAACCCCCGAGTTTCTCCACAACGTCGAGTCGACAGGGATCCCGGTTGTGAACGGAGCGACTTCGTATGAGTTTGAGTTGTCCAAAAGGAAACAATTGGATTTGTTGAGGCGCGAGCGGGTGCGGCACCCCGAGGGGCGTCCAGTCTTGAACAGCAGTGAGATTCTTGGGGCCGCCATCGACCTCAGCTTTCCTGTTCTGGTCAAACCCAACATCGGTGGCAGCGGCGCCGGAATCACCGAATACCAGACAGCAACCGATCTAGCCGCCGCGGTCGATGCAGGTCTCTTGGACGATCTCGGTCCCGATGGCACGGGTTTAGTCCAAGAGAAGCTCCCGGCCCGGGATGACTCGATCGTGAGGGTTGAGATCCTCGGCGGAACCTTCTTGTACGCGATCAAGCTCCGACTCCAACCGGGCTCGTTCAACCTTTGTCCAGCCGACTACTGCGACCCGGCGCAAGCTGTCGGCGATGCGAGTGATCTGGTCAAGGGATACTTACCCCCTGATGACCTCATCGACGAAGCGGCTCGCATTCTCGACGCGACTGGTGCCGATCTCGGCGGAGTGGAATACCTGGTGAACGATCTCGATGGAGAGGCTTACTTCTACGATATCAACGCCTTGTCCAACTTCGTGGCCGATGCCCCCAACGTGGTCGGTTTCAACCCCTTCGTCCAACTGGTCGACTTCATCGAAGAGCGGGCCAAAAAGGCAGTCCTCGCCTGACCACTTAGGTATCAAACGCCAGCGGCTTCCCGGGCGAGAACCGCACCGACATCGTGTCGGAATCGTTTCGACTGGGAGTCGGTGGCTCAGGTTGTGGGAGTCCCCCGATGACCTCATCAAGGCGACTACTGGTATTGATCGCTGGCTTCACCATCATCGTCGCAGCATGCGGAATCGACGACTCGACATCGAACACCGCGGAAGCGGAAGCTGTGACCACGACGGCTCCGCCAGCTACGACTGCCCCGCCCGAAACGTCCACGACCGTGGCCGAGACTCCAACGACAACCGAGGCTCCGACGACAACCGAGGCTGAAGCCGCCGAAATCGTCCCTGGAGAGAATCCTGACGTGGACGCCATCGTTGCGGTTTACCAGGTGGTCTTCGACTCGACGACGACATACGAGGAAAAGGCTCCATATATCGAGGACTCCGAAGGACTTGAGGGAACAGTGGAGACCTACTCATCGACCGGGGATTCTGTCGGCGGCGTGACGGCTCTACCGGCTGCAGTGACCATCAGCGGTGACCTAGCCGAAGTGGTGTACACCCTCTACTTCAGCGGCAATCCCACCTACCCCGGCCTCGACAGTGGTGCGATCTTGACCGATGAGGGTTGGAAGGTCTCACGGGACATGTTCTGCCGGGTGATGGCATCAGCGAGGTCGTCCTGCCCCGCGGAGTGAAGCTCCTCGCTGCCACAGCCACAGTTTGCGTCGCCCTCCTCGGTGCCTGTGGAGGCGGTATCGAGGAAGGCACATCAGTTGATTCTTCGCGGGTCGTTGCTCTGTCCGGTGACCTCACTGAACTTGTCTACGAACTAGGTGCCGAGGATCGGCTTGTGGGTGTTGACGTCACCACTGTCTGGCCTAAGGAGGCGCTCGAGCTGCCAATCATTGGTGTGGGACGGTTCATCACCGCTGAGGGCGTGCTCAGCGTTGACCCAACACTGGTGATCGGCGACACGCAGAGCTCTCCAGCCGAAGCACTTCAGCAGATACGGGGTGCGGGAGTCCATGTCGAGATACTTGATGTCGCCACGAGCTTCGAGGCCCTTTATCAGAAGATAGAATCACTCGGCAAGCTTCTAGATGCGAGAGATGCCGCCACCCAGCTGATCGCCGATATCTCGAGTGACGTCGAGGAGGCAAGTGCCGATGTAGTGCCGAGCGGCACGCGAGTGGCGTATGTCTACACAAGAGGGCCCGACGTGATGCTCCTCTTCGGGGACGGCATGACTACACGCCCGCTCATCGAGGCTGCAGGGGCAATCGACGCTGGAGCCGACAGCGGAATCGACGAAACAGTTTCGGTGACGGCGGAAGCTCTTGTAGCGGCAGCACCCGACGTGATCATCGTTCCAGAGGAGGGACTGGACATTCTCGGTGGCGTCGCAGCCTTCCTGGAAACGCCAGGAGTTGCTCAAACTCCCGCGGGTGAGAACGGAGCGATCCTGGTCTACCCGGAAGGAGATTTCCTGACCCTCGGCCCTCGTGTTGCCGAATCCTTGCGCTTGTTAATCGCTGACCTGCAAGCCCTCGGCAAGTGATCCGATTCCGGCTGTTTCTACTGCTTGGTGCACTCTTGGCGACTGCCGGATTCGGACTGTTCGTGGGAGCGGCCAATCTCACGATGTCGGAAGCGTGGAATGGCTTGGTGTCCGGTCTAGGTCTTGTCACCACCGGTGGCCTTGCCGAGGCCGTGGTGATGGACATTCGCCTCCCTCGGATCCTTGGGGGGATTCTTGTGGGAGCCGCTCTCGGTGTTGGGGGAACAGGACTCCAGGGCATCTACCGGAATCCGGTTGCCGAGCCTTATCTTCTCGGCATCTCAGCGGCAGCAGGCTTGGGCTTCGTCCTCGGAGCGCTTGTTAGCCCTGTGGGGGGTGTCCCTGTTACCCAACTTCTGTTCGCTGGTCTGGCAGGCGCGTTTGCAGCGGTCGTCACTCGCAAGATCGCCGCGGTCGCACCAACCGGCAACGGATTCGTCCTGGTCGGAGTGGCCCTTGGGTTTGCGCTCCTGGCATGGACTCTGGTCGTAATCTTCATCGTCGATAGTCCTCGAATACCTACGTTCGCCTACTTCGTGTTCGGGAGTCTCGGGACCGTCACCTGGCCGCTGGTCTACGTCTCGCTGCCCGTGGTCATCGTCGGCATGCTTGTGATCGGCACCAATCCTCGTTCATTGGATCTGATGTCGCTCGGGGACACTCAAGCGATATCTCTTGGCGTGGACGTCACCCGGATGACGACGTTTGTCCTCGGGACTGTGGGCATCATCGTCGGCGCTTCGGTCGCCATCGCCGGAGTAGTCGGTTTCGTTGGGCTGCTGACTCCTCTCGCGGGAAGACGGATAGTTGGGCCAGGTCACAGAAATCTCATCGTCGCCGCCGCGGTCATCGGTGGGCTCTTCGTCCTCTGGGCCGACATCCTGATCAGAGGGTTGGTGGGGCAAGTCGAGGTGCCACTAGGCGTTGTGACGGCAGCCGTGGGAGGCCCGATACTGATAATCATGCTGTTCAGAAGGGACTGGGCATGACGTCCCTTTCTGCTACGTCCGTCTCCTTTTCAGCCGGAGCTAAAACGATTATCCGTGACGTCAGCCTCGAAACGGGCTCCGGCGAAATGACAGCGATCGTTGGGCCAAACGGAGCAGGTAAGTCAATACTCATGGAGATGC
This sequence comes from uncultured Acidimicrobiia bacterium, assembly GCA_964195405.1. Taxonomy (GTDB): domain Bacteria; phylum Actinomycetota; class Acidimicrobiia; order Spongiisociales; family ZC4RG35; genus CAXMPK01. The sequence goes on from CAXMPK010000070.1 coordinate 9,143, forward strand.
TGGCTGGACTTCTCAAAACGGCTTCGGGAGATGTGCGGGTTGGCGGTGAACCGGTCGATCAGATACCAGTCGATCAGCTGGCGAGGCTGCGCTCCTACTTGACACCTGATCTGATAAGAACCATACGGTTCACGGTTAGGGAAGTCGTGGACATGGGTAGACACCCTTGGACATCCAGAAGCGATCTTGACCCAAGCCCAACAGAGCGGGCCCTGGAAGCAATGAACCTCGAACACATGGCTGAACCAGGTTTTCGCCACATTGTCCACTGGCGAGGCGAGACGCACTCAGATCGCTCGCGTCCTTGCACAAAACGTGGAGATCATGCTCTTGGACGAGCCAACGAGCGGGCTCGACATCGCGCACAGCGAGGTAGTGCTGGATTCTCTACGACGTTCCGCCCGTTCTGGTGCTGCCGTCGTTGCTGTGATGCATGACCTAAACGCTGCGGCCCGAGTGGTGGACCGGATGGTCCTCCTCGCTAACGGAACCGTTGTCGCCGATGGCCCACCCGAGGATGTCCTGACCGAAGAGTTGCTCACCGATGTCTATGGTCATCCAATACGAGTTAGCCGCCATCCGTTTCGTCAAGGCATCCTGGTCCTACCCGACAGCGGATCCGAGCACCACCGGTCAGGCTGATGCCGTGAAAGCCTTGGCACGATTTAGAGTTCTGGATTCCCCGCCCCCGTAGCTCAGGGGATAGAGCACCGGTCTCCGGAACCGGGAGCGCAGGTTCGAGTCCTGCCGGGGGCGCCAGTCCGATGGACAACTCCCAGATGGCGATTCGGCTTCTTCGCCTATTCGCTACCAGTCTAAAGCAACTCGACTCCGCTCGGGTCGTTGCAGATCGGTTGCAGAACTCGGTTGCGATCCGCTCGGTTGGGGGCCATCAGCCACATTCATGCATTGCTCTTCTCCCGCATGCCTTGAGGCGCGAAGCATTCACAAGATTCCACAACTTGGAGCGCTGCGGGAAGAGAAGGGCCAGCCGCCCGACGCCACGGGTTCAGCGAGATGGCGATTAGACCGAGGGAATCCCATTTAAGGTCGAGCGGACCGGAGTCCGCCCTAGATCGGAGCGTAGGCGGGCCTAAGCGTGCGCAATCGAGGGCGGGCAATCTTGCCCCAGGACTCAATGACACAGAGACCACCAAAAGGATCCAACAACACGGTCGGACGCGCAAACA
>CAXMPK010000071.1:0-3163 GCA_964195405.1 uncultured Acidimicrobiia bacterium
CGATTTCGAATTTGACCCAGAGGACACCGCGACCGATGGCAGCCTGTTGATCCACAACGCGGACCCTTTTGCACACGATCTCACCATCGACGATCTCGACGTCTACGTGTATGTGGGACCCGGCTCTGACGCCATCGTGGACCTGAACTCAGCTGCCCCAGGTACCTATGACTACTTCTGCTCACTCCACACCGACACGGCCACCGGGGAGGGCATGACCGGTCGGCTCACAATCGAGGGATAAGAAGACACAAGCAGAGCCAGACCGCCGCCCTTAACCGGCTGGGAGGGATACTTCCGGCTGGTGTGGTTTCCACCGGTCGGGCGGTGTTCGCCGGTTGAACTGCTAACTCCAGTTCGGTCGGGTCACGTCCGCCGTCCCGGTGGTTTGCCACCCCTCTGGCCTTATACGAAAGGGGCGGCCATGAGAATCGTAGGAGTTGCTGGTGGTGTCGACACTCACGCTGATGTCCATGTGGCAGCAGCCATCGACGACAACGGCGGGTTGTTAGGTGTCGAATCGTTTCCCGCGGACCAGACCGGTTATGAGGAGCTGTTGGGGTGGTTGGTCGGTTTCGGCGAAGTGGAACAGGTTGGTGTGGAGGGCACAGGTTCGTGGGGTGTCGGTCTCACCCGGTTCCTCAATGACCAAGACATCACCAACCACAAGGTTGTGGTGGTGGAGGTGGATCGTCCTAACCGGCAGCAGAGACGCAAGGTCGGCAAGTCTGATCCGACTGATGCTGTCTCGGCGGCTCGAGCTGCTCTCTCCGGAGTAGCGACTGTCGTTCCGAAGTCCAGGAATGGTGCTGTTGAAGAAATGAGGGTGTTGTTGGTGGCGAGACGATCTGCTCGTCAACAGCGAATCCAAAACCTGAATCAGCTGCGTCATCTGAGGTGTTCACAGCTCCTGAGGAGATCCGGGTCAGGTTCAAAGACCGGTATAAGACCGGACTGGTCACAGAGGCTGGATAAACAACGTCAGATAAATGGTTTCGTGTGACACGTGCATTGCCTCGGTGTCAGGGTAAGTGTGTTTCAACCACCCAGAGATCTGCTGCGGGGACCAGCGGAGTACCAGTCTGTCCTCGACTTCAGCCCGTAGCGTCTGGTTTGTTGCCAATTTGCATGCTTGAGGTCGTCGAGCCCTCTGCCACGCCAGCTGATCAGCTCGATGCGCCCGATAACCAGCCCGGCCACCGTTACGGGCCAACTCCCTCGAAATAGTCGAAGGAGATCGTCCCAGACGATCAGCAATGACACACAAAAGTTCGCCGGCAGCTAGCCCCCTCGAGATCTCCTCCCGCTCGGTCAACGACAAACAACTTGGTGACCGTCTCCTCGGCTCGGGACGAACCCCACCAAACGACTCCACAAACGCTCGGATCGACCCCGCCGACCGACCCAACCGACGACCAATCGACCGATTCAACTCACCAGCCTGACGCCTCTCCCAAACCTCAACCCGTTCCGCCTCAGTGAACAATCGCATACCAAACACCTCCAATAAGAGACAACACTCTCACCGAATGTTGCGTTCACGCCTTGAGGCGGCACCGGTTATGGACGGGGGGGAGAATGATTTTGTTTCCGGTATTGGGGTGCCCGGCGAAGAATTCCTTGTGCTTAGTTTGAGACGGTGAGGAGTTGCCATTCGCCGGGCACCCCCTTGAGAGGCATGGTGGTGCGTTTCTCGAACCGGAGTTCCGAGCCCGCTACGAGGTCTCGAACGGTTGTGGTTACAAGAATTTCATTGGCGTGGGCTTCGGCTGCTACTCGGGCTGCAATGTGGACAGCCATTCCAGCTACATCATCTCCACGTCGTTCGGCCTCACCAGTATGCAAGCCGGCGCGTAGTTGAAGACCGTGCTCCCGGGCTCGGCTGATGATGTTCTTCGCACAGATAACTGCGCGTCCTGGACCGTCGAACGTCGCCAGAATTCCGTCGCCCGTGCTTTTGACCCACTCACCACCGAACTGACGCAGTTCGTCTTTGGAGAAATTGTCGTGAACGTCGAGGAGTTTCGACCAATCACGATCGCCAAGGTGGCCAGCCGTGGCCGTCGAGTCCACAATATCGGTGAAGAGCACCGTTGTGAGAAACCGATCGACTTGAGGTTTGGGTTTCGTCCCAACTAGAAACTGTTGGATTTCGGCTAGAGGAGATTCGGCGTCACCGGCCCACGGCCAGTGATCCTCACCTGGGAATTCAACATATCTCGCCCCTGGAATCTTGTCGGCTAGGTAATGGCTCGCTCGAACATCAAAGACTTTGTCGTCTTTACGGTGGAGCACCAGTGTGGGGACGTTGATGGTTGGCAGCACATGCCTCACGTCAGTTGCTCCATTGGTTTTCATGAGAGCGATATACATTGCCGGGCTTGCGCTTTGTCGGCCGTATCTACTCCACCAGTTCTCCAGTTCGGGGTCATCGGCGAAACTTGGGGCAAAGAGGTCCAACCCAAAGTACTCACGGGCGTTCCCGGCTTCGAGTGATTTGAGCTGTGAAATCCCTTTCGCCCGCGTGACTCCCCACTGCCAATCCTCATCCCATGTAATACGAGGCGTTGTACCCCAAAGAACCAATGCCGTAGTCCGAAGTGGGTATGTGGCACCGAACAATGCAGCCGTCGAACCGCCCTCCGAAAAGCCGAAAACCGCGGTGCTTTTCGACTTGACCGCATCTAAGACCGCATTCATGTCTGCCATTCGATCCTCCAAAGTTGGAGGACGAGTCACCGACACCGGATCTGATAGACCCGTTCCGCGTTTATCGAACAAGATCAGACGCGAGAACTCCGAAAGCCTCCTCAGGAACGACGCCTGGTGAGGCTCTTCCCAAGCCAGCTCGACGTTCGACGCCCACCCCGGAACAAATAGGAGATCGATATGCCCCTCACCCAGAACCTGATACGCAATGTGAAGGTCCCCCGTCTTCGCGAACCGAGTTTCGGGCGGTTGAAGGCGAACATGTTTTCTCACTTAGCTGAGCCTAACTATCGGCTCATCGCGCCAACGCACGCGCACTTAACGAAGCCTCTTTGTGTCAAGTGGGTGTGTTCGGTTGACGTTTGGGCGCGTCTGGACGAACCGGCGCAGAACGCGGCGATTGGTCGTAGCGTTGATGTCAGGGTTCGGGAGTGACCGATCCGAAGAGCCAGCC
>CAXMPK010000072.1:0-16962 GCA_964195405.1 uncultured Acidimicrobiia bacterium
ATTCGCTGCCGTTCTCGATATAAACCTCGGTGCGGCCTACCGACTAACCACCGCCCTCGCCGACCGCATGACAGAAGGAGGGGCCATCGTCAACATCGCGTCTCGCGCCTATCTGGGGAATTTCGGGCAGTTCAACTACTCGATGTCCAAGGGTGGCGTGGTCGGTCTCACCCGAGCGATGGCTCTATCCCTGGCGCCAAACGTTCGGGTCAACGCCGTCGCCCCCGGCCTGATCGGCACCGAAATGGCCATGGCCATACCTGATGATGTATTGGACAAGATGATCTCGAAAATCCCGCTCGATCGGATGGGCTCACCTGAAGAGATTGCCAACGTCGTTTGGTTCTTGCTCACGCCACTTTCGTCTTACATCACGGGACATGTTGTTGTGGTCGGAGGCGGTCGCTCCTTGTCTTGACACATCCACTCAGCAGATCAGTAGTAGAGGCGGACCAGTGTCTCGGCGACCATCGCCGGCTTCTCCTGGTCCTCGATCTCCATCGTCACTGTTCGCTTGATCTGGATGCCACCGGCCACTTCATTGACATCGGTGATGGCAACCCGTGCCCTGATCCGTGAACCCACCGGAACCGGGGCAGGAAAACGGATTCGGTCCGATCCGTAGTTGATTCCCATCATCGGATTGCCCACCGGCATCTCGACCTCCGACGCCAGAGGCACCACCAGCGCCAGTGTGAGATAACCGTGAGCGATCGTCCCCCCAAAGGGGGTCTGCGCGGCCAGTTCTGGATTGACGTGGATGAACTGGTGGTCATTGGTGGCTTCAGCAAATGCGTCGACCCGCCCCTGGGTGATCTCCAACCAATCCGATGTGCCGATTTCGGTCCCGACAAGTGCGGTGAGGTCGCTAAGAGCTTGTTTCATGACCTCGATTCTGTCATGAGTTGAGTAGTCGAGCGCAAGTCATCTAAAATACAATTATGGCGGAAGCAACCAAGCTCATGGTTTGGATCGATCAAGACCTCTGCACAGGTGACGGAATCTGTGAAGAGATAAGCCCCGACGTCTTCGTGGGACGCGACGACGGTCTTTGGGTCGTGAAAGAGGAATCCAAGTATTTTGGCGACACGGTTGTATTCGATGGCGAGCAGGCGCCCGACGGTGCACGCGGCCTGGCTCGCGTCCCCGATTCTCAGATCGAGGATGTCATCGAATCAGCTGAGGAATGCCCGGGTGAGTGCATAATGATCGAGCCGTATCAGGAGTCAGCGGTCCACTCGAGCTAGTGATCACGGTCACAATTCTGCACTCCTCCGAGACGACATCGCCCTGCCGGGGTGACTCGGCAGACAACTACTCTCGTTAGCCATGCAAACATTGGGAACGCGTCTCGACACGCGCTCCGAGGAGTATCAAGCCAACCGGGTCGTGATGGAGGAGAAACTCGCCGAGTTCGAGGCGCTTCAGGACCAAGCCCGTGAGGGCGGCGGCGAGAAGTACATCGAGCGTCACAGACAGCGGGGCAAGCTTCTCGCAAGGGAGCGCATCGAGCTCCTGATTGACCGCGATTCGCATTTTCTCGAGCTGTCCACCCTCGCAGCGTGGGGATCGGACAAGCCGCTCGGCGGCAATGTCGTCACAGGGATTGGTGTGATCAACGGTGTCGAATGCGCAATTCTCGCCAACGATCCAACAAGCCAGGCTGGGGTCTTCAACCGGTTCACTCTGGCCAAATCACTCCGGATCATGGACATCGCGATGGAGAATCGTCTGCCGCTGATCAACCTCGTCGAGTCGGGTGGCGCCGATCTCCCCGACCAAGCCGACGTTTTTTTGGTCGGAGGGAAGTGGTTCCGAAATCTCACACGGCTTTCCAAAGCCGGCATCCCCACGGTCTCGCTGGTCTTTGGCAGCTCCACTGCTGGTGGCGCCTACTTCCCAGCCATGTGTGACTACGCGGTGATGGTGAAGGATCAAGCCAAGGTGTTTCTCGGGGGCCCGCCTCTCGTCAAAATGGCAACGGGAGAGGAGTCGACCGAAGAAGAGCTCGGGGGCGCCGAAATGCACTCCAAGATCTCCGGCCTTTCCGACTATTTCGCTGAATCTGAACACGAGGCGATCCGCATGGGCCGCGACATCGTCGATCATTTCAACTGGCGCAAACACGGCTACGGGCCGACGAAGCCTGCTGACGATCCGGTACACGACATCGACGAGATTCTCGGCGTGATCCCATCCGACCTTCGCATCCCTTTCGACATGCGGGAGATCCTCAACCGTGTTCTCGATGGGTCCCGGTTCGAGGAGTACAAGGCGGTATACGGAACCTCAATCCTGAACGGCTGGGGATCGATCCATGGATACCCGATTGGTGTCGTGGCCAACCAACAGGGTGTGATCTTCTCCGAGGAAGCACAGAAAACAACAGAGTTCATCCAACTCTGCAACCGGTACGACACTCCGCTCCTCTTCATCCACAACACCACCGGATACATGGTGGGCAAGGGTTACGAGCAACGCGGGATTATCAAAGACGGCGCCAAAATGGTCAACGCCGTCGCCAACTCCGAAGTCCCCCACATCTCATTGATGGCCGGCGTCTCCTACGGCGCCGGCAACTACGGAATGTCCGGCCGGGCCTACGAGCCGCGGTTTGTGTTCGGCTACCCCAACCACAAAGTCGCGGTGATGGGTTCGAAACAGCTGGCGGGCGTCATGTCGATCGTCGCCAGACAATCTGCCGAATCGAGAGGCATCGACTTCGACGAGGATGCTGACGCTGATCGCAGCGCCGAGCTGGTCAAGATGATGGAGGAGTCTGAGCAGGCCTACTTCTCGACGGCTCGTGTTCGTGATGATGGCCTTATCGATCCACGCCACACACGTCCGACGCTCGGGATTGCCCTTTCAGCGATCCACTCCGGTCCTGTCGAAGGTACCGATCGCTTCGGCGTCTTCAGGATGTGACATGAGCATTGCGAAGGTCCTCGTGGCCAACCGGGGCGAAATCGCAAGAAGGGTCTTTCGTACCTGCCGGAACATGGGGATCTCCACGGTTGCGATCTTTTCAGAGCCCGACAGCGGTGAGCCCCACATGATGGAGGCAGACGAAGCGGTGCTCTTGAGCGGGGCAGCCCCCGCCGACACGTATCTCAACATCGAGGCGGTCTTGGCGGCAGCCCAAGAGACGGGCGCCGACGCCATCCATCCCGGATACGGGTTCCTCGCAGAGAACTCTGGATTTGCCCAGGCAGTGATCGACGCCGGATTGACCTGGATCGGACCTTCTCCTGAATCGATCGAGATCATGGGTTCGAAAATCGAGTCGAAACGACTCATGGACAAGATCGGAGTCCCAACGCTCCACAGTGTTGCCGTCAACTCGGTCGAGAAGATCGGGTTTCCGGTCCTGGTCAAGGCCTCCGCCGGCGGTGGGGGCAAGGGGATGCGGGTCGTGCGTGACGCCAACGACCTGGCAGCAGCCATTGAAGCTGCTCGCCGGGAGGCAGCCGGAGCGTTCGGTGATGACGCGGTCTTCTTGGAGGAATACCTCGACGCTCCCCGACACATCGAGATCCAAGTGTTCGGCGACACTCACGGCCGCGTCATCTCTTTGTTCGAACGTGAATGTTCCATCCAACGTCGACATCAGAAGATCATCGAAGAATCTCCCTCACCGGGCATCGACGAGAAGACACGCGAAGCGATGGGAGAGGTAGCTGTCGAAGCCGCAAGAGCCGTCGCATACGTGGGCGCCGGAACTGTCGAATTCCTCCACCAGGACGGGCACTTCTTCTTCCTCGAGATGAACACTCGGCTCCAGGTCGAGCACCCTGTCACCGAGATGGTGACCGGCCTCGATCTTGTTCGTATGCAGATCGAGATCGCAGATGGCGGTCGTCTACCCGAGCAGCAACCAACAATGACGGGTCATGCAATCGAGGCTCGTCTCTACGCCGAGGATCCACTAAATGACTTCCTCCCAGTTACTGGCCGCATTCACCGATTCCGGTTCTCGGACAGGGAGGGGCTGCGAGTCGACTCCGGCGTCGACGACGGGTCGGAGGTATCGGTGCATTACGACCCTCTTATCGCCAAGGTCATCTACCACTCGGCGACTAGACAGGGGGCGGCGGAAGGTCTGGCAACCGCACTGCGGCAGGCTCACATTCACGGGTCCACCACCAATCGCGCTCTGCTCACCAGGGTCTTGGAATCAGCCGAGTTCCTCTCAGGGGAGACGGACACCCACTTTCTGGAACGGCACGATCTCGAGAGTCTGGCTCGTCCGCTGTCGGACGAGCGAAACGAGCGCTTGGCCGCGATTGCAGCGGCGCTGGCTGACCAGGCCCACGAACGGTCCCAGGTAATGGTGCTGCCAACAATTGGCTCAGGATGGCGTAACTCTCCAAGTCAGCTTCAAAGGAGGTCGTTCTCCGGGAGTCATGGAGCCCACGAGGTGGCCTATTCGCTGAGCCCGTCAGGATTCGATGTCGAAGGGCTCGGATCGGTCCGGGTTGTCCGGGAGGAGCCCCACCGGGCTTCGTTCACAGTCGACCACGCTGACTATCACTATGAAGTGGCACGGTACGGAGAGGAGCGTTTCATCGACTCTGCGACCGGCCCGACACATCTGACCACAATCCCCCGATTTTCTTCTACCGGGGCAAACGAAGACGTCGGCTCGCTCCATTCGCCGATGCCGGGGAACGTCATCCGGGTCGAAGTGGCTACCGGAGACGAGGTTGCCGAGGGACAGGTATTGGTTGTCCTCGAAGCGATGAAGATGGAACACACTCTTCGCTCACCACACGACGGCACAGTCACCGAAGTCAGATACGAACCGGGGGATCAGGTCGAGGCGGACGCCATCCTCATCGTCGTCGAAGCAGCCGGCTAAGACTCGAGCTCCACAAGGTCGGCTCTCCACTCGGGCGGGTCAAAAGGTTCGCAGAAATAGGTCGTTTCTCGAATCACTTTGCCGCCCTCAATGTCACAAATAGCGGCGAGGTGGAACAACGCCCCGTCGGGATACCTGATCTGGCCCTGTAGCGTGAAAGTGTCCGCGCCACCACTCATTGCAAAGATTGGTGGGCCAAAGGGCATCGGTGTTTTCACCTGGGTCACCCTCAGTTTGTCCCCACCTGAGACTACTCCGGCATCGCCTCCGCTTTGTGGGTACCGCAGGGTGATCTCGACCCAACGGTCATGGCCCCGGACGATCTCACCCGATTGCGGCCATCGAGCGATGAAGTCGTCATGACGTAGTTCGCCAAGCGCCTCGTAGTCGCCGCTGAAAACGGCTTTCGAGTATCGCTCTGCGATCGTCGGAGCAGTCACAGTCCTAACTTACGCTTCGCCGAGCACTTCGTGTGCGAGGACCATGCCAGTCTTGCCCCTCAAATCCAGCTCGAATCGTCGTCCGTACTCGATGTGTTGAGCGGTCAACTCTCGAACCCGCTCCGAGGCCAGAATCGAGGTCCCGGTTTCCTTGTTGGCGGCTTCCAGCCGGCTCGCCACGTTGACCGTGTCACCAATAACGGTCTCCCGGGCAGCAGACTCCGCCCCCATTAGGCCAAAGAGGACTTCGCCATAATGGATACCCACCCGGACTCGAAAATCCATCTGATAGATGCGCCCCAGGTAGTTGGTGAGATCATCGGCAATGGCAAGAATTCCGAGACCGGTACGGACGGCTCCCAGAGCAGGATCCGGTTTGTCTTCGATGCCGAACACAGCGAGAACCGCGTCTCCTATGTAGTTGTCGACTTGGCCCCCGTTCTCCTCGACAAGGGTGGCCGTGCGGCCGAAGAAACGATTGAGCATGTGCACGACGTCGTATGCAGGAAGGCTGTCTGCCATCGATGTGTACCCGACAACATCGGTGAACAACACGGCAACTTCGACCTCTCGGCCAACGCGACCGACCATCTTGGGCTTACCCAGTTGAGAGGCAAGTTCGACATCAGTGGCGTCCAGGACAAGTCGGGCAATCTTGACTGATCCGACCGCGGTGGTCTGACATGCAAGCCGCAGCTCATCCGGAAAATCGAGCCGCGAGGCCATTTTCTGCTCTGGCTCCGTTCTCGGAGATAGATGCTCGATACCTTCGGTGACTCGTACCCGGCAAGTCGAGCAACGTGCTCGAGCGCCACACAAGTGGGCGATCGGTATGTCAGCAGACACGAGGGATTCGAGAAGGTTCACCTCAGTGTCGAAATGAACCTCGACTTCATCAGGCCAGACTGATATGTCGGGCATCAGCCGACGAACTCGCTCAAGACGGACAACACAGAATCAATGTCAGCAACGGTGTGATCGGCGTTCACCTGAAATCGGATTTCCTCATCACCCTTGGGTACCACCGGGAAGTTGAGACCCGTCGCCAAGACACCATTGTCGAAGAGGTGATGCACGAGGGAGGCGGTCCGCTTGGCGTCCCCCACCATCAAGGGCACGATCGGATGTGGTCCGGGAATCGTGTCGAATCCAGCCCCGACCAGCCCCGATTCGAATCGCCCGGTCATCTCCCGAAGATGATCCAGCATCTCGCTTCCCTCGGCGGAGTCGAGGACCGAAACGGCCATCTCTGCGGCAGCAGCCTCACCTGGGGTGATCGGGTTTGAATAGATGTACATCGGGCCCTTTTCCCTGAGATAGGTAGTCAACGTTTGGCTGCCGGCGACGTACCCGCCGTTGACGCCAAACGCCTTGCCCAGAGTTCCGATCAGCACGTCGGCCCACCCACCCGTCAATTCTTCGGTGCCACGACCGGTCTCGCCATAGGCACCCACACCATGTGAGTCGTCAACAACAACGACAACGTTCTCCGCATAAGAGGAGTCGTGTTTCGCAGCCACATCATTGATCGCCGACAGGTCTGCGAAATCGCCACGCATCGAGAAGACACCGTCGGTGATCACCACAGCCCTGGCAGCAGTGCCGGCCGCCTCGGTCAGTGACCTGTCCAAGGCGTCCATGTCCAGATGCGGATAAACCGCCCGCGACGCCGGTCTCGTCATCCGAACCCCGTTGATGATGCAGTTGTGGTTCAGCTCGTCACTGAGAATGACAGTGTCACCTGTGACCAGCGAAGTCAGGGTGCTGACCACAGCGGCATAGGCAGATGAGTAGCTGATTGTTGCCTCGCGGGAATGAAAGCTGGCCAAACGCCGCTCGAGGTCCAAGTGGGGCTGGTAGGTGCCTGAGATAAAGCGCACAGCGCCTGGACCGGCGCCAAATCGCTGGCTACCCGTTTCCTCGGCACCGATCACCGCCGGATGATGGGAGAGACCGAGGTAGCTGTTGGAATTCATCCTGATGAAGTCAACGGTCGACCCAGCCAGCCGGTAACGACGACCGAAACCACCTCGAGCCGGGAGCACTTCGGTGACGACAACCTCGGGGCCTTTGTCGGTTCCTTTTTCGATCAATTGGGATAGCTCGCCTTCTAGGGCCTCATCCAGTCGATCGCGCGGCATGACCTGGGGTTTAGCAGATCTCTATGGTGCGGCGTCATGACAAGACTCGGATTCATCGGGCTGGGGATCATGGGGTATGGCATGGCGGCCAACCTCATCGAGAACGGCCATGAGATCACTGTTTGGAACAGGACTCCTTCAAAAGCTGACGGCCTCGAGGCCACGCTGGTCGCAACGGCCAGAGATGTGGGCCCGGCCTCCGACATAGTCTTGGTGATCGTGTCGGACACACCGGATGTGGAGGAAGTGGTATTCGGCAACTTTGGGGTGATACACGGGATGACAGAGGGTGACCTCCTGGTGGACCACTCAACTATCTCGCCTTCTGCTACCAAGGAATTCGCCAAACGTGCGGCCGAATTGGGCGTCGATTGGGTTGATGCACCGGTCAGCGGCGGCTCCGAGGGGGCGGTCAACGGCACCCTGGCGGTCATGGCCGGAGGTCCCAAACAAGGCTTGGAGAAAGCCCGCCCCTTCATCGACGCCTACTCGAAGTCGATCGTTCACGTCGGTGACGAACCCGGCTCCGGGCAGATGGCGAAAGCCGTGAATCAGATCCTCGTGGTGGTCAACCAGTTGGCAGTTTCCGAGGCATTGCTTCTGGCCGAAGGTGCCGGACTCGACCTGACCAAGACCCTGTTGGCGGTTGAAGGAGGAGCGGCCGGCTCGTGGATGTTGTCCAACAGAGGGCCCCAGATGATCGAGCGCGATTGGCAGCCCGGTTTCACCATCGATTTGCAACAAAAAGACCTTCGTCTCGTCCTGGAAGCGGCCGACGAACTGGGAATCCCTCTCCCGGGAGTGGCACTCGTCTTTCAGCTATACCGATCGCTGCAAGCACGTGGACTCGGTGCCGAAGGTAACCATGCATTGGTCAAGGCCCTCGAGAATCTGTCTGGCATCGAACTAGGGGGTTGATGGGTCGGCAATCACAGATCCCGGCTGCTCGAGCACGATTGATCAGGCGAGGAGGTCGGCCTTCAGTCGGTCAACATGACCCGTGGCACGGACGTTTCGATAGGCCTCAACGACTGAACCTTTCTCGTCGATCACGAAGGTGGAGCGAATCAGGCCGCGAGAGATCTTGCCGTACCGCTTTTTCTCACCCCACGCATCCAAGCTTTCGGCCAGCACATGGTCCTCGTCTGAGAGCAGGTCGAAGTTGAGACCCTCTTTCTCCTGGAACTTCTTGTTACGTGAAGGCGGGTCAGGGCTCACCCCAACGATGGAGTAACCGGCTTCGGCGAACTCGCGATAGCTGTCCCGAAAATCACAAGACTCGGTTGTGCAACCGGGTGTCATCGCCCGTGGGTAGAAGAACATGACATACCTCTGGCCCTCGAAGTCGGCGTCCGATACCAGTTCGCCGTCTTGGTTGGAGAGCTTGAAGGAGACCTTGTCAGTCATGAGCAGTCGAGACTACTACTCCTCATCCTTGTCGTTTTCTGCGTGCCGAGCCTTCTTGGCTGCATCTGACGACAAGAAGGTCGAGCCTCCTGCCAGAAGACCCAGTCCCGACGGCAACCAGTACGAAATAACCCGAAACACGAGCACGGGCGCCACCACCGCAGCAGCCAATTGACCATAAGCGACAAGGATGAGACCGAGCGTTCCTTCGACGATGACGACACCCCCGGGCGGGCCCGGTAGCCCGCCGGCGAGTGCGGAAGCGCCGAACGCCGCCATCACCTGAAAGCCACCGACCTCTATTCCGAAGGCAATCAGCACAAGCCAAAGGGCTCCGGCCTCGAGGAAGAGTCGAGCCCAGATGTAGAATTGGGACTCGAGACCGGGGGGATGGTCGATGACAGCGTCTTTGACCTTTTCCTGAATGAATCGAGGCAGATACTTCGAAAGGGTTCCCAGTTTTCCCGATCCGAACATCAGCACCAGGCCCAATACAAAGATGAAGGGTGAGAGAACGAAGAGACTTAGTTTGAATACAGGGATCTCGACCCGAGCGATAAACAGACCAACGCCTGTCATCATCAGCAACCCGGCGTAGTTGAGCAGCACGGTCCTCACGGCCGGCCCGGTCGATCCGCCATCCACCTCGTCTCGAACGGTCCATGACATTCCAACCGGGGTAATGGCACCACCGGCGGGTATCAACCGGGCGATGCCGGCACCCACCAGGGCTGCCTTGAACGCCGACCAGCGCTTCAGTTTACCCCCAGCTTCCTGGACCGACTCACGGAAGAGGAGTCCATAAAAGACCTTGGCGGTTATCTGGCTGAACCCGGCGACGAGGACCAAGGCAAGGGCCGCCCCGCTCAGAGATGGGATTTCAACGAAATCGGAGTTGACCAACCAGATGGCCACGGCGATGTAGCCGACCGCCGCCAAGGCGGCGATCCAGACCACACGTTTCGGGTTCACGGTGTCAGTGGTTCCTCGACAGTCTCCGGGAAGTCGTCGATGACATTGTCGTTGTCGTAGATCACGCGCTTCAAAGCCGGGATCCTGCCTGGCTCTGCACCGGGATTTCCTTGCGCTCGCCGACTCATCAGGATTATCGAAAGCAGTGCAAGCACAAGGCTCTCTGCTGGCGGTCGACCCATCGCGACCGAGACAATCGGAAGAAGGCCCCAGCCGAGAAACCCTCCCAATCCACTTCCGATCTTCCACCCGGCGAGCGACCATCCTGCGGTCCAGACGAGCATCACCGGGTCAAGCGCCATCAGGACCCCGGCGGCCGTCGCAAGACCACGTCCAGAGCGGCCCCGAAGCCAGATGGACCAGTTGTGTCCCATCACAGCCGCGACTCCAGCCATTCCCGATGCACCGGGCCCAAGCCCCGCCTTCAAGGCGATCCAAACTGGAAAGAGACCTTTAAGGCCGTCGAGAAGGGCGGCCAATGCCCCCCAGGCCAGTCCGACCTCGCGTGTCAGGTTTCCGGCACCTACATTGCCGGTGCCGACATCGCGCAGGTCGACGCCATGGAGACGTGCCATTACCTGGGCAAAGGGCACCGAGCCGAGCAGGTAGGCCCCCAACAACAGCAATGGCCAATACAGAATTGGCATGGTGATGTCTGGCATCACGCAAGAAACTAGTTAGACAGCAGCCTTTTTGGAAGCCAACGAGGTCTCGGATTTGTCGGCGAGGGGCAGTTCAAGCCGGAAAACGCTTTCACTCTGATCGCGGTAATAGGTCAAAGTGCCCCCCATGAGCTCGGCAAGCTGGCGAGCAACTGATAGCCCGATACCAACTGAGCCGGTAACACCGCCTTCATGGGCGGTGGCGTATGGCTCAAAGATTCGAGAAGCTGACCCAATTGACACACCCTCCCCGTCGTCCCTGATTTCGATCCACGCCTTGTCGAAAATGGCGCCGGAGACGACCCTGATTCTGGGGCCCCCGTAGCGCTCGGCGTTGGTGAGAAGGTTGCGGAGAATCTGGCGCACACGGCTCGGATCGGCCACCACATCGTCAATGAAGGCCGGGACCTCGGCAACAGCAACCCCTAGACCATCAATGGTTGTAGTGAGCTCCTTGTGGAGGTCGATGACGATGGGGTGGATGGCGACGGTCCCCATTTCTGCGCGGGCCGCGACCAACAGATCATCCACGATGTGCGACATCTCGGCCGCCTGAACGGCAACCAGTTGCGTCAGTTCGGTCCGCTCCTCATCGCTGAGGGTGTCGAGCGAGTTGAGCTCGGAGCTGAGCCCGATGACCGCCGTCAGCGGTGTGCGAAGCTCATGGCTCACTCTGGCAATGAACTCGTCTTTGGCCTTGACCAGCTCTGCCATTGCGTCGTTGCGGGCCTTGATGTGGGTGATGTCCGCCAAACCCACCAGGATGTTGGTGGCAGGCGCACCGGTCGAAGTGTCAACAGAGCGGGCCTGAAGCCAGATCGAGGTCTTCTTGTGGGTGAAGGCCGGAGCCTCCTGCTCAAAGGAGGTCTTTCCTTCGTAAAGAGCAACCAGCACACCCACATACAGGCTCATCGTCTCCGGTTGGACCGCGTTCGGATTGCGAAAGCCGAGAAGATCCTCGGGGCTATCTGCCTCGAGTAGCTCGATCGCCGCTTGGTTGACCCTGATCACCTTGGCCTTGGCCACTGCCCTCTTGACGACCGCCGGATATGCCATCAGGAAAGGCTCGATCCTGTCGGGCCGTCCAGCGTATTCGGATCGTAAGTAGGCGACCGCTTCGGCCCAGTCCTCTTCCATGACAGCGGTTGGGGAGTTTTCGAACAGACTCTGGAGGCGCATGTTGAGAGTCGCCGCGGCGCTCCTGACGGTGAGGAAAACGACGGACGTGACCACGAAACTGATCGTCATCACCAACCCGAGCGTCAGCGCCTGACTAAAAGCCATCCCCCAGATAAATGGTGTGGCCAACAGGAGAAACGCAGCCGTTGCCACCGACCATCGACGCCGAGTTTCGATGAAGAGCATTCCAATAGTGGGGAGGATCACCAGGGCGAGAGCGGCAGGTATCAAGCTGTCTTCGTTGCCCGCGACGCCATGAATGACCATCGTCACGATCGCGGCCCCGAACAATGCGACCCCGGCGTTCTCGCGATGGAGAATGATTTGCGCGGTCATTAGCCCAGCTGCCATGGTCGGACCGACCGCCTCGACAAACATTGCTGAGTTGCCGCCGATGAACCCGATTATGAGGAAGACAGCTGCACTGACCCATGCGGCTGTCGCACCCACCCGCACCACACTCTTGTTAATGCGGTGCATCTCGGAGTTGGTACCAAGAAAAGCGTCCGCCGGTCGCGTGGCCATAACTATTGATCGTCCTGCGATGGGCCAGGGCGTACCGGTCGTGAGACCCATTAGGGGAAATAGGACTTTCAACCCATCCAGCGCTGCCAGCCCAGAATGCCGGAGAACCGGTATCGTCGAACTGATACCAATACACACTCTCGAGAGGTTCAGATGGCCCTGAAAATCACCTACGCAACAATGTCGGCGGACAACGAAGAACTCAATACAGCATTTGAGAAATCGGTAGTGGAAGTCCGGTCCCTACTGGGCCAGACCCACGGTGTCATCGTCGACGGAGAGACCCGCGTGGATCGTGATCTTTTTGAGGAGGTCTCACCGATCGACCGTGATCTTCTCATCGGGCGGTACGCCCAGGCGACGACCACCGACATCGATCAAGCCGTGGCCGCGGCCGACGCCTTTCAACCCGAATGGGAGGCATGGGGCTGGGAACCACGCCGCGACTTGATGCTGAAGGCCGCCGACATCATGGAGGCACAGACTTTCGACCTCTCAGCGCTGATGTCATACGAAGTAGGAAAGAACCGACTCGAGGCTTTGGGAGACGTGGCTGAGACTGTCGAGTTTCTTCGCTATTACGCCCAACAGATCACCGACCAGGACGGTTTCATCACACCGCTGAGCGCCCTCACTGCAAACGAGACCAACACATCGGTTCTCCGGCCCCATGGGGTGTGGGCAGTTATCTCGCCGTTCAATTTTCCTCTTGCTCTGGCCGGCGGACCATCATCTGGAGCCTTGATCACCGGCAACACGGTTGTCCTGAAGCCGTCCAACACTGGTGCACTGATGGCCCAAGAGTTCTATCGGATCATGCGGGAGGCCGGCCTCCCTCCAAGTGCTCTGCACTTGATCACGGGGGGTGACGAGGCGGGCGACTACCTGGCTCACCACGACGACGTCGACGGCCTCACATTCACCGGTTCCCACCCGGTCGGCATGTATCTCTACCGCACAGTCAACGAGCACCGGCCCAAGCCGGTAAGTGCCGAGATGGGGGGGAAAAACCCGGTCGTGATCACCAGAAGCGCCGATCTCGATCAAGCAGCCGAAGGGGTGGTTCGGGGAGCCTTCGGGCTGAGTGGTCAGAAGTGTTCTGCGACCTCTCGTGTGTATGTGGAGGACCCGGTCTACGACGAGTTCATCTCAAAGCTCATCGCACGCACCGGCGACATCACAATTGGCGACCCCCTCGAGAACGGTGTCTTCGTCGGACCGGTCATAGACGCCGACGCTGTCGAACGCTTCGAGAAGGCAGTGGCAGAGGTTCGAAAGAAGGACGGAGACGTGTTGATCGGCGGAAAGGTCCTATCCGACGGGGATCTGGCAAGCGGCAACTACGTGGAGCCGACCGTGGTGACGGCGCCACTTGACTCGTGGGTGTGGTCAACGGAGTTGTTTGTCCCGTTGGTGTCGGTGGCCAAGATCTCGGGATTGGAGGAGGGCCTCGCCCTCTCCAACGACACCGAATTTGGCCTCACTGCCGGCCTCTTCTCCAACGACGACGAGGAGATCGAGCGTTGGTTCGCAGGGATCGAAGCGGGTGTCACCTATGTCAACAGGGCGGCTGGCGCGACAACCGGAGCGTGGCCCGACATCCAGTCTTTCGGTGGTTGGAAGGGTTCGGGCACCTCAGGCGCCGGTGGTGGCGGCCCCTGGTATCTCCGCCAGTTTCTCAGGGAGCAATCACGGACCCTGATCAGGTAGCGGCCACTCGATCAATCGGATTCGAGGCTGATCCGGAGACCATCCGGATCGTGAATCTCTAGACCTTCCGACGTCGCGGCCGATGTGACCCCCGCGCTGGCGAAGTGATCTTTCCACTGTTCAAGGTTCTCAACGTTGAACACAAGGGTGTCGGGCCGGGCAGTTCCACCCTCAACCAGCTCGATCTGCTGTCCGGGAGCCGCTTGTACGACCGCCGCTACCACACCCTGTGACGGCGAACGGAGCTGGTCGAATCCGAGCAGGTCGATATAGAAATCCAAGGAGTCGGGCAGCGAGGTCACCGCTACGGATGTCCTGGTTGAGTTGATCCCACCTGGTGCACGACTTGGGCCGCCACCGGCGAGAACCTCCTTGGCCTCTTCAACCGTGAACCGACCCGCGGTCACTTCACGGCCCACTATCACGCCGGCAATCTGGCGACCGGAAGACTCGAGTTGGGTCAGTTTGCGAAGATCATCAAGGTCACGCACCCCACCCGAGGCAATGACAGGATCCTCGACCG
Source organism: uncultured Acidimicrobiia bacterium (assembly GCA_964195405.1). Classification (GTDB taxonomy): domain Bacteria; phylum Actinomycetota; class Acidimicrobiia; order Spongiisociales; family ZC4RG35; genus CAXMPK01. Next base: position 14,421 of record CAXMPK010000072.1, read on the forward strand.
TGCCGAGAGACTCGGCGAGGATCTCGAGATTGGGAGGATCCTCCAACGCGTCGCGCCCTGCCTCGGAGACGAGAAAGGCCACGACTCCGGCGGAAGACATCTCAATGAGAACCTCCTCGAGAAAGCGCCCACTGTTCTGGGTCCACCCTTGGGTTGCGATCTCTTCGTTGCCGCGGACATCGAGAGACACGACGATCTTTTCGGGGTACTCGCGGCACAGGTCCCAGACCATGATCTGGTTTTCTATTGCAGCCGTGCCCATCACCATCCTCCAGGCACCCATGTCCATTATCCGCTCGGCCTCGCCCTCGGATCTGACGCCACCGGCGACTTGGACTGGGACATCTACCTGCTCGACGAGTCGGCTGATTAACTCACGGTTTCGGTAGTCGCGGTAAGCGGCGGCATCGAGGTCGACCACGTGCAGATAGTCCACACCCTGTTTCACCCAGTTGTGGGCCCGTCCGATGGGGTCGTTGTCGAGAGCTATCGCTTCATCGAGACCGCCCTTTGGCAAACGCACCGAAAGCCCGCCGAGAATATTGATACGAGCGTAGAGATCCACGTCCCAACCCTACAGACCTCACCCAAACCCCGAAAACTACAGGAAGTAGCGCCTACTTCGTGGGCAATGGAGTTTCCATCGGAAACTCCCAACCTGTTCGGTTGAGCCGAACAGGCGACAGGATCCCGGCGGAATCGGCTCATCTATTTGATCCCCAAGGCCTCCTCGGCAGCGTCGAGGGTTTGACCACCTTGCACCACAGGTGCGAAGAGGTCGCCGTATCTCTGGAGACGATCCCAGAGATTGGCGATGGTGACGTCACCGTTCTTCAGGGTCTCCACCTCGTCCCAAGTCAAAGGTGCAGACACCGGTGCGCCTTGCCGTGGTCTCACCGAATAGACCGAAGCGACGGTCTGACCCGAAGCGTTGCGGTTGTGATCGATGAAAACCTTCCCCTTGCGTTTGGGCTTGTCCCACTCCATGGTGAATTCGTCTGGGTTGGCCGCAGCCAGGTACTCCCCAACCTCGCCAACAAACCGCCGAACCTGGACGTAGTCGTGCACGGGGTCGAGAGGGACATAGACATGCAGCCCTTTCGAACCCGACAGTTTGGGATACCCCACCAGGTCGATCTGACCAAGTGCGACGTTGAGCAGCCTTGCTCCAGCGACCACCTGATCCCAGGTCGATCCCTCCGCTGGGTCGAAGTCGAAGATCGCATAAGAGGGCATCTCGGGAGCGTCCACCCGGGAATGAAACGGATGGACCTCGATGCACCCCATGTTGGCGAACCACATCAGCGACTCGGCGGAGTCGGCCAGGAGAAAATCGATCTCGTCGCCCTTCGAATCGGAAACCACGGGTGCAAGTCGCATCCAGTCAGGCTGGTGACCTGGCGCCCTCTTTTCGTAGAAGCTGGGGCCTGTGATGCCGTCGGGGTATCGGGACATCGAGATCGGCCGCCCTTCGAGATGGGGCAACAACAGCGGGGCCACCGAGGTGTAGTACTGGATCAGGTCGCCTTTGGTGTACGGGTCGTCGGGGAAAAAGACCTTGTCGATATTCGAGAAAGTGATCGGGCGGTCGACTTCTGCCGGAACAAAGCGGTCCCTTTCCTTGGTCACCAGGACCGGGCTCGGAAAATCGACCGGGGCACTGGAGACCGCGCGACCACGGGTTTCGGTCGAACCCAGATGTTCTTGGACTTCCTCCCAGATCAGGCCGTGACTTTTCATTTCACGCGCTTCGGAGATCAACACCATCGAAATCCCCATGTCCTGGACCGCATCGATAAGTGGTCCGACCCGGAGCGTGCCATCCCCGTACGGAACATGACGGATCTCTCCTGCCTTGCCGAACTCGTTGTCCGAGAACTGCACCTGGAGAGGCTGGATCATCCAACCGGGAAAGCTTTCCGTGACAAAAGCCAGCACCGACAGAAACGCATCCTTGTTGGTGAGACCGCCACCGGTCATTGCATGAAGATGGGCCCAGTCGACAACCGGTCGAACGAAGGAGAACTCCGATGCCAGCTGGGAAATGTCACCAAGACTTCCAAAAGAGCTCTTGTTGCCGGCTGTCTCCAAACCAAGACCCACACCCAAAGACTCGACTTTCGGCGCAACGTATTCGAGACGCTGCCGGATGCGGTCCATTAGTACGCCGGGATCGGCGTCGTAGTTGCTCCCGAGATGGGCCACGATCACAGAAGCCCCTAACCACTTGCCCAATTTCATCGTGTGCTCCATCGCAGCCAGCGACTGTTTTCCCCGATCCTCATCGGGGATTGTCAACCCGGCGAAGTAGGGAGCGTGTACCGACAGTCGGAGGTCGCGTTCGGCGGCCAGCGCCGCGAACTCCTGACACTGCTTTTCTTTCCAAGGAAATCCCCGGGTAAAGGGGAGTTCCAATGCCCGATGACCCTGGCTGACCAAGCCGTCGAGGAATTCGACGTGGTTACCGTCATCAGGTGGGAGGTGGGAGATCCCAAAACGGATCGTGCTCATTGTGGCTCAGGTTATGACACATGGACGGACG